>JBPPMG010000455.1:0-16944 GCA_051305935.1 Thermoanaerobaculia bacterium
ACGGGCCGCCTTCGGCGGCGCGCAGACAAGAGTGTCTGCGCCACACGCCTCTCGCCCGCGCCTCTCGCCTTTCGCCTCTGACCTGCCGCTACACGTTGAACCGGAACAGAATGACGTCCCCGTCCTCGACGACGTAGTCCTTGCCTTCGCTGCGCATCTTTCCGGCGGCCTTCGCGCCCTGCTCCCCGCCGTGGGCGACGAAGTCGGCATAGGCGATCGTCTCGGCGCGGATGAAACCGCGCTCGAAGTCGGTGTGGATCTCTCCGGCAGCCTGCGGCGCCTTGAAGCCGACGTGGATCGTCCAGGCGCGCGCCTCTTTCGGGCCCGCGGTGAAGAACGTCTCCAAGTTGAGCAGCGTGTACGCGCTGCGGACGAGCGTATTCAGCCCCGGCTCCTCGAGCCCGAGGTCTTCGAGGAAGTGCTCGCGCTCGTGCTCGTCGAGCTGGACGATCTGCGATTCGATCTCCCCCGCGAGCACGACGATCTCGCCTTTGCGCTCGGCCGCGACCTTGCGAAGGCTCTCGACGTGCGGCGTCTCCTTGCCGATGTCGCTCTCCGCCACGTTCGCGACGTAGAGGACCGGCTTGAGCGTGAGGAGGTTCGACGGGCGGAGCAGCTCGATTTCGTCGTCGGTGAATCCGGCCGAGCGAAGTGGCATCCCCTCCTCCACGACCTTCTGCGCCTTGAGCAGCATGCCGTGCTCGGCGACCGCTTCCTTCTGGCCCGACTTCGCGACGCGACCGACGCGGTCCGCACGCTTGGTGATCGTGTCGAGGTCCGCGAGCATCAGCTCCGTCTCGATGATGTCGACGTCGCGCGCAGGGTCGACCGAGCCCTCGACGTGGACGACGTTCGCGTCCTCGAAGCAGCGGACGACATGGATGATCGCGTCGGTCTCGCGGATGTTCGCGAGGAACTGGTTGCCGAGCCCTTCGCCCTTGCTCGCGCCCTTGACGAGGCCGGCGATGTCGACGATCTTCACGTCGGTGTAGATGATCGCCTTGCTCCCCGTGAGCCGGGCCACCTCGTCGAGGCGCTTGTCGTGCACCGGAACGATGCCGACGTTCGGCTCGATCGTGCAGAAGGGGTAGTTCGCGCTCTGCGCACCCGCGGCAGTAAGCGCGTTGAAAATGGTCGACTTGCCGACGTTCGGCAGTCCTACGATGCCCGCACTGAGACCCATGCGCCCGACTCTCCGTTGTTGTTGGGATTTGCGGCGCGGCTTGCGATCCCGTTTGCCGATAGGCGAAGATGAATGCCCGGCGCCGGGTCACAATACAGAATCCGGCCCCTCAACTATTCCTCGGAGGACGAATCGATGAAGAGCCTGAATATCCCCCGCGCGATCGTGATGGCGAGCGTCGTAGTGGTGCTCGCAGCCTGCCAGAGCGAGGTCGATGACAAGACGGCCGCGACCGTCTCGGAGCCGACGCCTGCCACTGCCGCAGCGCCGGCGACGCCGGCGACCCCAGGCACCGAGGTCGCCGTCACCCGCGAGACGAGCCGCATCGAGTTCGTCGGAGCGAAGGTGACGAGGGACCACACGGGCGGCTTCACCGACTTCACCGGCTCGGTAGCATGGCTCGACGGCAAGCCGTCGTCGATTGCGTTCGAGATCGACATGAACTCGATCTTCACCGACACGCCGAAGCTGACCGCGCACCTGAAGACGCCCGACTTCTTCGACGTCGCGACCCACCCGAAGGCCAACTTCCGATCGACGTCGATCGGCCAAGCGCCAGCCGGGAACAAGGATGGCGCGACGCATACGATCAGCGGGACGCTGACGATGCGTGGCACGGAGAAGGCGATCAGCTTCCCGGTCAAGGTCGCGAATGACGCTTCAGGCCTGACGGCGACGGCGGAGTTCACGATCAACCGCCAGGACTGGGGCGTCGCCTACAAGGGCGCCTCGGACGATCTGATCAAGGACGAGGTGCTGATCCGCCTCGACATGAAGTTCCCTCCCGCGCCCGGGACTCCGGGACCGACGGCCGCTCCGGCGACGCAGGGATGACGCAACCGCGATGATTCGAGAGCTCGATCCGGTCGAGACGCGCGTGCTCGGCTCGCTGCTCGAGAAGCAGCAGGCGACGCCGGAGAACTACCCGCTGACGATGAACGCGCTACTCCTCGCGTGCAATCAGAAGACGAGCCGCGAGCCGGTCACCGACTACTCCGAGGCTGAGATCGAGTCGGCGCTCGCGCGGCTGCAGCAGGACAAGATGGTTTGGAAGGTGACCGGCGGGCGCGCGGCACGATGGGACCACAACCTCGAGGGAGTGCTCCAGATCAGCCGCGCGTCGAAGGCGATCCTCACGGTGCTCTTCCTGCGCGGACCGCAGACCCTGGCAGAGTTGCGCACGCGGACGGAACGGCTTCACGAGTTCGAGTCGCCCGAGGAGATCGAGGAGACGCTTCGGGTGCTCGCCTCGCGCGAGGAGCCGTTCGTGCGGCACCTCGAGCGCCAGTCGGGCCAGAAGGAAACGCGATGGGCCCACCTGCTCTCTGGCGAGCCGGTCTACGTTCCTTCGCCCGTCGCCGAGCGCGCCCCGCGAGCCCAGTCGTTCGCGGGGTCAGGTCTCGAAGACCGCATCACGGAGCTCGAGAACACGGTCGCCGAGCTCCGTGCCGAGGTCGAGGGATTGAAGCGGCTCATCGCGGGGTGAGGGCCATCAATCCGCCCGCGCCTCCCACATCCGCGACGTCGCGGAGAACATCGCGATCGCGCCGAGGCTGAGTAAAGCGGCGCCGAGGAATGCAGGCTTGTAGCCGAAGCGCTGGACGATCGCGCCGGTTGCCGCGGAACCGAGGCCGATTCCCGAGTCGAACGCCATGATCACGTTGCCGAAGATCGCCGCGCGGCGCGACGGATCGGTGCGCCCCATGATGAAGCTCATGAACGTGGGAAACGCGATGCCGAGCCCGGCCCCGTAGATCGCCGCGGAGACGATCATCCATGCGCGCGTCTCCCCGTAGGCGAGCACGACGAGCGCGATCGCGATGCCGACCAGCGCCGGGTAGAGCATCCGCTTGGTCGGGATCCGGTCGGAGAACGGCCCGACGATGATTCGCGAAACGAGAATCAGCAACGCGAACACAGTAAAGAAGAGCGATGGCGGCTCGATCTTCCGCTCGACCGAGAGCAGCGCGACGTAGCTCGTCAGCCCTCCGTAGCCGAACGACACCGTCGTCAGCGTCAGCGCCGTCACGAACACTTTCGGATCGATGATCTCGGTCAGGCGCGGAAAGCGCGCGTCGGTGCGAGGCTCGTCGTGCGGCAGGATCGCCGCGATCACGATCATCACCACCGAGAGCGCGGCCATCGCCAGGCACATCACGAGCCAGCTGTAGTGGTAGAGACGCAGTCCCACCAGCGGCGCGAATGCGATCGCCACCGTGCTCGCCATTCCCCAGTAGGCGAGCCCCTCGGTGCGCCGCGACGCGGGTATCAGGTTCGTCATGATCCCGCCGCTCGAGGTGAGGATTCCCGACCAGAGCACTCCGTGAACGACCGCGACGCCCAGGAGCAGCGAACGATCGGTCACCACCGCGTAGAGCAGAGAGAAGAGCACGAATGCCATCGACGCGAAAAGCGCGAGACGTCTCCTTCCGATGTGGTCTGCGATCGTGCCGGTCAGCGGAGCCGAAAGCGCCGCCGCCCCGGTGTACAACCCGAGGAAGAGCCCCGCCTCCGCCTTGCTCCCGCCGAGCTCGATGATGCGGAAAGGAATCGTCGGGAAGAGCTGGAACGCCGAAAGAAACGTGACGAAGCTCAGCCCCCAAACGTTGATGAACGTCGGCGTGAAGAGCGGCTCGCGCGGATGGGCAGCGGCGGAAGTCACGGCGAGCATTCTAGTCTCGCGCCCACGTGGAGTGCGTGTGGAGGTCTTCGTAGGGGCGACCCGCCGGGTCGCCCGTTCGTCCTCTTGCGCGCATCAAACGCGCCGCATCGACAGCCAGCGCTCGGGCCACGTCAGGTGGCCCTTCTCCACGACTTCCTCGTCGGCGACCGTCTCGAATCCTGCGCCGAGGGCTTCCTCGATCGCGTCCCTCGAGATCCCCCACGGCGGCCCGCCAGCCTCGATCGGCTTCGAGAAGGGATAGACGATCGCCGCCACCGCGCCGCCCGGGCGCAGCACGCGGCGGATCATCGCTCCCCAGTCGGCGCGCCTCGACGGATCGATCGCGCAGAAGAACGTGTGGTCGAAGACGAGATCGAACTGCACTCCCTCGAGCGCAAGCGCGTCTGCGACGGCAAACCTGCCACCGAGCGCCGCAAGCCTTTCCTCCAGGTGGTCACGCAGATCGTGCACGATGTCGACGGCCGTGACGACGAAACCGGCGCCCGCAAGCGCGAGTGCGTCATGCCCGTGGCCGCATCCCGCCACGAGCACGCTGCGAAACTCGTCGCCAGGGCAGAGCTGGCCATTCCCGAGCCTCCGCACGAGCTCCGGATGCGCGCCGCCGAGATTCCAGGGCGTCTCACGCGCGCGATAGCGTTCGCTCCAGTCGATCATCTGTTCTCGTCGAGCCGAGGCTCACTGTTGCGGCTCGGCAACGTGGCGCCGATGCCACGCAGTCACTGCCCACGCGGTGAGTGCGATCCCCACGATGCCGACTGCCGCGAGCGCCGGCCAGTCCCGCCGCAGGAAGCTCTTGCCGAGAGAGACAGCGCCCGCGGCGAATGGCAACTCCGCGATGGCCAGCGCGCCGATATAGAGCCAGAACGGATATCGGAGCAGTCCGAGAAGGTAGCCCGGAATCTCAGACGGCAGCGCGAGCTGAAAGAGCAGCACCACCGGAAAGCGTGCGCGCTGCGAGAGCCGCCCTTCGTAGCGTCGCAGCTTGTCCGGATCGACGAACCAGACGACCACGCGCCTGCCGAGGTAGCGCCCGATCGTGTAGGCGCAGACGCCTCCGAGGAGCCAGCCGAGCCAGAGCAGCACGAACGTCAGCGTCGCGCCCCAGACGTAGACGCCGATCGGCACGAGCACTGCCGACGAGAGGAACGCAAACATCGCCGACAGCGCCGAGAAGAGCACGAAGACGACCACGCCCCAGCCCGGCCTTCGAATGATGAGCGCCTGAACCGCGGCCAGCAGGTCGTCGAGTGCGACGAAGAGCCCCTCCGATCGCGCGGCGAGCACGGCGATCCCGAGCAGGATGAGGAGTCCCAGCAACCGTTTCCAGTTGTGGACGAGCAGCAGAATCGCCTTGCGTCTTCGAGTCACCCCTTTGATCGCCTCTCGAGCCCTCACATTCTATCGAGGTTCGACACAACTCACGCGGCCTCCAGCCGGAAGGCTTTTTCAAGCCTGCTCATCGCCTCTCGCCTTCCGCCTGTCGCCCGAGTCTCGAATTGCTAGAATCGCCGCCATGCCCACCGAACCGGCCCCTCTCGCCCCGCATCCGGACCTCACGGAGTACTACGACCAGCCCGGGAAGCGGAGCGAGTACGTTCGAAACCTCTTCGACGAAACGGCTCCCTGGTACGAATGGATGGTGGCGATTCCCTCGTTCGGCACGGGCTCCCGCTATCGTGCCGAGGCCCTCGCGCGGCATGGATGGCGTGAGGGCGTGCGCCTGCTCGACGTCGCGACGGGCACCGGAGTCGTCGGGCGGGCCGCGATCGAGTCGCTCGGCGGCAAGGGCAATGTCGTCGGCCTCGACCCGAGCCTCGGGATGCTGCTCGAAGCGCGCAGCGGCCCGATGCGGTCGCGACTCGTCGAGGCGACCGGGACCGCGCTCCCCTTCGGCGACGGCGCGTTCGACATGCTCAGCGTCGGATTCGCCATGCGTCACTTCGGCGATCTGCGCGCCGCGTTCGCCGAGATGCGTCGGGTGCTCGTTCCCGGCGGCACCCTGCTCATCCTCGAGATCACGCCACCGCGCTCGAGAATCGGGCGTGCCGCCATGGGCGTCTACATGGGCCGCGTCGTGCCGCTGCTCACGCGCATCCGCACCGGCAGCAAGGATGCGGCGACGCTCATGCGCTACTACTGGGACACGACCCTCCACTGCGTCCCGCCCGACGTGATCCTCGGCGCGCTTCGCGACACGGGGTTCGAGAGCCCGCGCCGCGACGTCGAGCTCGCGGTCTTCAGCGAGTACCACGCTCGGGCGTAAGGCCGCAGACCGAAGCTCGAACGACATGTCGTCCTGAGCGCAGCGAAGGACCTCGCACGGTTCTACCAACACGCAACAAGCCAGGATCCAGGGGCTGACGACTTCCTTTGTAGAAGCCTGCGAGGTCCTTCGCTGCGCTCAGGACGACAACTCGTCTGTCTCTTGACTCACGCCCCGCGTGACGAACGCGCAACAGCTCTCGAGTCGTCGTGCCAATCGGGCGCCGATGACCCTACACTCTCTCCTGCGTTCGTCGCGGAGAGGCCTGTATGCACCCCAGAAAGACACTTCTAGCCGTCAGCCTCACGATGCTGTTCCTGATGTCGCGGGCGCACGCGCAGGCCTCGCCCGACCCGATTCACGTCACCCGCTCGACGGGCGTGATCCAGATTGACGGCGCGCTCGACGACGAAGCCTGGCAGCGTGCGACGCGGATCGACACCTGGTACGAGACGAATCCGGGCGACAACCTCGAGCCGAAGGTGAAGAACGTAGGATGGATGACCTACGACGAGCGTTTCTTCTACGTCGCGCTCGAGTTCTTCGACCCGAACATCCGCGCGATCCGCGCGCCTTACGCCGACCGTGACAACGTCGGCTCGGCAAACGACTACGGCGGGCTCATCCTGAGCACGAGCGGAGACGGGAAGACCGCGATCCTCTTCCTCGCCAACCCTCGCGGCATCCAGTACGACGCGATTACGAGCGACACCTCGGGCGAAGATTCGGCCCCCGACTTCTTCTGGGACTCCGCCGCGCGCATCCACGAGGATCGCTGGACGCTCGAGATCCGCATCCCCTTCTCCTCACTGCGCTACCCGGAAAACGGCGAGCAGAAGTGGACCGCGATCCTCTACCGCAACTACCCGCGCGACCGGCGTTACCAGCACTTCAGCGCGAAACTCCCGCGCGACGTCTCCTGTTTCGTCTGCAGCTACACGCCGCTCACGGGCATCGAGAATCTCCCGGCGGCGGGCGGCCTGATCGCCGCTCCCTACGCCACGGCGCGCCAGGACTGGCGTCCCGAGAACGGGCTCGGCTCTCCGCTCGAGAGCCAGGGAAGCGACTTCGACGGCGGGCTCGACGCGAAGTGGACGCCGAACGCCGACACCGCGATCGACGCGACGATCAACCCCGACTTCTCGCAGATCGAGTCCGACGTCGCCGTCATCACGACCAACGAGCGCTTCGCCGTCTTCTTCCCCGAGAAGCGGCCGTTCTTCCTCGAAGGGAAGAACCTCTTCTCGCTGCCGCTCAACGCCGTCTACACGAGAACGATGTTCGACCCGCGCTGGGGGCTGCGCGGAACCGGCAAGGCGGGCGACGCCTCCTACACCGCGCTCGTCATCGACGACGAGGGCGGCGGCGGCGTCATCATCCCCGGGCCAAACAACTCCGGTCTCGCGTCAGCGGACTTCGCGTCGCTGAACCTCGTCGCGCGCGGGCGTTACGACGTGGGCCGGTCGTTCGGCAGCTTTCTGGTGACCAGCCGTGAGATCGACGGGGGCGGGCACAACCGCGTCTTCGGCCCCGACATGGAATGGCGGCCTAACCAGCAGGACTACGTCACCGCGCAGATCCTCTACAGCGACAGCGAGACGCCGAACCGTCCCGATCTCGCCGCCGAGTGGAACGGGCAGGCTCTCTCGGGCCACGGCGCGAAGGTGGAATGGCAACGAGGAACCCGCACCTACGACTTCGACATCGTCTATCTCGACATCGCCGACGAGTTCCGCGCCGACCTCGGGTTCATCCCCCAGGTCGGTGTCCGCGAAGGCTATTTCAACGGCGGATGGACCTTCTACCCGACCGGCTTCTTCTCGCGCATCCGCACGTTCGTCTTCGCCGACTACACCAGCACCCGGGACGGCGAGCTGATCTACCAGGAGGTCAGGCCCGGCGTGGGGATGGACGGGCGCTGGAACTCCTTCATGAACTTCTCCCTCTCGACGAACAAGGTCGAGGCCGGAAAGGGACCGATCTCGCGCACGCGGCTCTTTTACACTCTGCAGGCGAACCCGGGAAGGATCTTCAACCGGCTCGAACTGACGGGCTGGGTCGGCGAGGAGATCGACTTCGCCAATTCGCGCCAGGGAGACGGCGCAAGGATCGCGTTCAACGCGACCGTCCGTCCCACCGACCATCTCGAGCTCGTCCTCAACACGGAGTATCGCTACCTCGACGTCGAGCAGGGCCAGCGACTCTTCGACGCGCAGGTGGAGCGGCTGAAAGCCACCTACACGTTCAACTCGCGTTCGTATCTGCGCCTGATCGGCCAGCACGTACGCACCGACCGCGACCCGGCGCTCTACACCTCCCCCGTCGAGGAGTACTCCGGGACGATCGACCTATCCGCGCTCTTTGCCTACAAGTTGAACTGGCAGACCGTGCTCTTCATCGGATACGGCGACCAGAGCGCGCTGACCGAGCAGGAAGAGTTCGAGCCCGCGGCCCGCTCGGCGTTTCTCAAAGTCTCGTACGCGTTTCAGATGTGAGCGTGTAGGCAAGGCGTCCCGCCTTGCCCGCTTCGCGAAGCTCGTTCCCTCGGCGCGATCCCGCGAAGGCCGGAGGCCTTCGCTACAGGCCTTCGCCACACGCGCGCCATCGACCTATACTCTCCCCCATGCCACGGAACGACGACCCGACTCGCCGGATGAACCCGAACGAGACGCAGGAGATCATCGAATCCTCTCTCGACGCGAGCAAACCCGGCGATCCGCTCCTCGGAACCCGCGTCGGTGACCGTTACGAGCTACTTGCGCCTCTCGGCCGCGGCGGCTTCGGTCGCGTCTACCGCGCGCGCGACCTCAAACTCGACCGCGTCGTCGCGGTCAAGCTGATCGAGATGGGTGGCACCGTCGATCACGAGGCGCGCCTGCGCGTCCTGCGCGAGGCGCGCGCCAACGCGCGCCTCCAGCATCAGCACGTCGTGACGCTCCACGACGCCGGGGAAGACACGCGCGGGCTCTACCTCGTGCTCGAGTACGTCGCCGGAACGTCGCTCGAGGAGGTGCTCGCGACCGGCCCGCTCCCGCCCACCCGCGCCGCCGAGATTCTTCGTGACTGCGCCGAGGCTCTCGCGGCCGCGCACGCGCAGGGCATCGTCCACCGTGACATCAAGCCCGCGAACATCCTGCTCACCGAGAGCGGCCGCGTAAAGATCGCCGACTTCGGCATCGCGAGGCTCGTCGGCGACTCGCACCCCACCGACCGCGGCATCATCATGGGCACGCCTAACTACATGGCGCCGGAACAGATCGACGGCCGCGGCGTCGGGCCCGCGACTGACGTCTTCGAGCTCGGCTGCGTCCTCTACGAGATGATCTCGGGGCGCCCGCCGTTCCGCGCAGGCACCCCCTCCGAAGTGATCGGGCGCATCCTGCGCGGGGTCCCCGATCCGCTTCCGCCCCTCGATGCCTCGCTCTCGCCGATGGTCGACCTCGTGACGCAGATGCTCCGGAAGAATGCCGCGGAGCGGCCTCTGCCCGCGCAGATCGTCGAGTTCGTCGACGCGTGGCAGCACAGCGCGGGCACCCGCAGGGCCTTGGGCGGACGCAGGCCGGTCAACGGAAAGCTCGTCGCCGCCGCGATCGCGCTCATCGCGCTGATCGCCGTTGCGGCAGGCGTCCAGACGCTCTCGAAGCGCGACCCGAGCGAGGCACCGCCGGTCAGGCCCAGCCCCGCAGTCGTCGAGCGCGCCGCGCCCGAGCGCCTGGCGCCGACCGGCACGGGGCGCACGAGCCTCACCTTCTCGAGCCGCGACGCCGTCTTCCGCTATCTCGAGTTCCTCGGGCGCGACCGGAAAGGCGTCACACGACTCGATGACCTGACCCTCGAGCTCGACGGCCCCGCGTCCCAGGTCGCCAACCGCGCCGAGGCAGGAAGGCTCATCGACGCGATGGAAGGTCACCGGTTCGCGCTCGGGCACAGCGGCTTCACGGACGGCGTGGCCTCCGATCGCAAGGTCAGCGTCAAGTTCGAACGGATCGGCGCGGCCGAGCTCGTCGATCTGTTCGCCTGGTCAGCCGGCTGGCCGGTCGCCCTGCGAGGCGACTTCATCGAGCTCGCGGAGCAGCAGGGAGCGCTGCGTGTCGCCGCCGAAGCGCAGCCGTGGGACCTCGTCGTCGCGAAAGTCCTCGACGCGGCCGGCGCCGAGGCGATTCGCTTCGAGTCGGCGTGGCTCGTCGTTCCTAAAGGGTCGCGCGTCCATGAACCGCTGCGCGTCGCAGCCGTCTACCAGGAGTCGATGAAACCGCAGGAGCTTGCCAGGCTCATGCGCAAGGCGGCGGGGAACAGGGCGGTGATCCTGACCGACACGGCGTCGTCTCCGCCAGGGCTCCTGGCCGTGGCGCCGTCGCGGGACATGCCGACGATCCTTCGCGCGCTCAAAGGTTCGCGGCGAGAGGAGTGGCGGGTGATCGAGCCGGAGCTCTTCCGAGGCGATCCGATCTCCCTGCGCGTTCGAGGAGTCGACCTCGGCGAGGTGCTCGCGCTCGCGGGGAGCGCGCCGGTCGAGGGCATCGAAGGCCAGCTCACCGCAACCGTCACGGAGGTGCCGCGGGAAGAGCTTCTCGCGATCGCGCTCGCGGCGAATGGCCTAACCAGCGTGCAGCGAGGCGATCCGGTGCGGGTCGTGCCCCAGGGCTCCGGCGAGCCGGCCCGGATCAAGATGAGGGTCGCGAGCCGGCCCGCTTCGTTCTACGCGCCTCTTGCGGCGCTCGCAGAAGACGGAGGAACGCTCGCGGCGGACGATGCGACGCGCACGGTCACGATCGGCGGCGCCGCGGGCGACGTCGAGTCGCTCCGACGCGCCATCGCCGCGATCGAGTCGATGCTCGCGCCGCGCTGACCGGCCTCGCGCTGCTCGCCTGCTCCGCGTCACACGGGAACGTCTGATCCCGCACACGCGAGTTGCCTTCCCGTTCGATACGATCGGCACCGCACCGCAGGGCCGACCCCGCGCATTCACTCCCGCGCGCTCGATCTGCGGCGGCCAGGAGATCGAGATGATTCGACGGCGCCTCGTCGCACTGACTCTCACCTTCGCAGTCGCCACGGGGGCGGCAGCCGCGCAGCAGGATTCCCCTTTCGTCGAAGAGCGACTCAGGAAGCTCGAAGAGGGCTTCGAGCAGCTCCGGCAACTCAACGAAATACTCCGCGTCGAAAACGAGCAGCTTCGCAAACAGCTCGAGCTCGCCGCCTCCACGAAGGAGCAGCATGCGGTGAAGCCGGCCGGCAAGGAGCCGAAGCTGCAGATCGGCGGGATGCTCCAGGTTCAGGGCGAAGCGGGCGACACGGTTGCCGGCCGCTTCCCGGACGACAACGATCGCATCTACGTGCGACGCGCGCGCGTGACGACCTCCGGGAGCTTCACCGAGCGGGTCGATTTCCGGCTCGAAGGCGAGTTCGCGGGCACCTCGGGGAACTCCAGCAGCATGCGGGCGCAGCTCACCGACGGCTACGTGACCTTCACGCACTGGCCCACCGCGTCGATTCGCGTGGGGCAGTTCAAGACGCCCTTCGGCTTCGAGCAGCTCTATTCCGACACGCGTCTCGCCGTGCCCGAACGCTCTGTCCCGAACGATCTGCTGACCATAGGTCGCCAGCTCGGCCTCCAGATCGCGGGAGATCTTGCCGGCAAGCGCGTCAGCTACGCGGTCGGCGCATTCAACGGCAACTCGGCGAACACGAGCTTCAACGACAACGACGAGTTTCTGGTGGCCGGGCGGATCTCTACCCTCGTCGCCGGCGACGCGACGGGACCGATGAACCTGCACCTCGGCATCAACAGCTTCCAGTCGGATGACGGCTCGGTCTCACTCCCAGCGGGTCTTGGCTTCGACTCGACGCCGGGATCGCAGGCGCACGACAACGTCTTTCGGGGGAACCGTACCGGCTTCGGAATCGACGCGCAGCTCGTTGCCGGCCGCTCGGAGCTCTGGGCGGAGTATCTCGCTACCGACTTCGAACCCTCGGACGGCATTCCGTTCGACGACTTCCGCGCGTCGGGCTGGTACGCCCAGGCGACATACTTCGCGATTCCCGACAAGCTCCAGTTCGTCGGGAAGTACGAATCGACCGACCCGTCCGACGAAGCGACCGGCGACGACGGCGACGTCCTGTGGCTCGGCACGAACTACTTCCTCCGGTCACACGACATCAAGCTGCAACTCTTCTACGCCACCGACGACGGAGACGGAGACGGCCGCATCGTGGCGAGGGTGCAGACGTTGTTCTGATCGAGTGGGCGAGCGTGTTGCTCAACCCCGCACCAATCACGTTACTGGCGTGGCACCCGGAGACATGTCGCCCGGAGCGAAGCGAAGGGCCTCACAGGCTTCTACCATCCAGCCCTTCAGGCCTTCCCCCTCGCGCTACGACAAAAGCCTGAGAGGTCACCGCCTAATTCACTGCTACCGCGTTACTGAATTCCGAGGTGTCCCGTCCGTGGCAGCCGAACTCCCAGAAACAGATCGCGAATGACGTCGTCGCGGTGAGGTACTTGCCCCGCAGGTCGAACGGAATCTCCCCGCGGAACGTTCGCCCTGTGAACACGAGCGAATACGCGCCGGGACCGGTTGCGTGGTCGGCCCCTTCGCCGAACCCGCTGGGATCAGGCACCGAGCTCACATAGAAGTTGAGCCTCATCTCCGACCCGCTTCCGGGATGGACCGAAAGCGACGGCGTCCCTTCCCCGAGCTCGCCCTCGACCACCGTCACGTTCCTCAGAGGATCGAACGTCGCCGACTGCAGCGACGGACGAGGCGTCACGTTCTCAGGCGAGCCGCTGCCGAGTCCGTCGTCATTCCGGTCGATGCCGAGCGCCCCGTTCGAATGGACCGAGGACTCGATGTACACCGCGCGCGCCTCGGGTCCGGTTGCCACTCCGGCACGCGCATTGAACGCGATCGTGTTCTTCGAGACCGTGGCGTCGAGGGCTTGCGCGCCGACGAACACTCCTGCTCCGCCGTTCGGTCGTGCGGTGCCGTCCGCGGCGAGGCCGATTCTCGACGTGGTCACATTCGCTCCCGACGCGTCGACGCGAATGCCGTTTCCGCCGTTCGCGCCGACCGTCGAATCTCGCACTGTCCACCTCGTCGCCGGCCCTCCCGAGCGCATGCCTCGGATCGAGATGCCGTCGCCGCTGTTCCCGCGCGCCTCGCCGGTGGCTGGATCGAGCCCCACGACGAGCTCGCTCAGCCGGACGTCATAGCCTTCGTAGTTGTCCGCCTCGGTCGCATCGACGCTGATCCCGTCCCCTCGAAATCCGGTGACTGCGATCGCGTGAATGAAACTCCGCTCTACTTTCGCGGAGCTGCTGCCGATCCTCAGCCCCGCGGCGTCGCCCGCCTGGTTCCCCCGGATCTCGACCTCGGGACCGTTCGGGTTCGTGTCTCCGTAAGTCCAGGTTTGCGAGCTGCCGTCGATTTGTACGAACCCGTTGGTGATCCCGGGCAGCGCGGAGCGCGGCTCGAATACGGCCACGCCGTTGCGAAGCTGATCTGCGGGAATCGCGAACGTGATCCGGCAGAACGACCCGGGCTCGCAGCCATCGGAGTTTGCGAAGTCGATCGCGTCGCGGAGCGAGCCGGGCCCGGAATCGGCGAGCGTCGAGACCTCGATACGGCCTGCCGAGATCGGAACGGGGAGACCGAGCTCCGACGTGCCCTCATGGGTCGTCGCGGTGGCGCTGAGCCAGCCTCCCGACACCAGCAACGGTTTGCCCGTGTCGCCGTAGCCGCGTGAGAACGAGAAGTGCGCTCTGCCGCTCGCGTCGGTCCTGACCTGGTCGCTCCCGAACCACAACTTCACTTCCGCGAAGCCGAGCGGTCCGCGGTTCGGCGATGCGTACGCGTCGATTCGGATCGCCGTGTTCGGTTTCCCTTCGACGGAGCCTGTGTACTCGATCTCCCCGAGGAAGTAACCGGGGAGCGATGCGTCGGCGCGAGCCGAGGTGAGGACCGGAGAGTTGATCCGGCCGTTTGCGCCGCTGTCGGCGTCGAGCGGATCGGCAGGATCGTGACCGTCGTGACCGAGCCCGATCGACATCAGCCCGTTCGAATGCATCCTGTTGTCGACGAGGTCCGAGCGCGCAGCTCCGTCGCCGACCACGATCCCGAAATGAGCATTGTGCGCGATGTCGTTGTTCACCACGCGCGCGTCGCCCGCGACGATGTCGACTCCATTCGCGCCGTTGCCGAGCCATGTCCCGTCGGTGCCGACTCCGATGCGGTTGCCGGCGATGTCGACGCCGAAGTGGCCTGCCACGTAAACACCGTTGCTTCGATTCCCACCGATCGTGTTGCCGTACAGCCTGACCCCGCCGTAGACGCCGCGAACCGCAATTCCGTCGAGCCCGTTAGGCCGCGCGTGCCGCGCGGTGGGGTCCACGCCGACGTAACAGGCCGAGACGACGATGCCGCTGCTGTTGTCGATGAAAATGCCGTGGCCTTCGAACCGGTTCACGGCGAGTCCATTGAGCGTCATGCCGACGACCCGGCCCAGCTTGATGCCGCTGCGGTAGCCCGCGAGGCTCCCGTCGAGCTCGATCTCCGGACCTTCGCGGTTCGTGTCTCCCGTGACGCCCGTCTGCGACGCGCCGTCGATCGTGATCGCGTCGCCGAACAGGACGGGGAGAGGAGACAACGGCCGGATCGTGAAATAGCCCGATTCCGGGACGGGAGCAGGGATTGCGAACCGGATGGTGCAGGGATACGCACACTCCAGAGAGTTCACCGCGTCGAACGCTGCGCGGAGCGAACCGGACCCGGCGTCGGCGGTCGTGGTCACCGTGTAGGTTGCGGCAGCGGTCGAGAGCGAAATGGCCGAGAGGATCGCGAGGATGAGGAGCAGGCGACTGGACAACGGAAACCTCCGAAGCGCATTCGCGCTCCATCAGTGGATTGTACGAATGAGCCTGCCCCGACGCCTGTGACATCACGCGGAATGTTTCGAACGCGCGTCACTCGAGTACGACCGATTACGGAATCGACGTCGGCTCCAGCACGGTCGAGAAGGTCTTCCCGGAGAGATCGACGTAGAGATGGCGCTCCGTGACCGAAAGCGACAGCCTGGTCCGCCGGTCGAGGAGCGGTACGATGCCGTCGACGAAATCACGCTCAAAGGCGTAGACAGGGATCTCCTCGCGCCGGTGGATCTTCTGCCCAACGTACTGAAGGAGGAGCTGACGCAGATCGCGGTGCGTGTAGAGCGCGACGCGATCGGCGAGCTTGCTCGCTTTGTGAAGCCGGTCGGCTGAAGGTGCGCCGACATCGATCCAGGCGGTCATCCGTCCCGTCGGATCGCAGACACGGATCGGCGGCTCGTCGGTCGTCGAGAGCCCGCGGGTAAACTCGATCCCCTCTTCGTACTCGAGGCAGTACGCGAAAACGCGCGTGAGCATGTACTCGTTCGTTTCCGACGGATGCTGCGCGACCTTGAGGTCGAGCGTCTCGTAGACGCCTCGGTCGACGTCGGCGAGCTCGACGACGAAATTGAACACAGTTGCGGTGAGCGCCATCCGGCAAGCCTACGTCAGATCCGCGTCGTCCTCGCAGGGTATCGATCGCCCCCCCATCATTCCGAGCGCAGCGAGGAATCTGCAAACCATCTCCTGACCGCTTCCGTAACAGCCGCTCTCTCCCCTGGAGAGAGTGTCCGCTGTCGAAACGATCAGATTGTCATTTAGCAGATTCCTCGCTTCGCTCGGAATGACGGCTTCTCCGCCTTTCTCCCCTATCATCGCTCCATGACGAACTGGATGATCTACGGCGCGAACGGCTACACCGGTCAGCTCATCGCACGCGAGGCGGTGAAGCGCGGCCACAAGCCGATCCTCGCCGCGCGCTCTGCCTCCGCGCTCGAGCCGCTCGCACGAGAGCTCTCGCTCACTGCCAGCGTCTTCGCTCTCGACGACCCCGCCCGTCTCGACCGCGCGCTCGCGGGCGTCGATGTCGTCGTTCACTGCGCGGGCCCGTTCGTCCACACGAGCGCGCCGATGGTCGACGCGTGCCTCCGCACGAAGACCCACTACCTCGACATCACCGGAGAGATCGCCGTCTTCGAGGCGATCCATCGTCGCGGCGCCGAGGCCACCGCCGCCGGCGTCGCGCTCATTCCCGGTGTCGGCTTCGATGTCGTCCCCTCGGACTGCCTCGCAGCGCTGCTCGCCGAACGGATGCCCGACGCCACCGAGCTCGAGCTCGCGTTCTACACGAAGGGTGGCGGGCTCAGCCGCGGAACGCTCCGCACGATGATCGAGGGAATCCACGAAGGCGGAGCGATCCGCCGCGACGGCCGAATCGTTCGCGTCCCGACCGCGTGGAAGTCGAAAGACATCACGTTCGACTGCGGCAGCCGGCACGCGATGACAATTCCCTGGGGCGACGTCTCCACCGCCTGGCACTCGACCGGAATTCCGAACATCTCCGTCTACGTCGCCACGCCTCCCCGCTCGGTTGCACGGATGCGCAGGATGCGGCCATTGCTCCCGATTTTCGGGTTCACCCCGTTCCGCCGGCTGCTGCAGCTTACCGCCAGCGGGAAGCAGGGCCCCGACACGTTGGCGCGCGAGAGGGCGAGCGTCCACCTATGGGGTCAGGTCTCGAAGCCGGGCGCTGAACCTGTCACCATGACGATGCGCACCGTCGAGGGATACCGGTTCACCGCCGAGGCCGCCGTCGCGAGCGTCGAACGCGTGGTCGCCGGATCCTTGAAAGAGGGCGCATGGACACCTTCGCGCGCGTTCGGCTCCGACTTCGCACAGGCGATCGGGGCGACGGTCGGGTGAGGCGCGGCGCGTGAGGGCGCGAAGCG
>JBPPMG010000180.1:0-9090 GCA_051305935.1 Thermoanaerobaculia bacterium
GGAGTCCCGCGAACGATGATCGAGGCGCTTGGAGAAGAACTGACCGAGCCTCACCAGACCGTCGCCTCATACGGCGGCGCAGGGGGCGGGCAGTCGGCCATGCACCACGGCCACGGCGGGAAAGAGCCTGAAGTGGACATCGATGCGGAACGCTTCTTCCGCGCAGTCGACCGCGCGGTTCAGGAGCACCACTCGCAGCCATCGGGCCTTCCTCTGATTCTGGCGGCGCTGCCGGAGCACCACCACACCTTTCACGAAGTCAGCCGCAACCCGCTGCTGGTGGCGGAGAGCATCGATGTCCACCCGGACGGCCTGTCGTCGCTCGACGAGCTTCGCCAGCGCGCCTGGAAGCTGATCGAGCCCCGCTACCTGGCACGCCTCGACGAGCTCGTCGAAGAGTTCGCCATGGCAAAATCGAGGGGGCTGGGTGACGACGGGCTGGCCGAGGTCGCCAAAGCCATCGTCGAAGGGCGAGTTGCCACGCTGCTGATCGAAGCCCGTCGAGAGATTCCCGGCCGGGTCGACGCCGCGACCGGCGGCATCGAGCTCGGCGATCTGGACCATCCCGAGATCGATGACGTGCTCGACGACCTCGGGACGCTTGCTCGGAAGATGGGCGGACGAGTCGTGGTCATTCCCACCGAACGCATGCCGACGCAGACGGGAATCGCCGCGACCTACCGGTACTGAGTCGCGGTGACGACGGGCGGCACGGGGCGAAAGACTGCGACCAGACGCGCTGACTTCGGCGCTCTCTGATCGTCCCGTGCCACCCGGCCATCGACGCCTCGGAATGCAGGCGGCGCGCTGGCGACCTCGTGCACGGCGCGTTAGGATCTCCCGATGAAACTCGCGCACATTCTCGTCGCCCTCGCCTGGAGCGCTTCGATTCTCCTTCCAGCCGGTTTCGTAGCTGCTTCCGGGCTCGAGCAACTCACGGTCGACCGGACGGCCGTTGGCGAGGTCGTGATCGCGTACCCGCCGTACCTGGCGAAGTTGATCAACAAGACGGTCATCATCCCCGAGGCGGAGATCAAGACGGTCGAGGTGCTCGGCACGCGCCTCGGTGACTCGCCGGACTGGTATCGCGTCGTGTACAGCGAAGGGCCGAGCGTCGATCCGGAGTTCATCCTCTACTCCGAAGCCGGCGGCGAGGAGCGCGAAGTGCTTCGCGAGTTCGGCCTTTCTCTCAGGATTCCCGGGGATGGGTTCGTCTACGTCTCAGGGCACACGAACGACTACTTCGACAAGATGAGGAAGTTCGCGGTCAGGCCGGACGGCTCCTCCGAGGTGAAGCAGCCGTTCTACTACGTGGGAATCGCGACGACTGTGATGGAGGAGCTCGAGCTTCTCGAGAGTCCGGCGTCGCCGAACGTGGTGGCCTCGGTCGCGAAAGGCGAGAAGGTGACCGTCGTCCTCAACAGCGGCGACTTCTATCTCGTCCGATCGGCGGTCGGTCTGGTCGGCTGGGTCAGGCTGAAGCAGGATGGAACTGCCACGCAGTTCGAGGACATCAACTACGCGGGCGACTGAATCGCGAATGCGCGAGCAGCTCGACCATCCGGAGAGGATTGCGCCGAGGCCGCAGATCTCGATTCCGTCTGCGCGAAGCCTCACTCGGAAGGTCGAATCGAGGTACCCTTTCCGCATCGATTTCGTTCGGGAGGAGGCGCCTTGCGCTTCAGGCAACTGCGGAGCCACTCGGTGAAGGCCTCCATCTTCGTCCCGCTCGTGCTCGCGATTGCGGGAGCATCGCTCGCTTCGCCTGCGCTCGCGCAGGTGTGTCCTCCCGCGGGCCAGGAGTGGGTGCGAGGACTCGCCGGTGAGTGGGAAGTCGTCGACGAGGAAGGGGCGGTCGTCGGGACGATCTCGCTCACCGAAGTCTCCGAGCCGTGCGCCTACTTCGAGGTCGTTCGCGAGGGTGAGCGCGCCCCGGCGACGACCTCACACATGTGGGACGAGACGAAGCAGCGCTGGCGGCAGGGGGCGCACTTCAGGAAGCTCGACTTCGACTTCGTGCTGCGCGGGTCCTTCGCAGACGGGGTGCTGACGTACGAGGACAAGGACGCGGTGTTGAGCCACGACACCGCGTCCAACGACGATGATTGCTGCTTCTATCAGCGACGCGGCACGATCAGCGGGATCGGGACGGAGACGCTCCGCCAGGAGAGGGAGATCTCGCTCGACGACGGAAAAAGCTGGACACGGCTTGCGCCGGTCGAGTATCGGCGCATTCCGGCTGCGTCGCGCTGAAGTAGGATGCTGGTCAGGAACGACGATGACGACAGGAAGCGGCGACGACCAGCGTGATCCACGCATCTACATGGCGGCGGAAAGGACGTTTCTCGCATGGATGCGTACGGCGCTCGCGCTCATGGCGTTCGGCTTCGTCGTCGCTCGATTCGGGGTCTTTCTGCGCGAGATCGCGATGCAGGGGGATCTCGCCGCGCGCCAGGGATCGGGCCCGTCGCTCTGGGTCGGTCTCGCACTCATCGGCGTCGGCGTGCTCACCTGTGTCGTCTCCGCAGTGCGTCACCAGCGCTACGTGAAGGCGATCGACGAAGGGAACTTCCGCCGCAGCTTCGGCTCGACCTTCGCCTTCGCACTCGTTGCCGTGCTCGCTCTCGTGGGCGTCGCGATGGCGCTCACGCTCGTGCGGCTGTGAGTGGAGAATGAAGCGGCGTGAATGAGGGAACGAGGACGATATGGATCTCGAACTGAAGGGCAAGACCGCCGTCGTCACCGGGGCGAGTCGAGGAATCGGTCGCGCGATCGCCGAGACGCTCGCCGCGGAAGGGATGCGGCTCGTGCTCGTGGCACGATCCCAGGAGCTGCTCGACGCGGTCGCGGGCTCGCTCTATGTCGAATCGATCGTCCAGGCGGCGGACCTGCGTGAGCCGCACGTCGCGGAGCAGATCGTCGCGGCGACGGTCGCGAGATTCGGCGGCATCGATCTCCTCGTGAACGTCGCCGGCGCGACGAAGCGGGGCGATTTTCTCGAGCTGACCGACGAGGACTGGGCCGACGGCTACGCGCTCAAGTTTTACGGGGCGATGCGCCTCTGTCGCGAAGCCTGGCCGCATCTGCGGGAGAGTCGCGGGAGCATCGTGAACATCTCCGGTGTCGGAGGACGAACGGGAAGCGCCGACTTCACGATCGGCGGGTCGGTGAACGCCGCGCTGCTCAATCTCACGAAGGCCCTCGCCGATCGCGGCATTCGCGACGGCGTGCGCGTGAATGCGATCAACCCGGGATCGATCCTCACGGAGCGGTTGCGAGCGCGTGTCGAGACGCTCTCGAGGGAAGAGCAGATCGATTTCGCGTCGGCGGGGGTCAGGATGGCGCAGAAGCTCCGCGTCGCGCGCTTCGGCGACCCCGCCGAGGTCGCACGCGCCGTCGCCTTCCTCGCGTCGCCCGCGGTGGGATATTGCCAGGGAGTGATTCTCGATGTCGATGGTGGGCAGACGAGAACGCTGTGATTGGGAGAGTTGTTAGTTGTTGGTTGTTGGTTGTTAGACAAGCAATGTTTGGTGTTCGAAGTCAGAACGCTGGATATCGAATCCCCAGAAGGTTCATTACTGGACTCAACATTTGGCGTTCTGACTTCCGGCTTCAAGAGTTATGGGCCGCATGGTGTAGCCTAACAGCCTCCGCAAAACGTCTAACAACTAACAACTAACAACTAACAACTAACAACTAACAACTCCCCCTACCCCCCACCAACTCCCTCAACTCCTCGACATTCGCGGTCGGTGCAGCGCACGCGTAGCCTTCGCACACATACGCGGCGACGACATGCGGGTCGCGACCTTCGGTCAGCGGAAGGCCGGGCTGGTCCGAGCTGATGAGGACGCGGTGCGGGAGATAGGTCTCGCCCACGACGCGTGTGAGCGCGCGCTTCGCGCCGCTGTCATCCGGTCCCGTGATCACGATCTCCTTCACCTTCGCGAGCGAGAACTCGGCGGCGCCGAGGATGAAGCCGAAGCCCGACGGGTGCTTCATGGCGATCGGGGCGACGGACTCCAGCGCGGTCGATGCCGCGCGTGCGTAGCGCTCGTCTCCGAACAGGATCGCGAGGCGCTGGAGAACATCTACCGCGACCGATGTGCCCGCGGGTGTCGCGTTGTCGAAGACGTCGCGTGGCCGCGTGATCAGCGCCTCGTGGTCGTCGGGAGTGTCGAAGAATCCGGCCCCCTCCCGATCGGCGAATCGTGCGAGAAGGTCATCCGCGAGCCCGCGGGCCGCGTCGAGCCAGCGGCGATCCTGCAGCGCTTCGAATGCGGCGAGCAGTCCCCACGCGACCCCGGTCACGTCCTCGAGCAGCGCGCCGATCTTCACGCGCCCGTCCTTGTACGAACGCTGGAGCTTCCCGTCGCTGAACATCTTTCCGATCAGGAATTCCGCGTTGCGGCGTGCCGTGTCGCGATGGGCTTCGGAATCGAACGCCATCGCCGCTTCGGCAAACGCGGCGAGCATCCAGCCGTTCCAGCCGGCCAGGATCTTCTCGTCGCGCGCGGGACGGATGCGCTCCGCGCGGCGGCCGTAGAGCGCGATGCGGCCTCGTGCCGCAACCTCCGCGAGACGCTCGACCGTGACGCCGAGCTCGGCTGCGACCTCCACCGGATCGCGCGGCAGGTTCGGGATGTTGTGCCCTTCCCAGTTGCCACGGTCGGTCACGTCGAAGAGTGCGCAGAAGACCCGCCCCTCCTCGTCGCCGAGAATGCTCGTGATCTCCTCGCGTGACCAGACGTAGAACTTCCCCTCTTCTCCCTCGGAGTCGGCGTCGAGCGTGGAGTAGAAGCCTCCCTCGGGCGAGGTCATTTCGCGCGCGACGAAGTCGAGCGTCTCGTTGGCGACGCGACGGAACTCCTCGTCGCGAGTCCACTGCCATGCGCGGACGTAGAGCCGAGCGAGCAGGGCATTGTCGTAGAGCATCTTCTCGAAGTGAGGCGCGAGCCAGCGCGCGTCGACGGAGTAGCGATGGAAGCCGCCGCCGACCTGGTCGAAAATGCCTCCGCGCGCCATCTTGCGCAGCGTCGTGACGACGATCTCGCGCAGCGCGGGGTCGCCGTTGCGGTGCGCGACGCGCATCAGGAAATCTAGCGACATCGACGGCGGGAACTTCGGCGCGACGCCGAAGCCGCCGTTCGCGCGGTCGTAGTTCGCCGCGAGGCGCATCGCCGCGGCGTCGAGATCGACGTGGGTCAGCGCGTGCCGCGCCCCCGCGACGTCGGAGGAGCGAGCGATCGCGTCGTGAATCTCCTCGGAGGCCTCGATCAGCTTCGCACGATCGTCGCGGTAGAGGTGTGCGAGATGCGAGAGGACGCGACGGAAGCTCGGCATCCCGTGCCGTTCCTCAGGTGGGAAATAGGTTCCCGCGTAGAACGGCTTCGCCTCGGGAGTGAGGAATACCGACATCGGCCAGCCGCCGTGCCCGGTCAGCATCTGTGTGGCAGCCATGTAGATCGAGTCGACGTCGGGCCGCTCCTCGCGATCGACCTTGATCGAGATCCAGTCGCTGTTGAGCTGGGCGGCCGTTTCCGCATCCTCGAACGACTCGCGCTCCATGACGTGGCACCAGTGACAAGCGGAGTAGCCGATAGAGAGGAACACCGGCTTGTTCTCCTCCCGCGCCCGCTTGAACGCCTCCTCTCCCCACGGATACCAGTCGACCGGATTGTGGGCGTGCTGGAGAAGGTAGGGAGAGGTCTCGTGGATGAGGCGGTTGGGAGTAGGCATTCCGGGTCGTCCTTTCGGAGGAGTTGATGAGTGCTGAAAGCGATTTGACGGATGAAGTAGTTCCTCGCCAGATCACGGAAACCGAAATGAAGAATGTCGAATGAGGAATGCAGAATGAAGAAAGAAGGCACCGAGTCAGCGGCCGTTACCCCTTTCTACATTCCTCATTCTTCATTCGACATTCTTCATCTCGGTTTCCGTGCAGTCGCGAGAACTGGTCATGGAACTACTTGATGCTTCAGACCTGACCCCAGGTTGAGTCCAGAAACGGGTGGGGTGAATCGGGTCTCGATTTCGCCCCGCTCTCCTGCTCTTCGGGTGTGATCACACCCTCGCGGATCGATTGCAGCAGGTGGGGCGGGTAGTTGCGGAGCTCGAAGTACTCGGTCTCGAGCTCCTCGACCTGGAAGCGGTCGAGGCCGGAGTTTACGAGGAAGTCGTTGCGCAGCCGGGAGTCCTGGTCGTCGATGATCTTCGGGAGCATCTGGTTGATGTAGAAGGCCTCGAGGCGGATCTTCGTGATGACGTTGTCGAGCAGTTCCTCGTCGATTGCGGACTTGACGGGACGAAGCTCCGGATCGCGCTCGACCTCGGCGGCGATCTCGCGCCGGAACGTCTCGCGCCCCTCGACGGTGTTGAGCTCGAGATAGAAGCTCGACATGCGCTTGCGCGCGAGGCGATAGAGGCCGAAGTAGGCGCGCTCCTGAACGTTGATCTGGCGGATCTCGTCGACGACGTCGCTCAGGCTCGCCTCGTTCGAGTCGATCGACATCAGGCCGATCATGAGCGAGTAGAGTTTGCGGCGGCCGAACGAGAGGGTGTACTCGTTCGCAAGCACCGGCTCGATGAAGAGCTGCTGGAAAAGGCCGCGGCGAAGCTTCTCGAACTCGTGCATGTTGCCGAGCAGCGAGCGAATCTGCTCGCCGGTGAACTCGACGTCGTCCATGAAGGCGAGCTTGTTGACGAGCGTCGACGTGTGGTCGAAGCGATCGAAGAAGGTGATCAGCTCGCCGAACGACTCCATCCGCTCGAAGTCTTCGTCCTCGCGCGCGCTCTCGTCGATCTTGCGTCCGGTCTCGAGAAGGATCTCCTCGAACGTCTGATCGCGGTTCGCGGCTGCCTTCTGCTTGTTCTCCATGAGCTGGAGCATGTCGCTCGACGAGAGCTTGCGGCTGATCGTCTTGCCGAGGAGGAAGCCTTCGAGGATCTCGCGCGTCGACTGGATGAAGTCGGCCTCTTCGGACGCAGGGAGTTTCGCGCCACCCTCTTCCTGCAGGACGATCTCCTCGAGCATGTCGAAGATCGACAGCGGGACCTCGTTGCGGAGCGACAGAGTGCGGAGACGCATCAGGCGCGCGCGCTCCGAGTGCGTGAGCTTGCGCGAGGTGCTCTGCGCGAGAACGCGCTTGTACTCGTCGATGAGGTCCTGGTTTTCCTTGTGGTGATAGATGACGTCGATCTGGATCCGCTCGCGCTGATACGAATCGATGAAGTCGGGTCCCAGGTCTGCTTCGATGAGGCGGGTGATGTCCTCGAGCGAGCCTCGGCGGGCGAGGTAGGCTTCGCGCGAGGCGTTGTAGAACTGCTGGTGCATCCGATGGATGATGCGGACGATGAAGATCGTCGACTGCGGCTCGCCGAGCGTCTCGATGATCTCGCTCGCAAGGTCGAGGAAATTGCCGCGGCCGACCTTGCGGGAGCGCTTGAGAAGCTTACCGATCGTGCGAAGGGTCCGCTCCTGTCGCTCGACAGTCGACTTCGTGAAGCCGCGGTCGTCGATGAAGAAGAGGTAGTTCGATACGGCGTTGCCATGGAAAAAGATGTCGTCGTAGGTCTCGCTTCCGCTGGTCTGGTGGGTGAAGGAGAGCTCGCGTTTGTCGCGGTCGTAGATCGTGCCGAAAAGGACGAGGCGGTTGACCACCTCGTCGTTGAGCAGGTCCTGCACGGGAAGGTGCCCGCCGAACATGTACTCGCCAAAGATTCCGCCGTTGCCGGTGAACTCGACTCGGTCGTCGGAAAGGATGATCTCCGAGCCGCCGGCGAAGTAGCGCACTCTCTGGCGCCCGCCGTTCTGCATCTGCTCGAAGAAGAAGCGCTTGTCGAGACTCGGCCCCGAGATCGTGGCGAAATACTCGATGGTCTCCTTGATGAAACCGTGATGAACGATCGCCTGGAGCATGGCTTATACCGAACGGTTAGCGTAGCAGAAGCTTCGGAAATGCGGATTGCGGATTGCGGAGTGCGGAATAGGGAACGCCGAACGCGGTCAGGCGTCGCGTAGCGGCACCGGGAATGCGCGCCGGAACGGCGTGTTGTTTCCGCATTCCGCATTCCGCATTCCGCATTCCGCATTCCGCATTCCGCATTCCGCATTCCGCATTCCGCATTCCGCATTCCGCATTCCGCATTCCGCATTCCGCATTCCGCATTTCCGTCACGCGCGCGGGTGCGATTTCTTGTACACCTCGATGAGCTGCCAGTCGGCAAGGTGGGTGTACTTCTGTGTCGTCGAGAGGGAGACGTGACCAAGGAGCTCCTGGATGCTGCGAAGGTCAGCGCCGGCGTTGAGCAGGTGCGTGGCGAACGAGTGGCGTAGCGTGTGGGGAGAGACGCCCGCGGCCAGGGCGGCGCCTCGGACGTAACGGGCGAGACCGCGCCGGATGCTGCGGGCGGTGATGCGTCCTCCACGGTGATTCAGAAGCAGCGCATCTTCGTCGGAGTCTGGGGTGAGCAGCCCGAGGCGGACTTTCATCCACTGCTGAATCGCGCTCTCGGCCTGCCGCCCGAACGGGACGATCCGTTCCTTCGAGCCCTTGCCGCGCACCTTCAGGAGGCGCTGGCGCAGATCGATGTCGTCGAGGTCGATGCCGACCAGCTCGCTCACACGGATGCCCGACGCGTAGAGGAGCTCGAGCCAGGCACGATCGCGAATGCCCAGCGGCGTCTCGATGTCGGGCTGCTCGAGCAGTAGCGCGACGTCGGCGGGTTGGAGCACTGTGGGGAGGTACTTCTCCCGTTTCGGCGTCGCGACGCCGCGAGCGGGGTTCGCCGGAACCATTCCCTCGCGCACGAGGTAGCGAAAGAAAGAACGAAGTGCCGAGAGGTGCCGCGCGATCGTCGAGCGGGCGAGCTTGCGCCGCGCGAGGTGGGCGAGCCAGGCTCGGATTGCGAGATGGTCGACGCTCGCGAAGTCGAGCGCGCCGCGCGAGATGTTGAAGTAATCGGCTGTGAGGAACGCGACGAGCGACTCGAGATCGTCGCGGTACGCCGTGACGGTGTTCACCGAGACGTTCTTCTCGTACGTCAAGTAGTCGAGGAACTCGCCGATTTCGCCCGTCACGCCCATCCCCC
>JBPPMG010000200.1:0-6127 GCA_051305935.1 Thermoanaerobaculia bacterium
CTCCCTCCGTCAACTGAACCCACGGAAACAGGCTGGTGCGATCACCGGACGGGGCGAGGCCTGTTCGAACAGGCACGCTCGCTAGCGCCAGCGCGCCAACAGCGCCCCTCCCGCCTCGCTCCAACGGCCGCGACCACCGAAACCGCGTGTACTCCCCTCGCAAATCGCTTCAGAATCGTCGGCACGGATGGGAACCCGTGCGACAAACTCGAGAAACCGAATACCGTGGACTCGAGCGCGAAATGCTTTTTCCTATCCCTCGAGGAGCTTCTGGAAGGCGTTGCCCCTCCGCTTCCGCAACTCGATCACGTCGACGTTGCGGCCGTAGTTCGAGTCGCCGTTCAGCCGCATGTCGCCGCCGATTCTCACGCCGTCGATCAGGTCATTGATCCGGTTGACCGAACGGTTGCGTTTCTGGCACTCGCTGGGTTCCGGCGAGGCGAGAACGCCCCGCCGGCTGGGCCGAGGACGGCCAACACCCACGGGTCCACCTCTACGACATTACCGTCACCGTCAGTTGTCTAGAAGTCAGCGCGTCCCATCTCGACCACCGAGCCGTCACGTGTCGTCGCGTCGACGATCGACACTGCTCCGGCGATCGCGGCGTTCCCTTCGGTGACCCGAGCGAAGACGAGGATCGTGTCCTCGCTCGAGGCGGAAACCTGCATCGCCGTGAGGACTTGACTCACACTTCGCGTCTGACCCGGAGCGATGCCGGTGAGCATGATGGGGATGCCGACCGGCATGCCTGACGAGTTGGCGCGTGCCGTGAGCTCGACCGTCACCGAGCCCGCGGCGGTGCCCGTGGCCGGCGTCAGCCCGACGTTGTTGATGAACATGTTCGTGTAGAGCTGCGGCCCCGGCCTGCCGCGCGTGTCCCGCACGGTGGCCACAAGCTCCTGCGGCTCGTTGGACGTGATCGTGTGGCCCGAGAGCGCGACGCCGACCGTTCCGCCTCCGAAGTCGTTCTCGAATCGAGCGGAGGCCGAGCCTTCGCCTCGCTTCGTCTTTCCGTCGAAGACGAGAAGGAGCGATCCCAGCACACCGTGGTCGCGCGTCTCTGCCGTCATCATTCCCGCCTCGACGAGCGCGTCGACGAAGTCGTCGAAGTGAATGTTTGCGTAGCCGCGAACCGTTCCCGTTCCAGCGGCTGCGAGCCCCTCGTCGGTGATCGATCCGTCGATGATGATGTTCTGCTGCGTGGTCAGGTCCGTGGCATCGAAATAGAAGTCGACCTGACTGGCTGCCGCCGTGTTGTTGGCAATGTCGACGCTCGTGATGAAGAGCGTGCTGCCTCCACCCAGAAGGCGCCCGACGATCGAGAGGTTCACGCCTAACCCCTGCGCGGCGGCCTCGGAACGCGACGCGGCGCTCGATCCGGGCGCAGCGAGCAGGACTGAGAGGAGTATCGCTCGGGACCAATTCATGTCTGATCTCCTTAAGGCCGGCGCCCGTTGGTGGTTTGGGGTAGATCTTCGGACACGCGGGTCGAAACGCGAGGCGGAAACACCATGATTTCTCCAACCCCCATGTCGTTCAGTGGATTCATGTCTCCACTCGCGGAGACCGCTATATCGATGTCGAGCTCCCCCACCGGCGCCTCCAAATACTGTACGAAACTGACCCTTTCGCCGGGTTGAACGACTGCGTTCAGCACGATCGTCACCGTGTTCGTGCCCTCGCCACTGCATTCGCCCGGACTCCGTGGGTCGCAGACGATGCGTGAGCCGGGAGGTACCGTCACGGTGACGGTCCATGGCCCTGTCGTGGGTGCGTCCCCGATGTTCTCCACTGAAAATAAGGACAACGGAACATATTCACCCGACCGAAGGTGAACTACATCCTCTCCAGGGTCGAGCAGATCAGTTTCGAAGATGATTCTGAGGTCGGGTTTTGGCCCAGGCGGCGAGTCATCTTCCGGCAGCACGAACGCGTTGCTGACGTTGAACTTGAACACCGCGGGTGGGTTCGGTTGCGCGGCGAACACCTGGAAGCGAGCGGACGCCGACTCGGGGTGATAGGACGCCACCCCCGCGAGGAGGATGGGATCTGTCCCGGGCGACTCGCTAACGTCGACCCTTGGCTCGAGAAGGTCCCCCGGAGCGACCACTTCGCCCGTGCAGTCAGGCGTCGCGTATTGCGACAACAGCCCGATAATGATCCCGCTCGGGTTTGCTTCTGCTAGCCTGACCGTGAAGCCAGTCCTGACGTTGGCCACACCCGGCAACCAGATTTTGTCGTCGAGACACTGTGAGATCCCACCCGCGCCCGGATTGGTCGTCTCCAGGTCGACGCCTCCGACCACGGGGAAGCCCGCCACCGTCGTGAGGTCTGCGACATTCCAGCCCTGAATGCCGTCCGTGAAGTTCGGATTCGTGAGCAGGTTCTGCGCACCGGCGGGTGCAACGACAAGGAGCAGGGAGAGAAGCCCGGCCGGCAGCGCGAGACCGACAAAGCCTCGACGACAGTATGGCATCGGGGTCCGTCCTTGGTTGGGGTGTATCTTCAACGTGTGGCCGCAACAGGTCGTTGTCAACCCCAAAATCGACCGGCGACCGGGATCATGGGTTTTGTCGCGCGCCTCGCTGGCGGCTCGAAAGCTGAAGAACCGATTACAGAATCCGCCACGCGTGACGCGTTGCACGCTGCTCGGCCGGAGGGCACGAGATTCCGTGCCCCTCATTCTATCGGGAGAAACCTCTCGACAGTCCTGTTAGGGCGGCACTGTCCGCCGCCGCGAAAGCTGCGCTTTCGCACTCCACATGCCTGCTTTGACCTTTGACCTATGGCCTCTGGCCTGCTTTCAGAATTGCGGCTCGATCCCCATCTCGCGCAGCACGTCGTGCGCGCCGTCGACGGCATCCATCACCCACAGCATGTAACGTGAGTCGACGTTCACCGTGCGGACGTATTTCTCGTTGACGACCCAGTCGGCAGCGACCCCTTCCCAGTTCATGTCGAACGCGAGGCCGATGATCTCGCCCCACGCGTTGAGCGACGACGAACCGGAGCTTCCGTTGGTCACGTTGTTGGTCGTCACGTATGCGACGGGAAGCGTGCCGAGGTCGGGATCGGCGTAGGTGCCGAACTGCTTCTTCCGTGCAAGATCGAGCAGACGGGCCGGGCTGTCGAACGGTCGCTTGCCCGTGTCCTTCGCGAGCACGCCGTCGATCGTCGTCTGCGGCAAATAGATGACGCCGTCGCGCGGCTCGTAGCCTTTCACTTCGCCGAAGCCGACGCGGAGCGTACCGTTCGCGTCAGGGGCAAGGCGCCCGCCCTTCATGGCGCGCATCGCGGCGATCATCTCGGGCTGAAGCCGGAAGCGCGCCCCGCGCACCTCGAGCGCACGATTCTCGAGCTCGACTGCGAGCGGGTAGAGCTTCGCCGCGAACTCGATCATCGTGTCTCCCCGCTTCTCGAGGGCAGCCGTCGATTCCGGGAACATCGCCGTGCGCACGTCGAGGTCCGCGATCTTCGTTCCCCCGTAAAGTGAATCGAGAAACGCGTCGATCTGCGCCTCGGCGGTCGACGCACCGGTCGACGCCATCGCCGCGTCGATCGCGGGGATCCGCTGGCCCCCGGGCAGCTTCGCGGCCTCGAGCAGGATGAAGCGGAGGCCGGCGCGATCCGTCGCAGGGTCGATCGTCCGCTGCGTTCGCTGCATGCCGTTCTTCCTCTGCTGCCAATCCCTCTCCTGGAAGCCCTCCGATCGATCCGCGTCTGATTTCTTCGCCCGCTCGTGGCTCAGCTTGTAGAGCATCCGCGCCTGCGCGAGCATCGGGGACGCCGTGTCGAGCCAGTCGAAAACATTGTTTCGATCGCGCATCGCACGCCCCTGCGCGAGAAGGCGGCCAAACTCGCCCGCGGCAGGATCGTACCGCTTCGCCAGTTCCGGATTCCCCTGGACATACGCCTCGAGCAGCCGCTCCTCGGCCACCTTACGGTCCAGCAGTCCGTCGCGGTGGAACGCCTCGAGCACTCCCTCGTTCTTCTTGAGGTAGTTTTCGAGACCCGAAACACGCGTCGCGTTCGCGATCTCGACAGCTCTCCCTCTCTTCCCTTCATTGCGGAGAATCGTCAGCAACTCGCGCCGGTAGCGGTTCGCGGTGGGCAAGGCCCACTCCTGCGCATCGCGCACCTCCTCGGCCGTCACGAGCCGGCTCGTTCGGCCCGGGAAACCGGCGAGGAGCGCGAGGTCCCCTTCGTCGAGATCGCGCGTTGAGACTTTCAGCCAGTGCCGCGGCTGGAAAGGAACATTCTCTTTCGCGAAATCGGCCGTGCGGCCGTCGGGACCGACGTACGCGCGGAGAAAACCGAAGTCACCCGTGTGCCGGGGCCACATCCAGTTGTCGTCTTCGTCGCCGAAGTTGCCGACACCGAGTGCCGGCGCGTAGACCAGCCGGACGTCGCGAATCTCCATCTGGGTGAGGCGCAGGAACATGCCCCCGCCAAAGTAGGTCGAGACCTCGCAGCGGACTCCCGGCGCCTCGCACTCCTTCACGAGCGCCTTCTTCCGCTGGTCGATCGTCTTCGCGCGGTCAGCGTCGCGAATCCCCTTCTTCAGTTTTCCGGAGACCCTCCCCGTGACGTCCTCGATCTTCGTGGTTACGTAGACACGCGCATTCGGCGACGCCTGCGGCTCGTCGGCGCGGCTCTTCGCCAGGAACCCGTTCTCGATCAGATCGCGCTCGGGTGTCGAGTTGTACTGGAGCGCCCCGTGCACGCAATGGTGGTTCGTCACGATGAGCCCGTTAGGCGAGACGAAGGTGGCACTGCATCCGTTGGTCTCGACGATCGCACCCATGGGGAAGCCGGTCAGATCGGCGAACGACGCGGGGTCGAGCTGGAGGCCCTTCGCCTTCAGCTCATCACCCAGGGCGGGGATCTGCTGCGGCATCCACATGCCGTCGTCGGCGAAGGACTGGATGGCGATGATCGCGACTGCGACGAGAATGCTCGAGAGCCTGCTGAGTTTCATGCTTACCTCGCTGGGAGATTCGTCGGACGCGATGGTCGCGGCCGAAGCAAAGACGACGGATCTTAAGCCAGTCGGGCCCGAAACCGCCGTGATTCGCGTACGAATCGTGAAACAAAACGGAGGCAAACGGTATGACGTTCGACGAGACGATCGGTGTGCTCGAGCGGGCCGGTACGGCGCAGAACCAGAAGGTCTACGCACGACATGGCGTCAAGGGCGCGATGTACGGTGTGAGCTACGCGGTGCAGCGCGACCTTGCGAAGAAGATCAAGGTCGATCACACGCTCGCGTCGCAAGTCTGGGAGACCGGGAACCACGACGCGCGAATTCTCGCCACCCTGGTCGCCGACCCGGCGGCACTCGGCCGGAAGCGACTCGAGGCGTGGGCCAGGGAGCTCGACAACTACATCATCACCGACGCGGTCGCCTCGGTTGCGTCGCGCAGCCCGGAGGCGCCCGCGATCGCGAAGGCGTGGATCGCATCGAAGCAGGAGTGGATCTCGAGCGCAGACTGGACCGTCGTCGCCAATCTCGCGATGCAGGCAGACGGCGCAGGCGACACTCTCTTCGAGGGATGGCTGCCGATCATCGAGAGCCGAATCGGTAAGGCGCCGAATCGGACGCGCCACGCGATGAACAGCGCGCTGATCGCCATCGGAATCCGCGGCGCGACGCTCGAGAGGAAGGCCGTCGCCGCGGCCACGGCGATCGGCAAGGTGGAGGTCGACCATGGCGAGACCGGGTGCAAGACCCCCGACGCGGTTCCGTACATCCGCAAGGCGCGAGCGCGGAAGAAATGACGCGAGGAAACGCTCCTCCTGAAGATTGTGCGCGACGTCACTCCCGCTCGGCCCGGATCTCCTCGTCCAGCCTCGAAGGTGAACCGATATTGCAATCGATGCCGGGGGGATCGTGAGTTAAGCCCGGCGCTCTCGCTGAGAAAGAGGCTGGAACGACAGAACCATCGGGCGCAGAACCAAGAACCATTTGCTCGATGTAAGAGGGGTATCCGATCCGGCCAGGGACACAGAAACGAGGGCGCGACAGGCCCGACCCTCCCGGCTGTTTTTTTGTCCGTCGGCAGGAGTCAATGTGGCGCAGGCACTCCTGCCTGCGCGTCTACGTAGGGGCGACCCGGCGATTTGTCCG
>JBPPMG010000209.1:0-20034 GCA_051305935.1 Thermoanaerobaculia bacterium
CTTGGCGAGTCCGAAGTCGAGCACCTTCACGGTGTCGCCCGCCTCGAGGATGATGTTCGAGCTCTTGATGTCGCGGTGCGTCACCCCGTTTCGATGAGCCGCCGCGAGCCCGAGAGCGATCTGCTTCGCGATCTTCACGAAGCGCTGCGCATCGACGGGCTCCTGCCGGATCACCTGCGACAACGGTGGCCCCTCGCAGAACTCCATCGCGATGAAAGGGCGGTTCCCCGAGCTCACACCGACTTCGTAGATCGTGGCGACGTTCGGGTGCCGGATCTGCGCCGCCGCGCGTGCTTCACGCTCGAATCGCGACTTCCTGTCCTGGCCGGGGAGGTCATAATCGTTCAGGACCTTGAGCTCGACCTGGCGGTTCAGCAACGCATCATTCGCAAGAAACACCGTACCCATCCCGCCCTTCCCAAGGACGCGGATGATCTGGTATCGGTCGAATTTTTCGAGTGCCTCGGTCATGCCCGGGACGTTCGTCGCGATTCTAGTCTCACGTCAGAAGGAACGCCACGTGTGACTTGGAAAGCGCGCCGGAGCGATTCGCCCAGCACACTTTCGACCCAGGTGGGTCAATCATTGGTGCGCCTGCCTTCCGTTGGAGTAGTATCTGCGAGCCTCGTTCCCGATTCGTGACAACAGGCCAGGTCCCGACGAGGACGAGGCGCAGGACGACATGCCGACCGACGAACGAATGCACGACGCGGCACTTCCTGCGCGCTACCAACTCCAGTCCGTACTCAAAGAGAGTCCGACGACGTCGGTCTACCGGGTCTTCGATGCCGTCTCCCGCCGTGATGCGGCGATCAAGATTCTGCGCCACGAGATCACTGGTTCCCAGGCGATCCTCGGCTTTCGGACGGAGTTCACGACTCTCGCCGGGTTGAGCCATCCGAATATCGTCCAGGTCTTCGACTTTGGGCTTCTCGAGGACCGGTACCCGTACTTCACGATGGAGTACTTTCCAGGCCGCCGGGTGACGGAGTCGTTCGACGGCCACAACTGGGAAGCGCTCTACGACATGGTTCTGCAGATCGCGTCGGCGCTTCACCATGTGCACCACCTCGGGATCGTGCATCTCGACATCAAGCCTTCTAACGTGCTCGTGGATGCCGAGGGGCACGTCAAGATCATGGACTTCGGAGTGGCCGTTTCGAGCCGCCAGCTTTTCGACCGGAAGATCCGCGGAACACTTCACTACATGGCTCCCGAGGTGCTGCTTCAGGATCGCGTCGACGGTCGTGCCGATCAGTACGCGCTAGGCATGACGCTCTACGAGACGATCACGGGAGCGCTGCCGACATACGGAAAGGCTCCGATCGAGATCATCCGTTCGCATCTCGAAGAGGAGATCCGACGTCCGTCGGCGATCAACCCACACGTTCCCGAGCGTCTCGAGAAGATCATCCTGCGTCTGCTCGAGAAGGATCCGCGGTACCGGTACCCCTCCGCGGCGGCGCTGTTGCATGAAGTTGCGGAGGCCGCGGGAGTGAAAGTCCCGTGGCGGGAGCTGGCCAGCCGCGCGGAGCTGCATCGCGCTCCGCTGATCGGGCGTGAGGACGAGGTACGGGAAGTGATGCAGCTGGTGACCTCCGCGCGCGACGGCCACGGCGACGGAATCATCATCGGCGGCTCGGAAGGGATGGGCAAAGGGAGCATCATCCGCGAGGTCAGCCTGAAAGCGCAGCTCGATGGCGCGCGCGTTTTCACGGGTCGATGCCCCGTCAACCGGAAGACGATTTACGCTCCGTTCTTCGAGATCTTCCAGCAGATGCTCACGGCGGTGAATCCGAGCGCCGACCCCGCGATCGAGATTCGCCAGATGCTGCACCCGATCCTGGGGCCCGGCCAGGAATCGGTCGACGAGCAGGGACAGAAGTTCCGTCTCTACAACCGGCTCGTCCAGTCGATGCAGGACTTCCACGGTTTCCTGAACGTCGGCTCGTCGGGATCCGCGCTCGTGCTGATCGTCGAGGACCTGCAGTGGGCCGATCCCTCGACGGCGGAGCTGTTCACATTTCTCGTAGGGGAGGCGCGCAGCTCCGGACTCGTGGTCATCGGCACGCTGACCACCGAGCGCTCGTCGGAGACGACGCTCGAGGAGGCAGTCTCACGCTCGGCGGCCGCGTGGGAAGAGCGCGCCCGCGATCACGGCATTCGGATCATCCCACTCAAGCCTCTTTCCGAAGAGATGGTTCGCGAGAACGTCGAGGCGCTCCTCGGCGATCCGAATCTCACGCACGAGTTCGTGCGCTGGATGATGTGGGAGTCAGGCGGATCGCCGCTCAACATCCGCCGGGTGATCGACTACCTGATCGCGCACGAGTACCTTCGTTCGACCGGCAGCGGCTGGGACATCGACATCGATCGCATCCAGGGGCTGCGGATTCCCGGAGGTGCGGGCGCGATCTGGAGCGAGCGGCTGGAGTCGATCTCGGAGGACCATCGCGAAGTGCTGCGGAATGCCTCCGTGCTCGGCGAACAGTTCAACGTCGAGCTCCTGACACGGGTCACGGAGCGCGATCCCGAGGAGACGTTCCGTTTCGTGCGCGAGCTGGTCGATCTCGGCCTGCTCGACGAGGTGCCTAACGACGCCGGCTTCCGATTTCCGCAAGTGAGCCTGCGCGAGAGCATCTACGGAGCGACAACCGAGCGAAGCCGATCGCTGGCGCACACGAGGGCCGGGGCGTATCTCGAGGCGCTCTATCTCGAGGGGGCGTCGGAGCTGCTCGGCCTGGTCGCGTACCACTTCGCGCGCGGGCTCGAGCCCGAGCGCGCGATCGATTACTCGATCAAGGCGGCCGAACAGGCGGCGATCGCGCTCGCCTACGAGCAGTCGGCCGAGTTCTACCGCGTCGCGCTCGAGCTCATGGACATCTCGGGCGAGGAGCAGAGAAAGCCCGAGATCCGCGAACGGCTCGGCGACGCCTATTTCCGATGCAACAACCTCCGCGGCGCGATGCAGGTCTACCAGTTCCTGCTCAAGAGCGTGCAGGTGAACCGCGAAGTGCCTGACAGCGATCTCGGCTCCGCCGAGATCATGAAGAAGATCGGCAAGGTGCTCGCCAGACGGAGTGAGTGGAGCCCGGCGCTGTCGTACTTCCACAACGCAATGCAGATCTTCCAGCGGCAGGGCCGCCCGCTCGATGTCGCTGAGATGTTGAATCGCATGGCCTGGATTCACATCGACAAGGGCGATTTCAGCGAAGCCGAGCGCGCGGGAATCGAGGCAATCCGCATCCTCGAGACGATGCCGCTCGCGCCTGCGCACGGATACACGAGAAACATCCTCGGGGTGATCTCGAGCGCTCGCGGCGAGCTCGTTCCGGCGGAGCAGCTCTTTCAGGAAGCGCTGAGAAATGCCGAGACGCTCGGCTCCGCGCAGCTGCGCAAGGTCACCGCGAACAACCTCGCAAACGTTTTGTATCGCCTCGGCCGATGGGACGACTCGATGCAGTTCCAGCGGAGGAACCTCGAGCAATCGGAGAACGAGGGCGACCTCTGGGACGTCGTGACCGCGTACAACGCGATCGCCGTCACGCTTTACGCGAAGGGCGAGTTCAAGGCGGCCTCGGCGCTGCTCGAGCGCAGCATTCGCATCGGCCAGAAGATCGGCGCATCGGATCTCGAGGCGTTCGCCCATGAGAGGCTGGGGGAGTGTCTCGAGATGCTGGGCGAGTGGAAGGGCGCGCGAACGAACTTCGAGCGATGCATCTCTCTGCCCGGATTCGACGAGAACCGTCCCCTGCGCGTCTCGGTCTACGTCCCGTACGCGCGGCTCCTCGCGCGAACCGGAGACATCGCCGGTGCGATCAAGTTCGCGCAGCGGGCCTACGAGGCATCGGAGCGGACGCGCGACAAGGATCTGATGGCGTCGGCCTCGCTGCTGCTCGGCCAGATCGAGCAGGAGCGGGAGAACGACGTCGACGCCGAACGCCTGCTCGGAGAAGCGCGAGAGCTCTTTGCGGAGGCGTCGAACCTGCGCGGTGAGGCAATTTCGCTCGTGGTGGCGGGCAAGCGCGCGCTTCGCGAACAGCAACTGGACGAAGCGGCATCGTTCGCGGAGGAGGCGCGTGCTCTCGCGCAGAGGCTGGGCGATCGCTTCACCGAAGCGCATGCGCACGTGCTGGCCGGGAAGGTGCTCTTCTCGCGAGGCGATCGGGAGACGGGTGAGGCGCGGTTCAGTGAGGCGCATGCGATCTTCGAGGAGCTCGAGACCCCATTCGAGCTCGGCAGGCTGCTCTTCGAGGTCGGCGTTCTTCGCGAGGATCCCGATGACGCAGGGCAGGTGCTCCGCAGGGCGATCAAGATTTTCGAGAAGCTCGAGGCGACGCCCGATCTCGAGAGGGCGCGTGGCGCGCATTTCAGGATCCGGCCCGCGGGACGCGGAGTCGATTCGAGCGTCGTCGGACTCTACGAGGTCGTCAAGATCATCAACTCGACGCTCTCGGTGGAAGAAGTCCTCAACAAGGTCCTCGAGATCGCGCTGCGGAGACTGCGGGCCGAGCGCGGAATGATCATGCTCGTCGATCCGATCACCGGATCTCTCCGTACCCGCGTCGCGCGCAACATCCGCGAGGGAACGGAGGGTGGAAAAGGGCGCTCGCCTCAGGCGATCATCAAGGAAGTGATGCAGACCGGAACGTCGGTGATCTCGGCCGACGCGCGCGTCGACGACCGGTTCGTCGACTCGGAGACCGTCATCTCCGAGAACATCGTCTCGACGCTCTGCGTGCCGCTCGTGATCCGGGACAACATTGCCGGCGCGATCTACGTCGACCACCGGGAGACGCGGCACCTCTTCTCGCAGAAGGACCTCAGCTTTCTCGAAGCGTTCGCTGACCAGTCGGCGATCGCGATCGAGAACGCGAGACTCTACGAGGAACTGGAGCAGGCGCGCTTGCGCCTCTCGGCGGAGAACGAGACGCTCCGCAACGAGACGCTCGTCGACAAGCACCTCGACTCGATCGTCGGCTCGTCGGAGCAGGTCGCGCGGATCCAGTTCACGGTGCGCAAGGCGGCTACTGCGGCGTCGACCGTGCTGGTCCGCGGCGAGTCGGGCACCGGCAAGGGACTCGCGGCGCGGATCATTCACAACATCAGTCCGCGTCGGAACGGGCCGTTCATCAAGTTCAACTGCGCGGCCCTTCCGGAGAATCTCGCCGAGTCGGAGCTTTTCGGGCACGAGAAGGGCTCATTCACCGGGGCGGACCGGCGGAAGCTCGGGCGATTCGAGCTCGCCAACGGTGGTTCGATCTTCCTCGACGAGATCGGAAAGATGCCGCTGTCGATGCAGGGAAAACTCCTTCGCGTCGTCGAGGACAAGGAGTTCGAGCGCGTGGGCGGCACGGTCACGATCAAGACCGACGTCAAGATCATCGCCGCAACGAATCTCGAGATCGAGAAGGCGATCGACAACGGAAGCTTCCGAGAGGACCTCTTCTATCGCCTCAACATCATCCCGATTCACCTCGCGCCGCTTCGCGAGCGCAAGGAGGACATCGAAGCGCTCACCGAGCATTTCGTGCGCAAGATCTGTCGCGACCTCGGAATGGATTCGAAGAGCCTCGAACCGGGGATCATGGACCTGTTTCGGGGATACCACTGGCCCGGGAACATCCGCGAACTCGAGGCGACGCTGCATCGGGCCATCGTCATGTCGACAGGGGACGTGCTTCGCCGGGCGGACTTCTTCGGTCTTCTCGGCGAGAGCGCGCAGACCGCCCAGCCTGATCTCCGGAGCGACGCCTTGCCTCGCGAGGTCCTCAACCCGATGCTGCGCCGGATGTCGGTGACCGCGGAGCTTTACGACGACGTCCTCGCCAAGGTCGACAGGCAACTGATTCTCCAGGCGCTCGGCGAGACGGGCGGAAAGATCAGGGAGACCGCCCGCCGGCTCGGCCTCGCTCGTAACACCTTGAAGGCAAAAATCCTGAAGTACGGGATTCAGGCAACAGGCGCCGAGGTCGACTAAGCCTATAATCGGAAGGTTCAGGGGCTCGACCCGCGAATTCCAGCTATGCACGAATACTACTCACTCGCGCCGCAGGAGCTGGCGCGGTTTCTCGACCGCCAGAAGGCGAGCTTCAGCCTCAAGAGCGAAGTCGAGCTCGATCTCGTCCTGCGCGAGATTCTCAGGAAGGCTTACGAGTTCGTGCCGTCCGAGTCGGGCTGCATCCTTCTGGACGACCCGTACCGGAAAGTACCCGAGCGAAAAGACAACGACCTCGTCTTCATCGCGACGTTTGGCCCGGGAAGCCGGGAACTGCTCGGCACGCGCCTCAGCGCCGCGCGCGGTATCGCCGGGCGCGTCTACGAAATGGGAAAGTCGTACCTGTCGGAGGATGTCGGCACGGACAAGTACTTCTTCCGGGACATCGCCGACAGCATCGGGCACCAGACGTTCTCGATCGTCTGCGTGCCGATCTACATCGGCAAGAACGTCTGCGGAGTTCTCGAGCTGATCAACAGGCATGGCACGGGAGTCTTCTCCGACCGCGACATCACTCTCCTCGAGATCTTCGCGGGATACACATCGTTCATGCTTCAGAACGCGCTCGACGCGCGTCGCGCACACGAGCTCGCCAAGCGTGACGACCTAACCGGCCTTTACAACGATCGCTGGTTCCACGTCCGGCTCGCCGAGGAGCTCGAGAACGCGCGCGAGACCGGTGTCGAGTGCTCGCTGATCTTCCTGGATCTCGACAACTTCAAATTCGTCAACGACCAGCATGGACATCTGGCCGGAAGCCAGGTGCTGCGTGAGGTCGGTTTCCTGCTCAAGCGGGCGCTCCAGGAGATCGAGTGCGCCGTCATCTCCCGTTACGGAGGCGACGAGTTCGTGATCATTCTTCCCGGGTACCGACTTGCTGCGGGGGCGGAGGTTGCGGAAAGTGTTTGCCGCGCCATCGCGGAGACCGTATTTCTGCCGAACGACTACGGCTTCGGTCTTCCCGCGGTGAAGCTCAAGGGTCTCCTTTCCGCCTCGATCGGTGTCGCGAGTTACGTTCCGCCACCGAAGGGAGTGCCGGTGAAGCCGGAGAACGATCGCAACGATCTCCTCAGACGGGCGGACGCGGCGATGTACGAAGCGAAAGCCCGCGGCAAGAACGTGGTGGTCATCGGCGCTGCCGCGGCACAGAGCGGAAGAGGAAACGCCGTCGTTTCAGATACTTCGGGCGGAGCAGCCAGCTGAGCGCCGGCCGGACGGCCAGCCCTTGCACCCCTCCATCTCTCCTTCCCGCGCACGCAACCGCGACTCTCCGCGAATCAGCACTGGCGCTTTCTCCCACTTTTGAGTATTTTCTGCGCTGCACCCGGAACGCTCTCACACAATTAACGGTCACATTTAGGAGAACCATATCTTGGGCAAGATTGCTGCTGAGTACATCTGGATCGACGGGCAGAAACCGACCGCGAAGCTTCGTTCGAAGACGAAGGTCCTCAACGGGCCCGTGACGAGCCTGGCCCAGATTCCCGACTGGGGTTTCGACGGCTCGAGCACGTCCCAGGCCGAAGGCCACTTCAGCGATCTGGTTCTCAAGCCGGCGAAGTTCATACCGGATCCGATCCATCGCGACGGCGACATCCTCGTGCTCTGCGAAGTGCTGCATCCCGATCACACTACGCACTGGAGCAACACGCGCCGTCGTCTGGCGGAGGTCGCCGAGAAGTACAAGGCGCACGAGCCCTGGTTCGGCATCGAGCAGGAGTACACCTTCTTCGAAGGGAACCGACCGCTGATGTGGCCCGACAAGGGCTACCCCGCGCCGCAGGGCGGCTACTACTGCGGCGTCGGCGCGGACGAGGTATTCGGCCGCGAGATCGTGGAAGCGCATCGCGAGGCTTGCGAGCGCGCGGGGCTTTCCATCGAAGGGACGAACGCCGAAGTCATGCCGGCACAGTGGGAGTTCCAGATCGGGCCGCTCGGCGCTCCCGACTGCGCCGACGAGATCTGGTTCGGCCGGTGGCTGCTCTATCGCATCGCCGAGGATTTCGGCGTTTCCGCGACCCTGTACCCGAAGCCGATGAAGGGCGACTGGAATGGCGCCGGAGCGCACACGAACTTCTCGACGAAGGCGATGCGCGCCGAAGGCGGCATCAAGGTCATCGAGGCTGCGATGGCGAAGCTCGAGAGACGCCACGACGAGCACATGAAGGTCTACGGCGCCCACAACGAGGAACGTCTCACGGGCCTGCACGAGACCTGCTCGATCCACCAGTTCCGCTGGGGACGGAGCGACCGCGGTGCATCGATCCGCATTCCGATGGCGACGTACCAGGTCGGCCAGGGATACTTCGAGGATCGGCGCCCTGCGGCCAACATGGATCCATACCAGGTCTGCGCGATGCTCATCGAGACCGTCTGCGGCGACTAACTCCCTTTCGCACTCGACCACGCGAAAACGCCGCCCGTGAGGGCGGCGTTTTCACTTCGTTTCTGCTGCCGGCTCCTCGTTCGCCCATCGCATCGACGCGACGGAATCGAGAAACCCCGAGGGATGGAGCTGCAGCCCTTCGAGCCTCCGGTCGATCACCGCGACGTTGTCGAGATGGTAGAGAGAGAGGTAGGGGAGCTCTTCCGAGACTATCCGCTGGATGCGGTCGTAGGCGGCCTTCCTCTTCGTGCGGTCCATCGTCGCCCGCCCATCCTCGATCATCCGGTCGACCTCCGGGTTCGAGTACGTGCCGCGATTCTGGCCCACCGGAGGGATGCTCTTCGAGTGAAAGATCGTGTAGTAGAAGTCGGGATCGGAAATGCCCCCGCGACGGAGCGCGAAGAGCTCGAAGTTCCCCTTCTGGATGTCTTCGTAGAAGACGGCGAACTCGGTCGATCGGATCTCCACTCCGATTCCCACCTCTCGCAGCATCTGCTGGATCATCTCCGCTCGCTGATTCGCTTCCATGTCGAGCGACGTTTTGTAGACGAGCGTGAAGCGCATGGCGGGGCCATCGCCGTCCGGGTCGCGGAAGCCGGCCTCGTCCAGCAGTTTCTTCGCAGTGTCTTTGTCGTACGGATGCCTGACGACGTCGCCCGATCGTGCCCAGTGGCCCTCCGGGAACATCGTGTCGGTCGTGCGCGCGCGGCCGCGCAGCAGGTCGCGCACGATTTTCTCCCGATCGATTGCGTGCGCGATCGCCCTGCGGACCTTGAGTTTGGCGAGTTTCGGGTGCTTGAGATTGAACGCGAGGTACTCCCACCTCGAGCCCGGTCCTGCGAGCGTGCGCAGGTTCGAGTCGGATTCGAATTGCCCGACGCTGTCGAGCGGCAGGGAGTTGATCACCATGTCGACGCCGCCGCGTTCGAGCTCGAGAACCCGCGTGGTCGTGTCTGGAATGATCCGGAACGTGACGCGCCGAATCGGGGCCTCGCCTCGATGGTATGCGGCGAACGCCTCGAGGTCGACGCGCTCGTCCGGCAGGTTCTCGACCACGCGATAAGGCCCCGCGCCGATCGGCCTCGCGCGATAGACGTTCGCGTCCGCGCCGGTCGGGATGATGCCGAGCGTGAGATTGTCGAAGAGGCCTCCATTCGGCTCCCTGAGCCGGAAGATGACCGTCCTCTCGTCGGGAGCCTCAATGGCGGCGACAGTCGCGTATCCCGATTTCTTCGGTGACGGGAAGTCGGGCGCCATCAGCGAGTCGTAAGTGAACTTCACGTCCGCCGCCGTCAGCTTTCGTCCGTCGTGGAACGTCAGTCCGTCACGGAGATGGAAGACGATCGTGCGATCGTCGGTGACCTCCCATGAGGCCGCCAGCTCGCCTTCGTAGTCTCCGTTCGGCAACACGCGAACGAGGCCGGCGTGAACGAGGTCGGAGATCCTGCCGGACGCGATATCGGTTCCGATCCGCGGATCGAGATTGGCCGGGGCGTTCTCCCATGCGATGACGAGCGCGCGGCCTGCCTCCGCGTCGCTGCCCGGTTGCTCACTGTCGCCGCATGCGACCGCGAGGAGCAGCATCAGGACGAGCAGGGAAGAGGTTCGTGTGTGGGGCATGTTTCCTCCGGCCAGCGACGGGGTCTGGGCGGCATTGTACGGACCCCGTGTATGATTCACCCCGTTTTTATCGTCCGACATCGACCGAGGAGACTCATGGCGACGACCATCTGGCGCAAGAGCGTCCTGGCAACGCTCACGGCTGTGGTACTGCTCTGCGCGGCGCATTCGCACTCTCAGACACCGCGCCCGCGGATGGTCGTCGTCGGATTCGACGGCGTTGATGGCGCGTACACCGAGAAATGGATGAACGAAGGGAAGCTCCCGAACCTCGCGAAGCTGCGCGAGCAGGGGACGTTCCGCCCGCTTCTTCCCACGCTGCCCGCGCAGACCCCCGTTTCGTGGTCCACCTTTACGACCGGCATCGATCCCGGCCGGACCGGCATCTTCGATTTTCTCCGTCGCGATCCGAAGACCTATCTTCCGGTGTTTGCCGCATTCGACGAGACGGTCGAGGAGTTCGCCCTCGGAAGAAACAACAAGATCGCAGGCGCCGCGGTGGCCTTCGTGCTCGGGCTGCTGCTCGCGAGACTCGCGCTGCTTCCGGTGCGAAAGAAAGGCGTCGCCTGGGCTGCCAGTGGCTTCGTGGCGCTCGGCCTGGGAGTCGCGGGATTCTGGTTCGTGCAGAAATACATACCCGAGACCCGCCCCGGCGTCGTGAACCGCCGCCAGGGAATCCCGATGTGGGAGGTGGTGTCGAAAGCGGGGCTCAAGGCGCGAGTCGTTCACATTCCCGTCACCTTCCCGGCGAACGATTTCGACGAGGGGCATCTCCTGTCCGGTCTCGGCGTGCCTGACGTCTCCGGGCGCGTGGGGAAGCCCTTCTATTTCACCTCGGAGCTCGATTTCAATCGTGGCGGATCGAACGAGTTCTCGATCGACGTCGTGCAGCTCGAGGACAATCGCGGCGTGATCAACACCGAGATCGTCGGCACGCCGAACAAGCTCTTCGGGGATCCGCCGTTCATCAAGTGCCCGCTGACCATCACCGTCTCCGACAAGCGTGACTCGGTGAAGCTCGACGTGTCGGGGCAGAGCTTCGATCTCAAGCCCGGGGAGTGGACCGGATGGGCGAAGCTCGAGTTCGAGTTCAATCCGTTCGTGAAGGTACACGGCGTGAGCCGCTTCTTCCTGCTCGAGGTCGAGCCCGAGGTGAAGCTCTACCTCTCGCCGATCAACTTCGATCCGGCGAACCTGCCGCCCGGATTTCACATCACGACGCCGGTTCCGTGGGCAAAGGACCTCTCCGACAAGTACGGCCCGTACAAGACGATGGGTTGGCAGATCGACACGTGGGCGATCTCCGAGGGCTTCGCGAACGAGAAGATGTTCTGGGACGACATGGAGTGGACCGTCCAGCAGTTCAGGAAGATGTACGACGACTTCCTGGAAGGCGACGACGATCTCTTCATTCAGCAGTTCGAGTTTCCCGACCGCGTTGCGCACGTGATGTGGCGGCTGATGGACGAGAAGCATCCCGCGTACGACGCGGCGATCGCGGCGGAGTGGGGAGACGCGGTCCTTCGGTCGTACCAGCTCATGGACGCGATCGTGGGTGATGCGATGAAGGTCACCGAGAGGGACAACACGGCACTGATCGTGATGTCCGATCACGGCTTTGCCACCTGGCGCCGCTCGATCAACTACAACACCTGGCTCGCGCAGAACGGATACCTCGCGGTCAAGAGCGGCGTCGAGGCGAAGGAGAGGAACCTCGAGGTTCTTTTCGACCACGGGGAGTTCTGGGAGAACGTCGACTGGTCGAAGACGAAGGCCTACGCGCTCGGCCTCGGAAACATCTACATCAACCTCAAGGGCCGCGAGGCACAGGGCGTCGTGGAGCCGGGAGAGGCCGACGCGATCAAGCGGGAGATCAAGGCGGGACTCGAGGCGCTCGTCGACCCGGAGACAGGAGAGAAGCCGGTGTCAAGGGTGGTGACGCGCGAGGAAATCTACCGGGAGTTCGATCCGAACATGATCCCTGACTTATTCGCGGCGAACAACCCCGGTTACCGCGTGTCGTGGCAGACTTCGCTCGGCGGGATTCAGAAGAACCTCTTCGAAACGAACGCGCGCACGTGGAGCGGCGACCATTGCTCTGTCGACCCGCGACACGTGCGCGGGATCTTCTTCTACAACCGAAAACTGGCGACGAGCCGGGAACCCTACATCGCCGATATCTATCCGACGGTCCTCGACCATCTCGGAGTCAAGGCGCCGTACGTGCTGGACGGAGAGGTGCTGAAGTAGGCGGAGGGCAGGCCAGAGGCCAGAGGTCAAAGGCCATAGCAGGCAGGGAGACGGCGCGGTCCTCGTTCAGCCGCCTAACACTGCCTCCCGGCTCACCCCGTCTTTTCGTCCGTCGCCTTGACGATCACGATCGTGCGGTCGTCCTGCTCGATACCGTGCGCCCAGTCGCTCGAGGCGTTCAGGACGATGCGCGAGATTTCCTGGGACGAGCGCTCGCGGTGCTTCCTGACCAGCCGGATCAGGCGATCGATGCCAAACTCCCGGTCGTTCTTGTCGTGAGCCTCGACGATTCCGTCCGTGTAGAGGCAGAGAAGATCACCGGGCTCGAGGTAGACATAGCCGCGCTGATAGGTGGCGTCGGGGGTGGGGCCGAGAATCATCCCGCCGTGGCGCAGCATCTCGACGCGGTTCTGCTTCAGCAGCAGAAACGGGGGATTGTGTCCGGCGTTGCTGTAGATGAAGGTGCCGTTCAGCTCCAGCTCGCCGTAGAAGAGTGACACGAACTTCGTCGTGAGTCGCGAACGGTGAATGATCTGGTTCAGCTTTTGAAGCGTCCGCACGATCTTGAAGTCGCGGTCGACGCCCATTCGAAGCCCCATGTGGATGTCGCGGACCACGAGCGCCGCGGACAGGCCGTGTCCCGATCCGTCGGCGATGGCGAGGCCGAGGATTGTGTTCGAGACCGGGATGAAATCGTAGAAGTCTCCGCTCACGGTTTCGGCCGGTATCGTCTTGCCGTAGATGTCGTAGCCTGCGTAGACGGGGCCGCGCTGGGGCAGGATCGAGTGCTGGATTCGCTGCGCCTCGGCGAGAATCGACTCGTACTTCTTTTCGCGCAGCTTCTGGGTGATCGCGTTTCGAACGAGGCTCAGGGAGAAGAGCACGTCGTCGCGGGGCGATTCGGTCGCGACGTTGAAGCTGACGATGTACTCGTCGTCCTCGCCGACCGCGATCGCAGCGAAACGGCGTGCGCCGAGCCTCCGCTCGAGGTCGGGATCGACGGCCGGGTCGTTCGGCTCCATCAGGATGACGCCATTCTCGATCGCCGCCGCGATGGGCGCGTAGTCGGCCGGCACCTGGATGCCCAACTCGTTCTGCGAGGAGGTTCCGACTCGCTGGATCAGTTCGTACTGGTCGTCGCGAAGGACGTACAGCCTCCCGCCGCTGAGGCCGAGTTGATCGCGAAAATTCTTGATGATCGTGCGCGCGACGTTCGAGATCGTGGAGGCAGCTTCCTCCGACGACTCGATCTCCCGCATCGTGATTTCGATCTGCCTTAGCAGTCCCTTGTAGTCCATTGCTTCCTGTTCCTTCTCAGTTTCCGTCGCTGTCGAGAATCTCGCGCAGCAGCGCGTTCGCGACTTCGGGATTGGCGCGTCCCCGGCTTTCCTTCATCACCTGACCCACGAAGTATCCGAAGAGACCGCTCTTCCCTGCGCGATACTGGGCGACCTGTGACTCGCTCGCGGCTACGACGCGCTCGACGATCTCCCGGATCGCCGCGGGATCGCTGAGCTGCGAGAGCCCGCGACGCTCGACGATCTCGCCCGGAGCGGCGCCGCTTGCAGCCATTTCCTCGAAGACATCCTTCGCTGCCTTTCCGCTGATCGCTCCCGAATCGATCATTCGAATCGTCTCGGCGAGCATCTCCGGTTTCACGAGGAAATGCGAGAGGGGAGTTTTCGACTGGTTGCAGATCCCGACGACCTCGTTTCGCACCCAGTTCGCCGCGGCGCGCGGGGAGGCACCGGACGCGAGGGTGCTCTCGAAGTACTCGGCCAGCTCGCGCGTCGCGACGAGGGTCTCGGAATCTTCAACCGAGAGCCCGAAGTCGCGGCGGTACCGCTCCGCGCGCGGGGCCGGCATCTCGGTGAGGCTCGACCGCACGCGCTCGACTGCGTCCGCGGTGACGACGAGCGGTGGCAGATCGGGCTCCGGAAAATAGCGGTAGTCGTGCGCCTCTTCCTTCGATCGCATCGCGCGCGTCTCGCCCGAAGCGGGGTCGAAGAGCCGGGTCTCCTGGACGACTCTTCCTCCAGCCTCGACCAGCGCGATCTGCCGTTCGATCTCGAAGTCGATCGCGCGCGCGAGAAAGCGGAACGAGTTCACGTTCTTGACCTCGCTTCGCGTCCCGAGCGCCTCACCTTCGCGGCGCACGGAGACATTCGCGTCGCAGCGGAGCGAGCCTTCCTCCATGTTTCCGTCGCACGCGTCGCAATACATCACGATCTGCCGAAGCCGGGTGAGGTACGCGACCGCTTCCTCCGACGAGCTCAGGTCGGGCTCCGAAACGATCTCGATCAGTGGAGTTCCGGCTCGGTTGAGATCCACGAGCGAAGTCTCCTCCGCGGCGCCGCCTGTCGCGTCGTGAATCAGTTTTCCCGCGTCCTCTTCGATGTGGATGCGATGAATCCGGACTCGCCTCACACCGTCGCGGGTGGCGATGTCGAGGTGGCCGTTCGTCGCGAGCGGCCGATCGAACTGCGAGATCTGATAGCCCTTGGGCAGGTCGGGGTAGAAGTAGTTCTTTCGGGCGAAGACCGATTCGGCGTGGACGGTGCAGTCGGTCGCCAGGGCCACGGCCACCGCCAGATCGACGGCCGCCTCGTTCAGCACCGGCAGCGCTCCCGGGTACGCGAGGCAGACGGGGCATACGCGCGAATTCGGAGGGGCGCCGAAGGTGGTCTCACAGGCGCAGAAGAGCTTGCTTCTCGTAAGAAGCCTCGCGTGCACCTCGAGTCCGATCACTGCCTCCCAACCCGCCATCGCGGGGGGATTATAGCAACCGCCCCGACATCGATCTGTTCACTTTGGCGGGATCACCTCGGCCACTGCGATCGGGACGGCCGGCATGGTCAGCGCTTCACGAGCACCGCGAGGTCCTGAAATCCGTCGAGCCCCCGCTCCAGGTGCTGCCAGAGGTCGAACTCGGGAGCGACGAGTCGTGCCAGTCCGCCCGGGGTGTGAAAGGCGGCGCGGGCATTAAACGCGCTCGAATCCTCGATGAACAGGACGCCTTCTTCGTGCAGTGTTGCGCGCTTCGCCGGCGTCGCGTGCGCAGGGAAGTTCTCGATGATCCCGGCGCCCATCGTCGTAATCGCAGCGACCCCTCCCGGTCGGAGGACTCGAGCGAGCTCCTTCGCCCACGCCCTCTGCTCCTCGGTGGAGAAATGAGTGAACACCGAGACCGCGTAGACGGCGTCGAAGGCGTCGTCGTCGAATGGGAGTGGAGGCCGTGCGCCGTTGACGCGGAACCGCGATGGATCGATGACGGAGGCGAGCCACCTCACCGCAGGTTCGTCGACGTCGCAACCGAACAGCTTCCAGCGCGCCGCCAGGGAGAGCGGGAGTGCCGTTCTGCCGCAGCCGCAACCGAAGTCGAGCACGCTGGCAGTCTCGGAGAGCCGACGGCCGAGAGCTTCGTGAATCGAACGCGCGGAGCGCTCGCCGATGCGGATGAACTCGCCGACGAAGGGCGTCAGCTGTACGTTCCGCAGGAGCGCAGGGGGAGGCAGCGGACCGTCGTGCGCAAGTCTCGACCACCGGTCGACAATCCGGCGCCGAAGCATCCCGATCGGATTCCGGACCGATTCGGGAATGAACTCGTGGTAGATCGCCTTCGCAGGGTTCACGCGGCGGGCATTGTAAAGCAGCGCGCTGCCGGGAACACGCAATGACAACCACTCAACAAGGCGATGCAGCCGGAGCTCCGGCCGCCCACGGAATCAACCCGAGGATCACGGGATTCGAGCACTTCGACTTCGAAACGCTCTTCGGGAACGCGAACTCCGTCGTGCTCGAGCTTGGTTCCGGCAAGGGCCGGTTCCTCCTCGAGTCAGCCATCTCCAGGCCAGACAGGAACTTTCTCGGCGTCGAGAAGAGCCTGCACTACTACCGGGTCATCGAAAAGCGACTCGCTCGCGCCGCACTGCCGAACGTGCGGATCGTGAACCACGACGCGCTCCGCGTTCTCGGCGAGATGATCCCCGACGCGTCCATCGCCGAGGTTCACATTTACTTTCCCGATCCGTGGCCGCGGAAACGGGAGCAGCGCCGCCGGATGGTGCGTCCCGAGATCGTCGAGCAGATTCGTCGCGTGATGTACCACGACGCGATTGGGGTTTACGTCACCGACCACGAGGAGTTCTTCGTGAGCGGTCGCGAGGTGCTGACGCAGTACTTCGAAGTCGAGGAGAAGAATGCGCTCGACTCGCCTCCACGCACGAACTACGAGGCGAAGTATCGCGCCGAGGGGCGTCCGATCTACGAGGTGCGGTTCCGGATCAGAAGTTGAACTGGAAGCCGCCGGTCAGGATCAGGAAGCTGGTATCGGCTTCGAAGTGCGCGTAGTGGTAGGAGAGCTCCGTAAGCAGCGAGAAGCGGCGCGACACCGGAAACGTGGCATTGACGCCCGCCACGAAGCCATAGTCGCTCTCGTCGAGGTCGCCCAACTCCTGGCGATACATGCCGAGCCCCGCGAACATCGAGCTCCGGCCGAAGGTCTCGTCGAACTCATACGAGACGATCAGGTCGAGGTACTGGAGATCGCCCTCGTCCTTGACGCCCTCGATCTCGAGGTCGGACTCCAGCGTCCCGTACTTGAGGGTGAGATTGGTTCCCTTGTCGAGAGGCACTCTGTAGAAGATCTCGAGGGCCGGGTCCTTCAAGTTGAAGTCGAGGCCGTCGGCCGTCGGCTCGGCGATTCCGAACGACATGCCGAGCGAGGAGGTTTGAGCTTCGGCGACGGCAGGAAGCGCGACGAGGATTGCGAGGACGATGAGCCGCTTGATCATGGGTGCGAATATTAGCAAACGCGCGAGCGAATCATCGAAGCTATCTCCGGCGTAACCGGCGTGTCGCTGTTCCATGCTGAAGCTGCCTCCTCGAGTCTGTGAGCCGCGCTGTCTCGTCTGAGTACGATCGGCGATACCCGGAAGTTCCCGGGCCGAGATCAGCCGCCACGATGGTGGATCCGCCTCTCCTTCCGGAGGCGGGAGCGATTTGGCGCTGCAAGAGCACACCGATGCGGACTCTCGGCGGGGTCCGGTACGCTGGCGCTCCCGCTCCGCGCAGTTCGCGCGTCGAGGCCTAGGGATGGCACAATCAACCGGTGGGGATGATCGACGCCGCGAACCGCGTGGGACGGGAGCTGGTCAGCGTTCTGCTCCCATCTCCCTGCGTGGTCTGCGGCGGTGAGTTGCCGATTCGGCAACGGCGCGGATCGTGTTGCGAGCCCTGCTGGAAGGCCCTTCCCAGGCTGGTCCCACCAAGGTGCGAGCGATGCGCCGTTCCCTGGGATACGACCGAATCCCCGGCGTCGTTCACCTGCGCGGATTGTGTGGCCGACCCTCCACCTCTCGAGTGGATCGACGCGTGGGGCCGGTATGAGGCCGGGCTCGCGGAGCTGCTCCAGGCGTTCAAGTTCCGCGGTCACGACTTCCTTGCGCGGCACCTCGCCGGGCTCCTGGCAACAGTGCTGGAGGAGCGTGGAGGCATCGACTTCGATCGCATCGTTCCGGTGCCGATGCATCGAGGGAAGCGGAGGAAGCGAGGCTACAACCAGGCTGCACTGCTGGCGCACGCGCTCGGTCGGGCCGCGGGAATCGAAGTGGACGAGGAGCTGCTGACGAAAGTCGAGGAGCGCGAGACCCAGGCGTCGCTGCCGAAGGCCGCGCGCCGGACGAACGTGCGAGGATCGTACGCGGCCGCGCCTGGCGCCAGGGGTCTGAGCATCCTGCTCGTCGACGACATCGCGACGACCGGCGAGACACTGCGCGCCTGCGCACTGGAACTGCAGCGCAGGAAGGCGAGGGGAGTCGCGGCTCTCGTCGTCGCTCGAACGCCTTAGCCCGGACTACTCATGCGGTGTCAGCGGCGGAAGAAGTTCTTTGCGATGAAGAGGACGTTGGCAGGACGCTCGGCGAGCCGGCGCATGAAGTACGGGTACCACTCGCGTCCGTACGGGACGTAGACGCGCACGCCCCAGCCCTCCTTCACCAGCTTGTCCTGAAGGTCGCGCCGGATGCCGTAGAGCATCTGGAACTCGAACGTCGACGGGTCGATCTTCTCTTCGCGCGCGAATCGTATCGTCGCGTCGATCATCGCTTCGTCGTGCGTCGCAATGCCGTGGAAGACACCGCTCTTCAGCATGATCTTCGTCAACTTCACGTAGTTCGCGTCGACGTCGGATTTCGCCTGGAACGCGACCGACGCAGGCTCCTTGTAGGCGCCTTTGCAAAGACGAATCCGAATCCCTTTCGCGCAGAGATCCTGCACGTCCTTCTCGCTTCGATAGAGGTAGGACTGGATGACGGTCCCGACCGCGCCCTTCGACTCGGGCTTCGCGTGCGCGGCGTGGACGAGATCCAGAGTCTGCTGCGTGTAGGGCGAGCCTTCCATGTCGACGCGGACGAAGCTGTCGATGGCCGCGGCTCGCGCGGTCATGTCCTCGACCAGCTTCTGCGTGAGCGCCTTGTCGACGTCGAAACCGATCCCTGTCAGTTTCACGCTGACGTTGGCGTCGAGTTTCTCACGCTGGATCGCGTCGAGGAGCTTCATGTAATCGTCCGCGGCGGCGCGAGCCTGATCGGCATTGCCGACGCTCTCACCGAGGCGGTCCATCGTGACGCTCATGCCGGCCGCGTTCAGTGTCTTCGTCGCGGCGACGACGTCGGGAAGGGTGAGGCCCGCGACGAAACGGGCGGAAACGCGCTGGCCGGCCTTGGAACGCTCGGCGATACCGCGCAGGAATTTGCTCTCGGAAAGGGAGATGAAGAGGGCACGGAGCATCGGTCAGTCGCTCGCGGAAGGGGCTTCGCGAGCCTCCTTGGCAGTCTGTGAAGAGTCGCTCGGGGGCCGTGGGCGTGGGGAGTGGTCCGTCAGCGCTGATCGGGCCCCGAACCGGCGCCGATCGTATCGAGAATCACGATCTTCTGCCAGATCTTTCTCGCGAGCCCGACACTGAGCGACTCGATCTCGTTGACCGCTTCGAGAATCACGGGATCGGGCAAGTGTTGCGCGTGCAGTGAGGCGAGCTTTCCGACCAGAGAGAGAAGCTCCGAGCAGTAATCGAGATAACGAGCGAGCTGGAATCGCGACATCGCGCGCGCGGGTGAAGACGCGGTCCGGTTCATCCCCGGATTCAACACCTGTTCGGGGTCCTTCGTGAGCTGGTGCATGTCGACGATGTGGGCGATGCTCCGAAGCTCGTGAAGCGCCTTCAGCGCGGCGCGCCGCTTCAATCTCGTTTCGATCGTGAGAAGGAACCAGAGCCCGAGCCCCAGGAAGATGACGTCGTTGATCGCCGATTCGATTCCCTGCGCAAGATCGACCACGCCGTTGACCCGGGTGGGAACCTGAAGGGTTGCGATCGCGATCACGACGAGCGTCAGCACGAGTGCAGCGGCGAGGACGGCGAGGGCCCGGATCGGCCAGTTCGGTCGCGCGAGCGCCTGGAGGCGCCCCTCGATCTCGCGGCCGAAGGAGAGAAGCTCGCGCCCGACTCCCGCGAGGCTCGACCCGGGAAAGCGCTCCTCGATCCGTTTCGTCAGTTGCTCGAGCGTCTGAACGATGCGGTCCGAGTCGAGCTCGCGGTAACCGGGCATCGGGCGAGTATACGGCCGCCGCGGAGCGGCGGAATTGAGAATTGGGAATTGAGAGGGACGAGTCCGAACGATTGCCACGCTGCGCCGCTCGCACGATTTGTCGTCCTGAGCGCAGCGAAGGACCTCACCGGCTTCTACAGACGAGGTCGTCAGCGACTGGATTCCCCGCTTGTAGC
>JBPPMG010000220.1:0-12954 GCA_051305935.1 Thermoanaerobaculia bacterium
GCTCGACGATGATCATGTGGATCGAGTTGCTCCCCACGTCGATCGCCGCCATCCGCTGGTGTGCCATGCCTGGATTGTATGCCAGCGACGCAGGCGGCGCTGGAGCTCCAAAGTGCCTCGCCAGCCACGAAATTCACCCGATTCCGGGCGGGGAGCCCATCTACCGTTTCGCCGCGCTTGCCCGAGTCGTTATCATCAGGCACCGCACCGGCGGTCGGGTTGATGACGAACGACGAAGAAACAGCTTCAGTTGGCACCGCGACGGCGCGTGAGCCGAAGCCGCGGCACTACGCGGAGTACGCGCTCTATCTCGTCGTGGCCTGGCTCGCGCGCGTGCTGGGGGAGAAGAACCTGGGAAGGCTCGCCAGGCTGCTCGCCGCAATCTCCGGGCGCGTCATCGAGCGGCGAACGAAGCTTGCGCTGCGGAACCTCGAGATGGCGATGCCGGAGCTCCTCCCGGCTGAACGGAAGAAGATCGTCGCAGGCTGCTGGACGCACTTCATGCGGATGTCGCTCGATTACGTTCGGACCTCGTCGATTCCGTTCGAAGAGATCGCAGGCGAGTTCGAGGTGGTGGGACGGGAGAACATGCAGCGCGCCGTGGCGCTGGACCGGGCGGTATTGATCGTGTCCGCGCACTTTGGCGCATGGGAGAGCGCGCTCGGGGTGGCCCGTGAGTTCGGACGGAAAGTCACCGTGGTGGGCCGACGCCTCGACAACCCGCTCCTCCATCGCCGAATCTACGAGGGGAGGACACGCGGAGGCGTGCGGCTCCTCGACCGGCGCGTAGCCACGCGCGGGCTCGTCCAGGCGATTTCAGCGAACGAGATTCTGATCCTGCTGGTCGACCAGGCGGTTCAGCCGTCGCAGGGCGAACTGCTTCCCTTTCTCGGGCTCCCCGGCTGGACCACTGTCGGCCCCGCGCGCCTGGCGGTGAAGTACGACCTTCCGATCATTCCCGTGTTCACTTACCCGTCGTCACCCGGCAAGGGTCCCTGGCTCGAGTTCGAGCCGATGATCGTGCCGAGCCAGGCGCCCGAGGCGAATCGCACCCCGGCGGGCCTGATGACACTGATCAACGAGCGGATTTCGGCACGCATTCGCCGCGACCCGGAGCTCTGGCTCTGGTTTCACGACCGGTGGAAAGGGACGGGCGGCGTTGAGAACTGACGGACTCGCGGATTTCGGATTTCGAATTTCGGATTTCGGGTTTGAGGTCGCGAATGCGCGCGTGGTCACAGCGCCACTGTTGGACGTGTGCGAGTCGCCGCGCGTATCTTCTTCCGGCCTCGCGGTACGAGGGCAATGCCGCAACACCGAAATCCGAAATCCGAAATTCGAAATCCGAAATCCGGCATGACCATTTCGGTCGTCATCCCCGCGTACAACGAGGCCCGGAGGCTCCCAGAGACTCTCCGGAAGATCGACGAGTACGCGACGAGGAGCACGCATCCGATCGTCGAGGTGATCGTCGTCGACGACGGAAGCCGCGACGACACGGCGCGTGCTGCTTCGCGGATGTCCACGTCGATCCGCGTTCGAACGATCTCCTACTCGCACAACTCCGGGAAAGGCTACGCGATCCGTCGGGGAGTGATCGAGGCGAAGGGCGACCTCGTTTTGATCAGCGACGCGGACCTGTCGACGCCGATTGCCGAGGTGGAGAAGCTGCTCGCGGCGCTGGCCACGCACGACGTCGCAATCGGCTCGCGAGCGGTCGACCGCTCGCTCGTGAAGCTGCGGCAGTCGCGGCTCCGCGAGGGCGTTGGAAAGCTGGGAAATCAACTCATGCGGGCGATCACCGGGATGCCGTTTCGCGACACGCAGTGCGGCTTCAAACTCGTTCCGGCCGAGCGGGCGCGGGAGATTTTCCGGCTCGCTGTCGTCGATCGCTTCGCCTGGGATGTCGAGTTCCTGCTGCTTGCAGGGCTGCAGGGGTGCACGATCGCCGAAGTTCCGGTGCTCTGGTTCAACGCTCCTGGTTCTCGGGTGAATGTGCTTCGCGATCCGCCGAAAGTGCTGTGGGACGTCGCGCGCCTGAGGCTGCGCTACGGACGGTTCCGGGACGTCAGGCGCTGAGCATGTCGAGAAGCGCGCGGAGCTCGTCGCGCATCTCGCCGAGGACTTTCTTCTGTCGCGTGCTCAATCCCGTGGCGGGCGCGGCCGCGGGTGAAGGCAGCAGAGCGGGCTCGCTCTTCTGCGGAGCCTTCGGCTCTCCTCCGTCGCGCATCTCCGCCTCGAGCTTCTTCTTCGCTCCCGCGATCGTGAAGCCCTCGGTGTAGAGCAGCTCCTTGATCCTGAGGATCACGTCGATGTCGCGCTGCGTGTACGTGCGCTGCCCGCCTCCGGTCTTGTCGGGCGCGAGTGGAGGAAACTCCGTTTCCCAGTAGCGGAGCACGTACGGCTGCACGTCCGCCTGCTTGCAGACGTCACCGATCTTAAAGCGCTTGTCGCTCGAGGCCATGGGGCTGGGAGAGATTATGGAGCAGGCCATAGGCCAGAGGCCATAGGCCAGAGCACCCAGGAGGCGGGAATCCGACTTGAGGATTCAGGAAGAGTCACAGGCAGACATCAGTTCGAGGCGGGATCGATCACGCGAATCGGGCCTGCTTTGGCCCCTGGCCTTTGGCCTCTGGCCTGCCTTTTCAGTGAATCACGATCGACGCATACCCCACCACGTAGCTGTAGTCGCCGCTGACGTCGCCCGAGGTTGCGTGACGGACAAGCGTTGCGCCGGTGGCGCCGAGATGGTTCGCCGCGATCAGCATCGTCGTGGCCGGGATGAAGCCGCACATCGAGATGTCCTCCCCGATGACGACGTCCCATAGCGTCTGCGGACTGAGGCTCAGGATCTCGTCGATCGCGCGCTGGTCCTTCTTCAGGGTCGTCTTCTGGTCGAGGTAATGGTTCATGTCCGAGCTCGCGAGAATCCCGATCGTCTCGCCTCGCTTCCGATGCTCGCCGACGACGAGCGCGATCGCGGCTCCCGCCTCGCTGCAGAGGTCGTACGACGGCCTGGACATGCAGATGGGGACGAACGTGAAGCGATCGCCGAGCAGGTGCTGGAGGAGTGGGAGCTGCACTTCGAGCGAATGCTCGCGCGCGTGCGCGGCGCTGTCCTCCTCGAAGACGGGCGAGGTCGCGCGCAGCTCGGCGGCGAGCGGCTCGTCGACGCGCACGCGGCCGAGCGGTGTGAGCCACGTCCCGTCGGAGTTGATCGCCGTCCCCTTGCCGCGCCCCGTGTGGTTCGGACAGAGGATGATGAAGCGCGTCGGAAGCGAAACGCTCGCGTAGAGCGCCGCGGCGACGTGGCCGCTGTACATGAGGCCCGCGTGAGGGACGATCGCGCCGATCATCGGAAGCTTGTGCTCGACGCGAGCGTCGGCCTTGTCGAAGCATGCGGAGACCTGGCTCGTGAGTCGCGCGGGGCTCCCCTCGTAAAAGGTGCCGGCGACGGCAGGATGGCGGTCCATGACATGCCCTCCTTCGACGGTGAGCATAGCGTACAGCGAAGGCCAAAGGCCAAAGGCCAGAGGCCAAAGCAGGCGGGAGGTTTCATGTGGAGTGCGAAAGCGAAACTTGCGCAGTTCATGCAGACCGCTGCTTGCTCTGGCCTTTGACCTTTGGCCTCTGGCCCGCCTCTCTCGCCTGCCTTAAAACACCGAACGCCGCTTGCGCGGCGTTCGGGCCCGGGCGGGAAGCCTTGTGCTTGAAGGCGTGCGGGTTGAACTAACCCCGTTCGGGTTGGCGCATTTTGTGAGGGTCGTCTTCTGCCTCGGCGTGGAGGGAAGATTCGCCTCGCTCCTGCCCGGGTAACTGTTCCCGGGGTAACTATGTCACCGCTCTCGCACGGATTCAACCGCGGCGGGGGGGCGTCACTCGCGCGTGGGGATGGTGCTAAGCTTGCGGTTCAATTCTTCGGTCGAAACGGGAGGCGAGATGGTTCTCATCAACAAGGCCATCAACGAGATCACGGTCAAATTGGTCTATTACGGACCGGGCCTCTGCGGCAAGACGACGAACCTCGAGAAGGTCTACCAGAACCCCAAGATGTCTAACAAGGGGAAGATGATCTCGATGGCGACCGAGACCGATCGCACCCTCTTCTTCGACTTCATGCCGATGGAGCTCGGCATGATCGGCGGGCAGAAGGTTCGCGTGCAGCTCTACACCGTGCCGGGCCAGGTCTTCTACGACGCGACGCGCAAGCTCGTGCTCCGCGGCGCCGACGGGGTCGTCTTCGTCGCCGACTCGCAGGCGTCGATGCGCGAGTCGAACATCGACAGCCTCGAGAACCTCAAGACGAACCTCCGTATCAACCGTCTCGACCCGAACAAGATCCCGATCGTTTTCCAGGCGAACAAGCGCGATCTTCCGAGTGTGTCCTCCGTCGAGGAGATGAAGATCTACATGAACACGGGGAACGCGCCGATCGTCGAGGCTTCCGCGATCAGCGGAGCCGGCGTCACGCAGACGCTGCGAGCCGCCGTTACGCTGATGCTCGAGAACATTAAGAACAACGTCGACCTCACGCTCTACGAGGGCGCGGAGCTCAGGCGTCCCGACATGAAGGCGGGTTCGGGAGTTACGGCATCTTCCGCGGGCGTGCCGAAAGTAGGTGTCGGCGGGAAGACGACGCCCGTCGCGGTTCCTCCCGCGCCGCAGGCGGCGCCCACGCCCCGTCCGGCTCCGCCCGTCGCGGCTGCGCCTCCTCCTCCCGCTCCGGCGTCGAGCCCGTTCGAAGTTCCCGACGCCTCGGCGTTTGCAGAGATCGACGACGAGGCGCAGGAAGTCCAGGTGTCGGTACCGACTCCCTTCGTCGACGAGGTCGATCCATTTGCAGACGCCGGTGCCGCGGTCGCCGAGGTCGAGGAGTCGCCGTTTGGCGAAGACGAGAGTCCTCTCGCCGCGGCAACGAGCGTGGACGAGAATCCGTTCGATCCCGGGGTCACGGCGCACGTGGCGCCGGAGGAAATCGCCGCGCCGCACGACGACATGCTTCTCTTTGCGATGCTCGAGAGCTCGCGCGCGGTCGTGCGACAGCTGGAGGCCGCGCTGGAAGCGGCGCGCCATCACGAGCAGGAGATTCTCCGCAGGCTCGGGAGTTGACGACACGACGTTCCGGATCGGAGTGAGCCGTTGACCTGGTACCGCGAGTGGTTTGGCGAGGATTATCTCGAGCTCTATTCATACCGCGACGCGGAGGAGGCGAGACAGCAGACCGCGTTCTTCCGTGATCTCTTCGGCGAGCTCGACGGGACGGTTCTCGATCTCGCCTGTGGGATGGGACGGCACGTGGACGAGCTGCGCAGGCTCGGCTACTCGGTCTGCGGTTGCGACCTCTCGTACGTGCTCCTGCGGCACGGCATCGGAAAGCACGGTGCGATGCCGCTCGTGCGCGCCGACATGCGCGCGCTTCCGTTCCGGACCGAGTCGTTCGCCGGCCTCGTCAATTTCTTCACCAGCTTCGGCTACTTCGAATCGCTCGAGGAGGACGCGCAGACGCTCGGCGAGATGCGGCGGGTGCTCAGACCCGGAGCTCCGGTGCTCTTCGACTATCTCAACGTGCGGCGCGAGCTCGAGCGCCTCGTCGAGCGCGAGGAGCGCAAGGTCGACGGCGAGCACGTGCTGATCGAGCGCTGGTTCGACGCCGTGTCGAGCACGTTTAACAAAAGAATCACAATGGGCGGGCGGCGCTTCATCGAGCGTGTGCGAGGATACGACGTCGTCGAGATGCAGCGCCTCTTCGACGAAGCCGGCTTTGCGATCCGGAACGTCTTCGGTGACTTCGCCGGCGCGCCGTTCACCGACGACAGCCCACGCCTGATCATTTCCGGAAACCGGGACGCATGACCGAATCCATCCGCACGCTCATCGAGCTCCCGCTCGCGTCGTACCCCGGCATGAAGGGCTACGCGCTCGATCTGGTCCTCGGCAGGGGCGAGGCGCGCGCTCTCGGCTCGCGCCGTGACGATCTGACGGTGCGACCGCCCTCGCGCGACCGCTCGGCGCTGGCGGCGTCGCTCGCCGCGTCGAACCTGGCATGGGGGAACGATGTCACTTCGCAACTTGCGGAGTGGAGCGCGGGGCGGAGCGTAGCGATCATTGCGGGGCAGCAGGTCGGCTTCGCGGGCGGTCCGCTGCTCACGATCTCCAAGATCGCGTCGCTGCTCAACCTTCGCGCCTCCCTCGCCGCGCGCGGCGTGGCCGCGACCGCGTTCTTCTGGATGGCTACCGAGGACCACGATTTCGGCGAGGTCGCGACCCTCGACTGGCCGGAGCGGGAGTCGGTCGCGAAGATCCGATGTCCCCACCCGTCCGGCACTCCGCGGGCGGTTGGAGCGTTGCCGCTGCCAGCGTCACTTCGCTCCCGCCTCGCCGACCTCGCGGGGCTCGTCGATGCTCCCTGGCTCCGCGATGGCGTGACTTTTCGCGACTCGTTCGCGACGCTGGTCTCCTCTCTCTTTGCCGGTCGCGGTCTCGTCCTCGTCGACTCGCTCGATTCCGAGTTGCGTCGCGCCGGCGCACCACTCCTGCGGGCGATGATCGATTCGCTCGGCGAGATCGAGGCGGGCATTGCGGAACGGAGCGTGGTCGTGCAGCGGGCGGGCTACGCGCCGCAGGTCGTGCCGGGGCCCGATGGGCGTTACGCTCTCCTCTACCTGCTCGGCGCTGACGGCGAGCGCCTCGCCTTGCGGCGCGATGCCGACGGGTGGCGCGCGGGCGAGGCTCCGATCGGTGACGGAGAGCTGGGGAGGATTCTCGCCGAGAGCCCGGCGCGCATTTCGACCGGCGCGCTCATGCGGCCGCTCCTCCAGGATTTCGTTTTCGAGCCCGCGGTGTTCGTCGGCGGTCCCGCCGAGGTTGCGTATTACGCCCAGCTCGTTCCGCTGCACGAGCGACTGGGAGTCACGGCGCCGCACGTCGCCTTGCGCGCGCACGTCCTCGTGGCGGAAGAGAAGGTGTTACGCGCGATCGAGCGATACGGGCTCGAAGCGAGCGAGCTGACCTCTCCCGTGGAAGAGATTCTGGCGAAGCGCGAAGGCGGCGCGATCGATGCGCTGCGGCGTGATGTAGACGCGCTGTCGGCGGCGATCGGCCGCTCCGCGCAGCCAGTCGCCGAGGCGATCATCGAGGCCGACCGCTCGATGGAGCGTTCCGTCAGGCGCACGCTGCGGCGGCTCGAGTTCCATGCGCGCAGGCTGGAGGCGCGCGGGGTGCGCGCTCTCGCCCGGCGCGACGGAGACCGGCATCGCGCGGTCAAGCGACTCGCGAACGCCCTGTTCCCCGACGGTGTTCCACAGGATCGGAGGATCTCGTGGCTCCGCCTCTGGCTCGACCACGGCGACGCGCTCGCCGATCGGCTCGTCGAGCTCGCCGAGCCCGACAGCAGCGTCTACCGAATCACAGGAGTCTGAGATGAAGAACACGAAGGTCGATTACCTCTTCTTCGGCGCGCATCCTGACGACGCCGAGATCGGATGCGGAGGCTCGATGCTCGAGGCCGTCGCAAAAGGGAAGAAGATTGCGCTCGTCGACCTGACGCGCGGCGAGATGGGGACACGCGGCACTCCGGAGACGCGCCTTCACGAGTCGCTCGCATCGGCGCGCGTCCTCGGTGCGCTTTTCCGCCGGCAGCTCGATCTCGGCGACGGCAGTCTTCGCAGCGGGCGAGACGAAGAGCTCGAGGTGATTTCGATCATCCGCAAGCACCGCCCGTCGATCGTCTTCGCGCCCTGGCCCGACGATCGGCATCCCGATCACACGCGTTGCGGGCGACTGGTCACGGAGGCGAGCTTCTATTCGGGGCTCGCGAAGATCGAGACAGGGCAGGCTGCGCACCGGCCGCAGACGGTCGTCTACTACATGCAGAACTACGTCCAGCAGCCGACCTTCGTCGTCGACACCACGGCGAGCCACAAGAAGAAGATGGAGGCGTTGCGTTGCTACAAGTCGCAGTTCTACAACCCGAAGTCGAAGGAGAAGATGACCTTCATCGCGAAGAAGTCGTTCATCGATATGATCGAGGCGCGCGCGCGCCACTTCGGCGCCATGATCGGGGCGGAGTTCGGCGAAGGATTCGTGACGAAGCAGCCTCCTCGCGTCGACGACGTCGTCGCGGCGTTCCGCGGACGGGAGGTCTGAGGTGAACGTCGGGATCACCTGTTACCCGACGGTCGGCGGATCGGGCGTCGTCGCCACCGAGCTCGGCATCGAGCTCGCCCGGCGTGGGCACACGGTGCACTTCATCAGCTACGCGCTGCCGACGCGCCTCACGCTGCTGCACGCGAGGCTTCGCTTCCACGAAGTCGCGACGACGCCATATCCCCTTTTCGGCGACTACCGCCCGTACACGCTCGCGCTGGCGTCGAAGATGGTCGAGGTTGCGCAGCACGAGGAGCTCGACGTCCTGCACGTCCACTACGCGATTCCGCACGCGATCTCCGCGTTCATTGCGAAGCAGATCCTCGGCGAGCACGGGCCCAAGGTGATCACGACGCTCCACGGCACCGACATCACCATCGTGGGGCGCGATCCGAGCTACCTTCCGATCACCAAGTACGGCATCGAGGTCTCGGACGGCGTCACGGCCGTGTCGCGTTCGCTGCGCGACGACACGATCGGCCACTTCGGGACGACGAAGCCGATCGAGGTGATCCCGAACTTCGTCGATCCGAAGCGATTTCATCGTCGCGAAGGGGAGGGACCGTTCTTCGCGTGTGGCCGTCAGATCGTCTGCCACGCGTCGAACTTCCGGAAAGTGAAGCGCATCGAGGACGTGCTCGAGATCTTCCTTCGCGTGCAGAGGAAGGTGCCGTCACGGCTGGTCATGTTAGGGGACGGGCCCGAGCGACCGAAGGCCGAGGCGTTCGTACGCGATCACGACCTCGAGGACGACGTTTTTTTCATCGGGCACGTCTCGAACGTCGAAGAGGCGTTTGGCGCGATCGACCTATTCCTGTTGCCCTCGGAGACGGAGTCGTTCGGAATGACCGCGCTCGAGGCACTCGCGTCCGAAGTGCCGGTCATCGCGTCGCGCGCGGGGGGACTTCCGGAGGTCGTCATCGATGGCGAGATGGGCTATCTGCGCCCCGTGGGTGACGTCGACGGCATGGCGGAGCGTGCAATCGAGATTCTTTCGAACGACGAACTGAGTCTCAGGATGGGTAAAGCCGGCCGCGCATGGGCGATCGAGCAGTTCGATACCGCGAAGATCATTCCGCAGTACACGGACTATTACGAGAAGGTGCTGCGGGGGTAGGGCACGGCCTTGTGTGGCGCAGACACTCCTGTCTGCGCGCGGCGCGAAGCGCCGCCTCGTAGCCGAGCATTCCGATGCTCGGCTCTCCGGTAATCGTCGTTGACGAGCGGCACATCGGAATGTGCCGCTACGAGTCGCCTTTGGCAACGCGCAGGCAGGAGTGCCTGCGCCACACGCATCGTCATTTGTGCTTGAACGCGCCCGTGATGTATTCCTGCGAATACCCCGGCGCAACCCGCTGCTCGGTCGCGTAGACGTAGATCGCGGCCCGGTAGATGCCGCCGAGCGCCGAGGAGATGCAGGCGAGAATCAACCACCAGAGAACCGCGATCGCGATTCCCGCGATCACCGCGACGCCATTGCCGATCGCGATGCCGAGGATGATCGGAAGGACTCCCGGGAGCGCGAGGAGGAAAACGAAGAGACCGATCCCGCCGCCTCCGACGAGCGATTCGCCCCAGCTCTTCTTGAGCAGGTTCACCGATTGTTTGATCGAGTCGAGAATCGTGCGCTCCTCGAAGATCATCACCGGCACGATGAAGAAGGTCGAGACGGCCCACGCTGCCTCGCCGAGCCAGACGAAGATCCAGGAGAGCCCCCTCAACTTGTCGCGCAGGATCTGCGCGATGAGTCCGACCGTCGCCGAGATCGCAGCCCACGCCGCGATGCGTCCGATGTGGCGCATCGATGCGGAGATGCCGTCGGCCACCGTCGGGTCGCCACCGTCGAGCCGGATCTTCGCGCAGTGAATCACCGCGACATTGAAGAAGAGGCCGACGAACCAGGAGAGGAAATACCAGATGAAGAGGACCACGTAGCCGAGGATCTCGCTCATCGAACCCTGGCCCGATGATTCGAGGATCGCGCGAAAGACCCCCATGAAGAAGCCGCCGCCGATCATCAGCGCGAAGACGAAGATCATGGCGATCCCGGAGAGCACCGGAAAGATGAGAATCTCCTTGTCGGCCGCGAGGACGGCGAGAGACTGGCGGAAAATCCCGTAGCTGCGGCGAAAGACGTCGAACATGACGATCGGCCCCTGTGATCTGTCGAATTCGTGTTGGAGAGCCGGGGCCCACGCTCGCGCCGCCGGTCTGCTCAGTCCTGATGTTTGGAACGGGAAGAGTGTACGTGGGTTGGGGTCAGGTCTGAAGAATTAAGTTTTCATCCTGGGAGGCCGGCCGGCCGAGTACTCTGACCCGGTGGGCTACGCTGCGCTGCGGGTTGCCACATCCCGATCCGTTCCGGCCCCAAATCCTGCCCCCCGCCATCATTCCGCATTCCGCATTCCGCATTCCGCATTTACACTAGCCGCTCATGCGTCTAGCCGTCCTCTACAACCCGGCCGCAGGCCGAGGCCGGGCTCGTCTGCACGTCGGCGAGGCGGAGCAGATGCTTCGTGCCGCGGGCGCCGAGGTGCTCCACTTCGAGAGCAAGAGCCGCGAGCACATGATCGAGATGGCGCGTCAGCTCACGCCGGAGATCTGTGATCGCGCGGTCGTCTGCGGCGGCGACGGCAGCTTCCATCTCGCGCTTCGTTCCCTCGATCTTCGCATCCCCGTCGCCGTGCTGCCGCTCGGCTCGGGCGACGATTTCGCGAAGACGGTCGGGATACCGGCGCGACTCGACCAGGCGTGCGACGTCGTCGTGAACGGTGTCGTTCGCGAGATCGACGTCGGCGTCGCGAACGGCCTCCGCTTCCTTGGAGTCGCCGGCGTCGGCTTCGACTCGGTCGTCGCCGCGCGCGCGAATCGAGTGAAGTACCTCCGCGGATCGCTCGTCTACCTCTACTCGATCTTCAGCGTTCTGCCGTCGTTCAATCCGGTGCCGATGAAGATCTCGATCGACGGCGTCGCGGAAACCGAGGAGGTCATGTTCGCCGTCGTCGGGAATGGACATCGCTATGGCGCTGGCATTCTCATCGCTCCCGGCGCGAAGATCGATGACGGCCTGCTCGACCTCTACGTCATCGGCAAGTGCAGCAAGTGGGATCTCGTGACGACGCTGCCGAAGGCGTATACGGGAAAGCACGTCGCGAGCCCGTTCGTCCGCTCCGCCCGCGGCCGATCGATGCGCATCGAGACGGCGACTCCGATGGAAGTTTATGCCGACGGTGAGCCGCTCACCTCGACCCCGGTGGAGATTTCCATCGCGCCGGAGAAGCTGCGCATGATCGTGCCGAGAGGGTGATGGCTACGGCCTAACAGTCGACGAGGCGCCGCGGAGCCCGAGCGACGGTTGCGGTCTCCTGGACGTGATCGATCTGCCGAACCCAGGCCACTCCGCGCCGCGCGCACAGTTTGTCGTCCTGAGCGAAGCGAAGGACCTCTCAGGGTTCTATCGTCGCGCGACGAGGAAGGACCGAGGGTCTGGACGGTGGAAGCCTGCGAGGCCCTTCGCTTCGCTCTACTCACTGGCAACAGGCTGGAAATCCAAAGGCTGAGGACTTCCCCGTAGAACCCTGAGAGGTCCTTCGCTGCGCTCAGGACGACATGCCGTTACGCTGCACGATTCCCCCCGCCTTGACAGCGCTCACCCGTCGCCCCTATTCTCTCCGCCGATGAGAAGCTCCGTCGTCGTCCGTCAGCACCACCACCACGCCTGGCATCACAGGCCGTAGGGGTGCTCGACGTCTCGGCGCCCCCGCGGTAAGGGGCGCTGACCGTCGCACGACCATTCGTTTCCGACCGATCTGACGCCCCTTCCCGCCCGGGATGGGGCGTTTTGCTTTCAGATCGGAATCGCGAGGAAACGAATGCTGCAACGAAGACAGGAAGAGCCCGAAGCAATCTCAACGGCGGCGCCGCCGTTCCCCTCGGGGGTCCGCGTGCTGCTGCCGGAAGAGGCGGCGCGCCGCCGCGCGATCGAAGGCCGGATCATCGCGCAGCTCGAGCGCGCCGGATATCGAGAGGTCATCCTTCCGATCCTCGACTTCGCAAGCTGCTACGACGAGCTGACCAGCGCGGTGCCGCCGCGGTCGAGCTATCGCCTCGTCGACCGCGACGGCGAGTTGCTCACGCTGCGCAGCGACTTTACGCCGATGATCGCGCGCGCGCTCGCGCCGGTGATCCCGCCGTCGGCCGAAACCCGCGTGCTCTATCGCGGCGACGTCGTGCGGTGCGAATCGGCGCGGCTCGGCGGAGGGCGCGAGTACTTTCAGATCGGCGCGGAGCTCGTCGGGTCGCCATCGTTCGACGCCGATCTCGAGATCATTCGGCTCGCCGTCGACGCCGCGGGCGACGGCTGCACGATCAGTTGCGGCGACGCGTCACTGCCCGGATTGCTCGAGCGCGAAGCGCCGCTCGATCCCGCCGCGGCGCGACTCCTCGAGCGGCTCCGCCGCGGCACGCTCGAAGCAGCTGATCTCGGATCGTGCCGCACAACGCTTGCGTTGTCGTCGCGACTCGATCGACTCGCGTCCTCGGTGTCGAACCTGGCCGCGCGCCTCGTGGTCGTCTTCGATCCCGACGACGCGCGCGGCTACTACAGTGGGCTTCGCTTTCGCGTCTATCCGCCCGGATCGAACACGCCGATCGTGAGAGGCGGGCGCTACGACTCCCTCTACGCGCGATTCGGCGCGGACGTGCCCGCCGTCGGCTTCACGATGAGCGTCGACGCGCTCGAGGCGAGGCGATGAGCCGCGCGATGCGAATCGCCCTGCCGAAAGGGAGGCTGCTCGACCCGCTCATCGA
>JBPPMG010000346.1:0-11347 GCA_051305935.1 Thermoanaerobaculia bacterium
GCTTTACTGGTTGGCTGACTACCGCGTCGGGCTGACTTCGATGCGCATTCCGTAGAACGAGCGCCAGACGAAGACGGTCGAGATCAGGAAGAAGACGATGGCGAGGCCCATCGTCAGATCGCCCTTGCCGGCCTTGGTCATCTCGACGGCGAGCTCGACGGCGAGAAGGCCGAAGAGCGTCGTGAACTTGATGACCGGATTCATCGCGACCGATGAGGTGTCCTTGAACGGATCGCCGACCGTGTCGCCAACGACCGTGGCGGAGTGAAGGTCCGTTCCCTTTTCCTTCAGCTCGACCTCGACGATCTTCTTCGCGTTGTCCCAGGCTCCGCCGGCGTTGGCCATGAAGATCGCCTGGTAGAGGCCGAAGATCGCGATGGAGATGAGGTAGCCGATGAAGAAGTAGGGCTCGAAGCAGGCGAATGCCAGCGTCGAGAAGAAGACCGTCAGGAAGATGTTGAACATCCCCTTCTGCGCGTACTGCGTGCAGATCTCCACGACCTTTTTCGAGTCCTCGACCGAGGCCTTCTCTGCGCCCGAATCGAGATTGATGTTCTTCTTGATGAACTCGACCGCGCGGTAGGCGCCGGTGGAGACTGCCTGGATCGACGCGCCGGTGAACCAGTAGATCACCGCGCCGCCGGTGACGAGGCCGAGGAGGAACGGCGCGTGGAGCAGCGAGAGCTTCTCCACGTCGGTCGTGAGGCCGTTGGTCAGCATGACGATGATCGAGAAGATCATCGTCGTCGCGCCGACGACCGCCGTGCCGATGAGTACGGGCTTGGCCGTCGCCTTGAACGTGTTGCCGGCGCCGTCATTTGCCTCGAGGTAGTCCTTCGCGCTCTCGAACTGCGGGTCGAAGCCGAAGTCCCGCTTGATCTCTTCCTTGATGCCGGGGATCGTCTCGATCGTCGAGAGCTCGTAGACCGACTGCGCGTTGTCGGTGACCGGGCCGTAGGAGTCGACCGCGATCGTCACGGGGCCCATGCCGAGGAAGCCGAAGGCGACGAGGCCGAAGGCGAAGATCGCCGGGGCGATCATCATGTCTGCCGGGAAGAAGGCCGACATCCAGGCCGCGATACCCATGAGCGCGACGATCGTGAGGCCCATCCAGTAGGCGGAGAAGTTGCCGGCGACGAGGCCGGCGAGGATGTTGAGCGAAGGACCGCCCTCGCGCGAGGCGATGACGACTTCCTTCACGTGACCCGACTCGGTCGACGTGAAGATCTTGACGAGCTCGGGGATGATCGCGCCCGCGAGCGTGCCGCAGGTGATGATCGTCGAGAGCTGCCACCAGAGATCGGTCGAACCGGCGAGCTCGGGAATCAGCAGGTACGACACGATGTAGGTCACGCCGACCGAGACGATCGAGGTGAGCCAGACGAGGGTGGTCAGCGGCGTCTCGAAGTTGAACTTCGGCGAGTCGCCGAAGCGCGCCTTCGCGATGATGCTGTTGATCCAGTAGGACGCGGCCGAGGTGATGATCATGAGCACGCGCATCGCGAAGATCCAGACGAGGAGCTGCACCTGCGTCTGCGGGCTCGCAATCGCGAGAAGGATGAAGGTGATGAGCGCGACGCCGGTGACGCCGTAAGTCTCGAAGCCGTCGGCGGTCGGGCCGACCGAGTCACCCGCGTTGTCGCCCGTGCAGTCGGCAATGACGCCCGGGTTGCGCGCGTCGTCGTCCTTGATGTTGAAGACGATCTTCATCAGGTCGGAGCCGATGTCGGCGATCTTCGTGAAGATGCCGCCGGCGATACGGAGGACCGCGGCGCCGAGCGACTCGCCGATCGCGAAGCCGATGAAGCAGGGGCCCGCGTAGGAGCCGGGAACGAAGAGCAGGATGCCGAGCATCATGACGAGCTCGGTCGCGATCAGCAGCATGCCGATCGACATGCCCGCTTTGATCGGAATCGCGTACGTGGGGAACGGCTTGCCGCCGAGCGAGGCGAAGGCCGAGCGCGAGTTCGCGAACGTGTTGATCCGGATGCCGAACCATGCCACGCCGTAGCTGCCGCCGATGCCGACGAGCGAGAAGATAATGATCAGTGCGACCTGGTGGAACGCAAAGTGCCGCAGCCATCCGAAGTACGCGACGATGATCACGGCGATGAACGCCCAGAGCATCATGATGAACTTGCCCTGCGTGACCAGGTACGTCTTGCAGGTCTCGTAGATCAGCTCCGAGATCTCCCTCATCGACTTGTGTACCGGCAGGTTCTTCAGCTGCACGTACATCACGAGGCCGAAGAGCATGCCGAGCAGGCAGACGAACAGGCCTCCGAGCAGCAGGTTGTGGCCGGTCATCCCGAAGAATGACGCGACGGCCGAGTCGTTCAGATCCGGCAGTACGAGCTCCGCTTCGCTGGCCGCGGCGGGCATGGCGCCCGCAAGCATCGCGACGGTGGCGAAAAGGAGCGCGAGGCCGGTCGTTCCGGCAAAGCGCTTGAACCACGAATTCATGAATCCCTCCAGAGTCGTCCCACGACGGGACCGGGTTTTCGTTTCCGTGTTCTGCTCCGGATCCTCGGTTGGTTCCGGAACGGTTTCCGTTGAGTAATAAGAGGTTGTGCGATTCGTGCCGCTGCCGCGGTTAGAGGTGCACGCGACGGCCCCGCCCAGGGTCCCGGCCGAATTGCGGGCGGATGATAGCGGATTTGGCCAAGATAGGCGAGAGGCGAGAGGCGATGAGCAAGTCAACGGCAAGAGGCCAAGGGTCAAAGGTCAAGGCAGGCAGGCGGGAGGCTCGCGGCGCGGCGTCTCGCCGGCATCCTCGCTGGCGTCTTGGCCCGCGGGACGCAGGACCCGGGCGGAGCCGCGGCGAAGCTCTCGCGGCGCTGGCGTTTCGCCGCACTGCCGAGAGCTTCCGCGCGACGACACACTGCCGCGTGACGAGGACCACACCTGCGCCCGGCACCGCTCGGGTACTTAACGTGACGGAGAGGTGTCGTCAATGAAGCTCGAGAGCCCCGCATTCACCGAAGGCACGACCATCCCGATGCGGTATACGTGCGACGGCGGAGACATCCCGCCACTTGTCTTCTCGAAGATTCCGCACGGGGCGAAAACGCTCGCACTGGTCGTCGATGACCAGACCGCTCCGGATGAAGTCCGGGACCACTTCGTCGTGTGGAACATCCCTGCGGCGGTATCGGGCATCATCGAAGGCAGTACGCTCGACGCCGTGGTCGGCCGGAATTCTTGGAAGAAGAACACGTGGAGTGCCGGCCCCTGCTCTCGTGACCAGGAGCGCTGCTACGCCTTCAGGCTCTACGCGCTCGACACCGAGCTCGAACTGACGCGCGAGGCTACTCGGGCCGATCTCGAGCGTGCGATGGACGACCATGTGCTCGCCGAGGTCGCGCTCACGGGACACTGCGATCGAGCCTCGTGCTGAGCTGACCGTGGCTCTCTGCGATTTGTGTGGCGCAGACACTCCTGTCTGCGCGCGGCGCGAAGCGCCGCCCCTGCGAGCTGATCGACAATTCGCGAGCAGCAAGTCCTCATGGGGTCGGTGCAGCCCTCCGGCATAGGATTTCGCGGGTCGCCTTCGGCGACGCGCAGGCAGGAGTGCCTGCGCCACATCAGGGCGTCCGAGGAAAATCAGTCCTCTTCGCCGCTGTCGCCGATCCTGACGGGCTCGACGTTCCAGATGTCACGGCAGTAATCGTGGATCGAGCGATCGGACGAGAAGCCGCCCATGCGGGCCGCGTTGAGAATCGACGCTCGGGTCCAGCTCTCCTCGTCACGGAACGCGCGATCGACGTCGTCCTGGCAGTCGATGTACGACCGATAGTCGGCGAGGAGCAGGAACGGGTCGCTGCCGAGCAGGTTCTCGACGATCGGGCGGAAGAGCTCGCGGTCGCCCTTCGAGAACATTCCCTCGGCGAGGGCGTCGATCGCCGTGCGCAGCTCACCGTCGATCTCGTAGAGCTCCCGCGGCCTGTACCCACCGGCCAGAAGGCGCTGCACCTCGTCGACGGTGAGGCCGAAGAGGAAGAAGTTGTCGGCGCCGACCGCGTCTCGTATCTCCACGTTCGCGCCGTCGAGCGTCCCGATCGTGAGCGCGCCGTTCATCGCGAACTTCATGTTGCCGGTGCCCGACGCTTCCTTGCCGGCGGTCGAGATCTGCTCGGAGAGATCCGCGCCGGGGAAGATACGCTGGCTGTGCTTGACGTTGTAGTCGGGCACGAAGACGACCCGCAGCTTTCCGTCGACTTCGGAATCGTTGTTCACGACCTCGGCGACCGAGTGGATGAGCTTGATGATGCGCTTGGCCATCACGTAGCCCGGCGCGGCCTTGCCTGCGAAGATCACCGTTCGCGGCACGAAATCGGTCGAGGGGTTCTTCTTGATTCGAAGGTAGCGGGTGATCACGTGCAGCACGTTCAGGTGCTGCCGCTTGTACTCGTGGAAGCGCTTGACCTGGATGTCGAAGAGGCTCGCCGGATCGATGACGACACCTGTCCGCTTCGCGATCTCCGCGGCGAGCGCTTCCTTGTTCTCGCGCTTCACGCGGCGCCACTTCTCGCGGAACGCGGCATCCTCGGCCATTGGCTCGAGCGCGCGAATCAACTCCAGGTCGTGTGTCCAGCGGTCGCCGATCGCATCCGACACGAGCCTGGTCTGTCCCGGGTTGATCAGCACGACGAACCGTCGCGGCGTCACGCCGTTCGTGACGTTTCGGATCTTGCCGGGCCAGAGCTCGTTGAAGTCGCGCAGGAGATCGCGCTTGAGCAGCTCGCTGTGGAGTGCCGCCACACCGTTGATCGCATGGCTTCCGACGCAGGCGAGATGCGCCATGCGCACCGAGCGCTCGCCCGACTCGTCGATCAGCGACAGTCTGCTCACGAGCCCCTCGTCGCCCGGCCTGCTCGCCCTGACCTCGTCGAGGAACCTCCGATTGATCTCGTAGACGATCTCCATGTGCCGCGGCAGCACGCTACCGAACAGGGAGACGGGCCACTTCTCGAGCGCTTCGGGGAGCAGCGTGTGATTCGTGTACGCGAACGTGCGGCGAGTGATCTCCCACGCCTGCTCCCACTCCATCCGTTCCTCGTCGACGAGAATTCGCATCAACTCGGCGACCGCGAGCGCGGGATGGGTGTCGTTTAGCTGCACCGCGTACTTCTGGTGGAATCCGGTGAGGTCGCTGGCCGTCTGGCGATGGATGCGGATCATGTCGCGCAGCGAGCAGGTGACGAAGAAATACTGCTGCTCCAACCGGAGGCGCTTTCCCGAGAGGGCGGCGTCGTTCGGATAGAGGACCTTGCTGATCGTCTCGGACGCCACCTTGTCTTCGACGGCGCCGTAGTAGTCGCCGACGTTGAACGCCTCGAAGTCGAGCGACTCGGTTGCCGCGGCGCTCCAGAGCCGGAGCAGGTTCGCGGTGTTGACCTCGTGTCCGAGGATCGGAGTGTCGTAGGCGACACCCTTGATCACCCGCTCGGGAATCCAGCGGACCAGCAGCCGCCCGTCGTCGTCAGTGGACGTCTCGGTGCGTCCGCCTAACTTGACGTCGAATGCAATCTCAGGGCGCGCGATCTCCCACGGATTGCCGAGGCGCAGCCACTTGTCCGACGTCTCGACCTGCCATCCGTCACGGATTGTCTGGTCGAAGATCCCGAACTCGTAGCGGATGCCGTAGCCGATCGACGGAATCTCGAGCGACGCGAGCGAATCGATGTAGCAGGCGGCGAGGCGGCCTAACCCGCCGTTGCCGAGCCCGGGCTCCTCTTCCTGCTCCAGCAGCTTGTCGAAGTCGAGCCCCAGCTCCGTCAGCGCCTGGCGCGCCGGCTCCATCATTCCGAGATTGACGAGATTGTTGCCGAGGTGAGGGCCGAGAAGGAACTCCGCGGAGAGATAGCAGACGGTGCGTACGCGCTTGCGGTAGTAGGTCTCCGAGGTGCGAACCCACTTGCCGACCAGCCGGTCGCGCACGCTGAAGGCGAGCGCGAGGTATCTGTCGTTCATCGTCGCGGTCGCAGGGAAGCGACCGAGGGAGTAGAAAAGGTTCTCCTGGAACGCGCGCTTCCATGCGTCGACATCGGTTCCTCTGCGGGACGGTTCGGGAGTGTGCTGGTCGTGCGTCGAGTGCTCGTGGGTCATCGGCATTTCTCCGTCGGCGTCTGCGGGTAGGAGAGCAATTCACGACTCCTGCGAGCCTGAACTATACCTCCTGCATGGAGGCAACGGGAGGCCTCACGATGGAACGTCGCGCGTACAATCCTCGAGCCATGCGCTTCGTCGACATCCTCGCGCTTTTCGTCGTGCTCGCGGCCGGGCTCAACTCCGGCGTGATCGCCTACTGTGACTGCGACGTTCTGCAACTGACTTTCGGATACCAGATGACGGGGCTGCGCCTCGCGCACGCCTTGATCGGAGCGGCAGCGCTCTATCTCATCATCGCGTCGCGCTGGATCGTCAGGCGATGGGGCGTCAAGGCCGACGGGTTGACTGACTCGTTCATGACGGATTGAGCCCGCGACGAGAGCGAAGAGAATCGTCGGGCGCGACGCGCCGAACGGCGGCCCGGCCAGGCTTTGCGACGTCGACCTGTCGATCGAGTGCAGGGCTACTGTTTCGAAGGAGGAGCCGGCTGCGCCGGCAGGCGCATCTTCGCGGGATCGAGCTCGTACGTCCAGGGAAGGCCCGAGTTGATCCACCCGTTCTTCTTCCGCTTCCCGTGGTCGGGGTGCTTCGGATCCTGGATCAGGTCGCCTTCCACTCCGTCGACGATGTTGTAGACCTGCTTGAATCCTGCGCCCGCAAGGGCGTCGACAGCCTTGGCACTTCTTCCGCCCGACCGGCAGAGGACGAGGAGCGTGTCGGCAGGCGTAAAAACCTCTTTCGCGTGGGCCAGGAAGTCGGGATTCGGCTTCATCGGCAACATGCGGCCGGTCGCGTCCCACTGGTAAGTCTGCAGCGCGAGGGGAATGTGCCAGGCCATCGTCGGATGGCCGACGAAGACGTACTCGTCCGGCGTACGGACATCGAGGATCTTCACGGTCTCCGGATTGGACTTCCACTTCTCGTACGCCTGTGCCGGCGTGAGGTAGAGCCCGAGCACCGTTCGCTTTTCCTTGGGAATGGCGACGGCTTCGGCGCCGCCCCGCGCCCCGGCGACCGGACAGAGCGAGACAAGGACAAGAAGGCACAGCAAGGTGGTGTATTTCATGACTCATTACCTCCGGCGCTGCGAGGCGGATCGTCGCGATGGCGCAACTTCCTTCAGCGCGTGCTCGCGAGAATCTACCAGAATGGTGATGGCGATGCGGAAGCAGTTCCGCATGAACACGCCGTCACGCAACATCTTTTCGCGCGTGGACCAGCAGTTGCTCGCTGGCGAGCATCGCAGGCGAGAGCATCCAGCGGCGAAGGTCTCGCTCGCCGAGCCGGTGCTCCTCTGTCGTGATCTTCTCTCGTATGCCGAGGATCGTCGCGAGCCAGAAGATCGGATAGCCGAACAGCAGCCAGGCGTGCCGTGCCTTGAAGTGAGTGAACCTGACGGCGCGGACGTGCATACCCGACTGGTGCAGCAGCGTGTGGTAGAGCGGGAAGTCGACGGGATTGATGTGGTACGCGTAGATCTCGTCGGATGCCAGGTCCCACCCCACCCGTCGACGAATCAGCTTGTGCGTGCCGGTGAGAAAAAAGTGGAACCGCGAGTGCAGGCGCGCCATGTTCGGCGTGCTCATTACGAAGTGGCCGCCCGGGCGCAGCACGCGCCCGACCTCCAGGATGATCGGCATGAAACTCTCCAGATGCTCGATCACCTCGCTGAGGACGACCAGGTCGAACGATTCCGACTCGTACGGGAGCGGCTTCATCAGATCGACGCCGTCGTCGATCGGGAGCCCGCCCGTCATCAGCGGCGTGAACTGCTGCGTCAACTTGTGGTCGTCGCTGCGATAGTGTGTCCCGCGAGCGGCGCAGCCGTCCTCAACGAGCGCGGAGAGGATCTCTCCCCGGCCGCAGCTCAGGTCGAGCGCTGCAAGCTTCGGATAGTCCGCAAGCGCGCGGACCCATTTCAGGATGGCGTCGGCGACGAAGTCTTGAGGCATTCGGTTTCAGTTGCTCCGCATTTCTATCGCTGTTGCGTGCGCGATCAGAGTTCCCCTGGTAGAAAGAGTGGAGAATGAAACGGATCCTTGCAGCCCTAACCGCCACGCCGTGCGCCACCAGCGCGGGTGACGCCGATCTGACGCGCGACCTGGAGAACCTGGACCACATCGTGCCCCTCGCCTTTCGCCTTTCGCCTCTCGCCTGCTACTCAGGATTCAGCACTCCCTCGACGTACCGTGACGTGTCGAGGTACTTGATCGCCGCGGCCTTGACGTTGGCCGAGGTGATGCGCGCGAGACGACCGTCGAGGTCGAGGATGAGCCTGGGATCGTCGCCGAAGCGGAGCGCTTCGAGGAGCCGTCCCGCCCAGTAGCCGTTCTCGCGAACTGCGATCTCGTGCTGCCGCTTCCAGTTCTCCCGCACCTTTGCGAGCCAGGTGTCGCCGATGCCCTCGGCCTGTACCTTCGCGATCTCGTCGAAAACCGCCTTTCGGAGCGCCGCGACGTTTTCGGGCGCGCAACCGAACGAAACGCCGAACGAGTACTCCTCGGTCGGACGGCGCCGCAGGCCTCCCCAGATCGACGCGCCGTACACGCCCCCCATGTCTTCGCGCAGTACCTCGCGAAGGCGGATGCTCATCACGTCCGCAAGCACCTGCGCGTCGAGCGCGCTCTCGCGCGACCACGCCGCAGGACCGGAAAACGTCAGGTAGACCGCGCTCTTCGGCTCGCGCCCTTTCTTTACTTCGACCCTCTTCACGCCGTCGGGTCGCCTGACGCCGATGTCGCGCCAGCTTTCTCTGCGCCCGGTCGAAGGCAGCCCGCCGATCCAGCGCTCCACGAGCGGCTTCGCCGTCGCGAGGTCGACATTGCCGGCGATCACGAACGTGAAGTCGCCGGCGTCCGCGAATCGCGAACGGAAGAACGAAAGCGCAGCGTCGAGATCGATCTCGCCCAGGTCCTCGGGCCTGAGAGGTTTCCTGCGCGGATGGTTGTCCGCGAGCACGGCGGACATGTCTTCCCAGAAGGACGACTCCGGGTCGAGGCGCGTGTTCCGGACCTGCTCGGCGGTACGGGCCTTCCATGCCGCGAAAGCGTTCTCGTCGCGACGGGGCGAGGTCGCCGAAAGCCAGACCAGCTGCAGCATCGTCTCGAAGTCGTCTTTCGACGAGCGGCCGCTGAGACCCTCTTCGAGCTCGCCGATCCAGGCGCTTCCCGAGGCGAGTCGGCCGGCGAGCGCCTTTCTCAGGGCAACCCTGTCGAGCTCGCCGACGCCACCTTCCGCTGCGATCGACGAGCCGAAGCGCGCGTCAGCCCATTCCGCGTCGGAAGCGAGCGAGGAGCCGCCCGGCGAGAATCCGGAGAGGATGATCTCGTCGTTCTGAAAATCGGTCGGCTTCAGAACGACGCGGATTCCGTTCGAAAGCGTCCACTCGGTCAGGCCGAGCAATTCGTCCGTGCGCGTCGCGACGACCGAGCCTGACGCCGGCGGCGTTTTCACGAGCGGCCCGACGGGGGCGCCGTCGCTCCACGGCTCGAGGAGCTTCGCTTCCGCGGTGCGGACGAGCGCGGGGAGGGATTCGGCAGCGGGAAGCGGCGTCTTGTCCGGGCCGCTCATCAGCACGACGCGGTTCGACGACCCGCCCCACGCCGAGGCCATCGCGTTCATCTCGGTGAGCGTGATCTCCGGCAGGAAGCGCTCGTAGAGCGAGAGCTCCGCCTCGAGGCCCGGCATCTGCTCGCCTTCGAGGAAGTGCCGCAGGATCTCCTCGGCGAACGCGGCGGACTCGGTCTTGTCGCGCTCGCTCACCGCGTTCTGCATGCCGCGAAGCGCGCGTTTCTTCGCGCGGTCGAGCTCGCCTGCGGTGAAGCCGTGCTGCACGACGCGCGCGGTCTCCTCCAGCAGCAGCGCGAGCGTCTCGGCTGCCTTTCCTTCCTTCGCCTGGGCGCCGCGCCCGAAGTTGTCGACGGTGCGCGTGATTCCGCCGGTGTAGGACCAGGCGCCGAGTATCGGCGCGTCGGGGCGCTGGCGGATCTCGTCGAAGCGCGCGCCCATCATCTGGTGGAAGATTCGTTCGGCCACGATGCGCCGGTAGTCGCCGATCGTCGTCTCGCGCCGGTGCGGCATCCGCGTGTCGATGCTCACCATCGTCGTCGGCATCTCCGCGTCGGTCGTGGCGCTGTAAAGCGTCTCCGCGTGCGGCGGGATCCCGTATTCCTCCCGCGGCCGCAACTCAGCGGGGCCGCGAAGCCCGCCGAACCGCTCGCGAATCCGGCGCTGCATCGTTTCGGCGTCGAAATCGCCCACCGCGATGATCGCCATGAGGTCGGGCCGGTACCAGTCGCGATAGAAGCGGGTGAACGCATCACGTTGGGCGGACTGGAGAATCTCCGGCTTTCCGATGGGAAGCCGCTGCGCGTAGCGCGACTGGTTGAAGACCACGGGGCTCTGCTTGTCGAAAATCCGCTCCCACGCTCCGCGTCCGAGGCGCCATTCTTCGAGGACGACACCGCGCTCCTTGTCGATCTCGGTCGCGTCGAACGTGATCGCGTGCGCCCACTCGTGCAGGATGTCGAGCCCGGTCGTGACGAGCTTCGCATCGTCGGTCGGAACGGCGAGGGTGTAAACCGTCTCGTCGAAGCTGGTGTAGGCGTTGAGGTCGGCGCCGAAGTCCATTCCGATCTGCTCGATGTAGTCGACGATCGCCTGCTTCGGGTACTTCTCTGTGCCGTTGAAAGCCATGTGCTCGACGAAATGGGCGAGCCCCTGCTGGTCGTCGTCCTCGAGCGTCGAGCCCGCGTTGATCACGAGCCAGAGCTGCGCGCGATTCTCCGGCTTCCGGTGGGGGAGAACGTAGTACGTGAGCCCGTTTTCCAGGCGCCCGGTGTGGATGCGCGAATCGATTCCGGCAACCGCGTCGAGCGGGAGGCCGGCAAAGGAGGCGACGGGAGCGGGAGCCGGCGCCGCGGGCCGGCTCGTCGCGCAACCGGCGAAACCGAGCGCGAGAAGCAGTGCGGCGAGTGACGCGGTGGCGCGGGTGAGGTTCGTGGAACGAGAGTCTGATCGCAGGTGCGCTGTCATTGCGGAGTCTCCTCGGGTAACTAGCGCGGAAGTCTAGCGCGGAGGGCGCGGAACGGACGTCACCTTTGTCAAGACAGGCGAGCCGGAGCGGCGTCCGGGGTTCGTAGGGGCGACCCGGTGGGTCGCCCGTTCGTGCCCTTCGAACGAGAGAAACGGGCGACGCATCGCGTCGCCCCTACGACTTCAGCCTGGATCGTTTCGG
>JBPPMG010000478.1:0-2489 GCA_051305935.1 Thermoanaerobaculia bacterium
GGGAGCGCTTTCACCGCGAGGTGATCGTCTCCCTGGCAGCCGCGCCGTTCCGGAAAGGGACGCTTCCGGACGGCGCCTACGCGGCCGAGCTGGACGACGCGGCGCGCCGCGCTGAGATCCCCGGCGGAACCGCGGCCCGCATCCGGAAGATGCTCCCGAGCGTGATGCCATGGCTCCAGGTCCGCATCGAACTTCTGGCCGAGACGGTGGCCGCCTTCGAGCGGATGTCGCGCGGGACCGACGAATCGAAGCGCGCCTCGGCATGGGCGGACTGGCTCGACCGGATCACCGACTCGCTGCGGTTCCGCGTCGAGGAGGATCTCGCGGCGGCCGAATCGCTCGCCGGGCTGGCTGAGTTGCTGCGGATGCCAGCGCTGGCCGACACCTCGCTCGACGCGCTCGAGCTCGCGTCCCTTCTCGAGTCCCTTCCCGATCTGCCGCCCGAAGCGGCCGACGGCGACCCCGTCTGGTTCGGCGACCTGATGTCGTTCCGCGGCCGGTCCTTCCCCCACGTTTTCGGCGTGGCGATGCAGCAGGAGGAGTTTCCGCAGCGCCGCACCGAGGACGTTTTGCTTCCCAACGACGAGCGACGCGTCCTCGGCGTCCGCGAGATCGCGGACGGCCGGGAGGAAGAGCGACTCCTGTTCGAGCTCCTCCGCGACGGCGCGACCGACTCGCTGCATCTCTCCTACTCGGCGGGCGACGGCATTCGCCGTTCGTGGCGCCCTTCCATGTTCCTCAAGGACCTCGCGCTCGGGACCGCCGATGGCGAAGACGAGAGAAGCCGCATCGTCCGCTCGTTCGACCGGTGGGTCGCCGAACGGGACGAGGGAGCCCCGCTCGCGAGCTCGCTCGCGGAACAGGCGGCGGCCCGCATCCTCTCCGGCGGCGAGGCTTCTCACCGCCTCTCCAGGCAGCTCCGGCTCGCCACCACCTCCGGGACGAGGTCGGCGTACGACGGCCACCTCATCCCCGCCCCCTCCTTCGACACCGCGATCGCGGCGCGACTGCTCGAGCTATCGCCGCGCCGCATCGAAACGTTCGGCGTCTGCCCGCACCGCTTCTATCTCGAGACCGTGCTGAAGATCGCCGACGTCGAGGAGCCGGAATGGGAGCTCGAGCTCACACAGCGCCGCCGGGGCCTGCTCGAGCACAAGATCCTCGAGCGCTTCTACCGCAACCTGCCGGATGCCGAGCTGATCGCTATGAACGGACGAGACGAACTGCTCCCCCCGCTCAAGGAGCGCCTTCAGCATCTCCTCGACAGCGAGTTCGACCAGCACGAGCGGCAGTACCCGGCCGCGAGCGAGCTGCTGAGGCGGATCGAGCGGAAGCTCGCGCTCCGCGTCCTCGAGCGTTTCCTCGTGCGCGACACGAACGACCTGGTCGCGAGAGACCTCCGTCCACGATGGTTCGAGCTCTCGTTCGGGAGCTCGAGCCGCGACGATCGCCCGCCCGATTTCCCTCCCGTCACCATTGAAACGGAAGGGAGTGAGATCCGCCTCCGCGGAAGGATCGACCGCGTCGACATCTCGCCCGACGGGACGCGAATCCGCGTGGTCGACTACAAGACGGGGAAGGGAAACCGGCAGGCCGGAATCGAAGATAAGATCGAGAAGGGGCACGCTCTCCAGCTCCCTCTCTATGCTCTGGCAGCTGGCTCGATCTTCGGCGCCGCTCCCTCCGCGATCTCGGCCGCGATCCTTCCGATCCGCTCCGATGCCGACGCGGAGCGCTTCACCTTCGAGCTCGCCGCCGTTCACGAGACGCTCCTCGATCATCTCGGCCGTCTCGCCCGCTCGGCGCGGGCGGGCATCTTCCCGGCCATTCCCGGAGGCGACTGCGACTGGTGCACGGTCGGTCGCTGGTGCCGCGTGCGCCACACCCGCGAGGAAGCTCGTGAAGTGAGGCCTTTCGAGGCGATGAGCTACCTGAGGCATCTCGAGGAGGCGGGCGAATGACGCAGGCGCCGCTCCTCTTCGCCCCGCGACGCCGCAACCTCTTCGTCGAGGCGGGAGCAGGGACCGGAAAGACGACCGAGATCGTCCGGCAGGTGCTCGAGATCCTCCTCGATCACCCCCGTCTCTCGCCGGAGCGACTGGTCCTGATCACGTTCACGGAGAAAGCAGCCGGCGAGATCGCCGAGCGGATCCGCGACGGCCTGGTCGACATGCATGCCGCGCTCGTCAGCGGCGGAGCCGGCTGGCCATCGGGCTCGGCCTCGCCGATTCTCGCGATCCCGCCCGAGCGGCGAACCGACTGGACCCGCGCGTGCGAGACGCATCTCGCGCAGCTCGACCGGATCCGTTCGCAGACGATCCATTCGTTCTGCCAGTCGATCCTTGCCCGTCACCCGCTCGAAGCGGGTCTCGATCCCTCGTTCCGGATCGCGGAGGGGTTCGAGCGCTCGCGGCTGCTCGAGGAGATCTGGCTCGAATGGCTCGAAGACGAGACCACCGGCGAGGTCGAACCGGCGCGGGCGATGGAAT
>JBPPMG010000413.1:0-9776 GCA_051305935.1 Thermoanaerobaculia bacterium
CGATTTTGCGAATGACGTCCTCGGACATCATCTGCACTGCGCGACGCGCGATCGCGTCGATCTGCGCGTCCGTGAGCTCTCCGGCTCCCATCGAACTCGCAGCGGCTGCAACGACCGGCGCGGCGGCGGCGACCGCCGGGAGACTCCAGGCAGGCTCGGCCTCGTGTGCGGGCTCGGGTTCCGGCTCCGGTGCGGCGGCCAACGGCTCGGGCTCAGCAGCCGATTCTTCCGCAGGCTCGCTCCACGCTGCAGCAGGCTCCTCGGCCGGCGCAGACTCGGCCGGCTCCTCGGCGGGTTCAGTCCATGCGGCGGGCTCGGGTGCCTGCTCCGGCTCAGGCACGGACTCCTGGAGCGGGCTCTCATCGAGACCCATCGCGGGAATGGCCCCCGTCGATGCATCATCGTATTCGGCCGCGGGCGCAGCCCATTCGGGTTCCGCAGCGGGTGCGGCCCACTCTGGCTCCGGCGCGGGCACCGCTTCTTCGGCGGGCGCGTCCCATGCAGGTGCTGGCTCTTCCGCGGGGGCGGCCCACGAGGCGGGCTCCGGCGCGGGTTCCGGCTCAGGTGCGGCGGCAGGCTCGCTCAATGCGGGCTCTTCCGATGCTGGCGCAGCCCACTCGGGCTCCGCTGCCGGTTCAGGAGCAGCTCCCTGCTGCATCGCCTGCAACTGGTCGAAGCTCATCGCGGGGAACGCGCGGGTCTCGGCGGAGTACGCGGGCTCTTCCGCGCTGCTATCGAAAACTTCCTCCTGAGGCGAGGCGGCGAGTGGCTCTTCGGCAGGGGGCTCGAACAACTGCTCATCCTGTGGTGCCGGCTGCTGCATCGCCTGAAGCTGATCGAAGCTCATCGCGGGGAACGCGCGGGTCTCGGCGGAGTAGGGAGCCTCGGAGGGCTCGGGCGCGCCCATCTCGAACACTGGCGCTGGCGGAGGCTCGGGCTCCTGCATCGACTCCGCCTGTTCGTGAGAAAGTGCCGGAATCGCGCGTGTTTCGCCGCCTCCGAGCTCGAACGCCGGCGGAGCGGAAGGAGGCAACGGCTCCGGCTCTTCCAGCTCGGACATCGCAAGCGGTTCAGGCTCAGCCTGCTTCTGCATCGCCTGCATCTGGTCGAAGCTCATCGCGGGGAAGGCGCGAGTCTCGCCGGAAAACGCGTCGGAAGATTGCGCCTCGAAGATGTCCGTCGACTGCTCGTGAACGTCCGGATCGGACGCCGGCATCTCGAACGGCGATTCCTGCGTCGAGAACGAGGGAGGCGCGGCGAAGGGCGATGCGCTCTCCTGCGCGAATGAAGGCGGAACCGGGGGAAGGTCCCAGGCTCGCGTCTCTCCCGCCATGTCGACCGGGGGAGGGGGCGGAGCTTCGACTTCGGGCGCGGCGGCGGCCTGCTCGGCGGCAGCGGCGATCAGTTCCTCGACCTTGTGAATCAGGTTCTGCGATTCGAACGGCTTGGTGACGACGGCATCGCAGCCGGCCTTCTCCGCGCGATCGGGATCGAAGGGCTCGAACGTGCCGGTCAGGAGGATGACGGGGATCGAGCGGAGCGAGGGCTGCGACTTGACGAACTCGCAGACCTCGTAACCGTTCCTCTCCGGCATGATGATGTCGGAGAGGATGATGTCGGGGCGCATCTCGCCGAGGCGGTCGATGGCGCGTGCGCCGTTGTTCACGGCGATGACTTCGTAGTCCCCGTCCGAAAACGTCAGCTCGACGACCTTCTGAATCGTGATGCTGTCATCAGCAAGAAGGATCTTCTTGGGCATGCTTTTTCTGGCTCCGATGTTTGGGCCAACGTACCATTCGCGCGCGCCGCAAGTCAACGAAAGCGGCGCGCAGAACTGATTCTAGGAACAGCACCTTATGCCATCGAGCACGGCTCAGCGACGACTTCGGATCTACGGTCATCGGGGCGATCGGCGCCGCGCGCTGGAGAACACCCCCGAGGCGTTTTCCATCGCACTTGGCGAGGGCGCCGACGGGATCGAAACCGATGTAAGGCGCCTCGCCGACGGGACCCTTGTCCTCTTTCACGACGACGAGATTGGAGGGGCACCGGTCGAGCTGTTTACCTTCGCGGAGCTCTCCGTCGCCTGGCCGGGCGTGGTGAAGCTCGAAAGCGTTCGTGAGCTCCAGGGTCACGGCGACTTGATCCTCGAGGTCAAGCGCCGCGGCTATGCGCGCGAGCTCGTCGACGCGGTAGCCGCCCTGGACCGCGTCGTCCTCGCGTCGTTCGATCATCGCCTCGTCGCAGAGCTTGCCACGTTGAAAGAGAAACACTCGGCACGGTTCGAGCTTGGCGTAACGATCGCCGGGAACATGGTCGGCGGCGCCCGCTACACTCGCGACCTCGGCGCATGCTGGCTTTTCCCGGCGCACACCTTCGTCGACTTCGAGCTTGCCCGCGAGTTCGTCGAAGCCGGGCTGAAGGTGGTGCCCTGGGCTCCGAACTCGCCGCACTGGTGGGAGCCATTCCGGGATTGGGGCTGCCACGGCGTCATCACGGATCTGCCGGGGGATGCGGTGGCGTGGAGAGAAGCAGGTCAAAGGTCATAAGTCATAGCGGGCCAAAGGCCAAAGGCCAGAGGCCAGAGCAGGCGAGTCAGTTCGCGCCGCTCGAGCTCGCTGTGCTGGTGCACCCGGTTTGAGGCGCCGACAACTCGTCGTTTGCGACAGCGGCGACCGCCCCACGAGCATTACTGCTTGCTTTGGCCTCTGGCCTTTGGCCTTTGGCCTGCCTGGTTTGACCTATGACCTGCCACTCCTGCTACACTTTCGCTGCCGCAACTATCTGTACGGGGACCGGGGAGGCGGAACATATGACGAAGTGGGAGTACAAGATCATCAACGTCCGATCGGAGAATTACTCCATGGACCCGCGGCGCGCCGAGGAGCTCAACAGGCTCGGCGAGGATGGCTGGGAGCTGGTCAGCATCACGTCGATCAACTTCAAGACCGGTGCGACTGATCACATCGGCATGGTCTTCAAGCGCGAGAAGGCCGTGACGGCCTGACGCCGCGCCCGGCACTCACCCCTCACAAAGGATTCTGATATCGTTCGGCCTCTCTCGCGGGGAACGCGAATCGTCTGTGTGCAGGCGATGACACACACCCATGTTCGAACGACTCATCCTTTCACGCCACGGCCAGACGCTCGACAACGCGCGGGGCGTCGCCCAGGGCTGGAGTGACAGCGACCTCTCCGACGAAGGGCGCGCGCAGGCGAGGCTCCTCGGAGTGCGCCTCCGCGACTTCGGCCCCACCTCGATTTACTCGTCGACGCTCGCGCGCGCCCGGAAAACCGCCGAGATCATCGGCGCGGAGCTGGGCCTCGAAGTGCACGCGATCGACGATCTTCGCGAAGTGAACTGCGGCGAATGGGAAGGGGTGGCGTTCGACGAGGTGCGCCGTATGCAGCCCGAGCCTTTCCGCGCATGGCTGCACGACCCGTCGAGCCCGGCGCCCGGTGGCGAATCGTTTGCCGACGTCGACACGCGAGTTCGCCGGGCGATGCTCGCGATCGGGGAGCACGAGGCGGAGAAGGGCGGGAAGCCGGTTCCCCTCATCGTCTCGCATGGCCTCGCCATCCGCATCCTCGCGACAGGCCTCCTCGGCCTGCCGCTCACGAGTGCCAGGACGCTGCTCCAGGACAACGCATCGATCAACATCCTCGAATGGCGCTCCGACCGCTACCTTCTGCGGTGCTGGAACGACATCGGCCATCACGCATACGGCAGGTGACCCCATGATTCTCGAGCAGATCACCGAGCAGCTTTCCGACGCCATCAAGGCCCGAGTGCTCTCACTCTTCGGCATCCCGGTCGAGCGCGTCATCCTCCAGGCGCCGCCGCGGCTCGCGATGGGCGACCTCGCGACGGCAGTCGCAATGGAGCTCGCGAAGCAGGCGAGGAAGTCTCCGCGGCAGATCGCCGAGGCGATCGCCAACGGGTTCGAGCTTCCCGCGGTCGTGAGTCGCGTGTCGGTGGAAGGGGCGGGATACCTGAATTTCCATTTCGATCGAAGGCTCTTTACGCTCGCGCACCTCGAGGCGATCGGCGCGCCGGTTGCGGAGACGGGGCATCGCATCACCGTCGAGCACACGAACATCAATCCGAACAAGGCGGCGCACATCGGGCATCTGCGCAATGCCGTGCTCGGCGACACGCTGATTCGCTGCCTCGTCGCGCTCGGGCACCACGTCGAGCGGCAGAACTACATCGACGACACCGGCGTGCAGGTCGCTGACGTCGTGGTCGGCTTCGAGCGGCTTCTCGGCGAGGGAATCGCCGACGTCGAGAAACGGATCGCCGGCGGGACGAGGTTCGACTACTTCTGCTGGGATCTCTATGCGAGGGTCGGACACTATTACGAAGAGCATCCGGAAGCGATGGAGTGGCGGCGCGAGACGCTGCATCGCATCGAGAAGGGCGAAGGCGACACGGCGAAGCTCGGCGCGATCATCGCGAAGGCCGTCGTGCGGCGGCATCTCGAGACGACGCTCCGGCTCGGCATCGAGTACGACGTGCTGGTCAAGGAGAGCGACATCATCCGCCAGCGCTTCTGGGATCGGGCTTTCGAGCTTCTCAAGAAGTCGGGCTCGGTCATCTTCGAAGAAGAAGGCAGGCACAAGGGCTGCTGGGTGATGAAGCTCGCCGACTCGCCCGAGTTCGAGGGGATGGAGGAGCCGGACAAGATCCTCGTCCGCTCGAACGGCACGGTGACCTACGTCGGCAAGGACATCGCCTACCAGCTCTGGAAGTTCGGCCTGATCGGCGACACCTTCGGCTACCGCGAATTCCGCCGCTACGACGACGGGCGGATCGTCTGGGAGACGACGAGCGACGACGACGCGGTCGCCGGCGCGCCGCACTTCGGTGGAGCGCAGTCGGTTTACAACGTCATCGACGTGCGCCAGGGTTATCTGCAGAAAATCGTAAAGGAAGGGCTGCGCATCCTCGGGCACGCGAAGCAGGCCGAGCGCTCGATCCACTTCTCGTACGAGATGGTCGCGCTCAGTCCGGCGACGGCGAAGTCGTTAGGCGTCGAGGTGAAAGCCGAGGACGAGCAGAAGGCGTACCTCGAGATGTCGGGGCGGAAGGGGCTCGGCGTGAAGGCCGACGACATGCTCGACGAGCTCGAGGCGAAGGCGCGCGAGAAGATCAGCGGCGAGCGCTCGAGCGGAAACGAAGAGGACGACGCGCGGCTCGCGCGGCAGATCGCCATCGCGGCGCTCCGCTATTTCATGCTGAAGTTCGGCCGCACGAAGGTAATCGCGTTCGACGTCGCCGAGGCGCTGAGCTTCGAGGGTGACAGCGGGCCCTATCTGCTCTACTCGACGGTGCGCGTGGGGAACATCTTCAGGAAGATGCAGGAGCGGGGCGTCGATCCGATGCTCGCGAAGGACCAGATCGATCGGTTGGCGATCGGCGACGAGCTTGTCGACGACATGTGGCAGATCGTCCGGATGAGCGCCGACACCGAGAACGTGATCCGGCGCGCGGTGGAGACGCTCGAGCTGTCACTGCTGACGCGTCACGCGTTCGACCTCGCGCAGACCTTCAGCAGCTTCTACCACAAGTTCCCGATCCTCAACGAAAAGGACGACGCGGAGCGCCAGCGCCGCGCCGTCGTCGCGGAAGTCTTCCGCCGCACGATGGCCCAGATCTTCGGCATCATCGGCATCCCGATGCCGGAGAGGATGTAAGGCCGCCTTCGGCGGAGTTGGAAATTGAGGGATTGAGAATTGAGAGATGGGAGGAGGGCGTCCAGTCGTAGTTGCAGGCTGGGCGCGTGCCGTTCCAGTTCCGACTGGTGTCTACGCCTTCGCCAGTTCCCTCACTTCTCCGATCGCCTTCTCCGCGCGCATCGCTTCGATCTCGCCCTCGCTCAGGCCGATCGACCGAAGGATCTCGAAGGTGTGAGCCGAGAGTCGTGGCGGTGGCGCATCGACCGACGCGGGGGTCTTCTCGAATTTCGCTGTGACGTTGAAGACGCGGATGTCGCCGATCGTCTCCTCGTGGACCGCCTGGATGCTCTCACGGTGCTTGACCTGCGGCTGTTCGAGCGCGGCCTCGAGGCTGAGGATGTCGCCCGAGGGGACTCCCTTGGCGTTGAGGAGATCGACCCAGTGCTGCGTGCCGTGCTGCTTGAGCTTCTCCTCGATGAGGGGCGTCAGCAGCGCGCGGTTGTTCTTGCGGGTGTCGCGCTCCTGGAAGCGCGGGTCGGTCGTCAGCTCGGGGGCGCCGATCAGGGCGCAGAGGACTTCCCACTGCTGCTGCTGGTTTGCAGCGATGTTGATGTAGCCGTCCTTCGTGACGAACGTCCCCGACGGAGCGGCGGTGAAGTTGTCGTTGCCTAACAGCTGCGGCTGCACGCCGCCGATCAGCAGGTTAGCGGCGACCCAGCCCATGAGCGGCATGATCGAGTCGAGCATCGCGACGTCGATGAACTGCCCCTCGCCAGTCCGCTCGCGGTGGTAGAGAGCGCCCATGATCGCAAAGGCGGCGTTGAGCCCGCCGACGGTGTCGCAGATTGGGAAGCCGGCACGGAGCGGGTTGAGCCGCTCGTCGCCGTTGATTGCCATGACGCCGCTCAGGCCCTGGATGATCTGGTCGTACGCCGGCTTCTCGGCGTCCGGGCCCGTCTGGCCAAAGCCGGAGATCGCGCAGTAGACGATCCGCGGGTTGAGCTTCGACAGTACGCTCCAGCCGATGCCCAGCCGGTCCATGACGCCCGGGCGGAAGTTCTCGACGACGATGTCGGCCGTCTCGGCGAGCTTGAGGAACGCCTTCTTCGCCGACGGAACTTTCATGTTCAGCGTCAGCGACTTCTTGTTCGCGTTCTGCGCGAGGAAGCTCGTCCCCATCAGCTCCTTGTTGAGCTTGGGAACGGCCCCGAGCTTGCGCGCGAGATCGCCGCCGTCGGGGTTTTCGACCTTGATCACTTCCGCGCCGCAGAGCGCGAGCAACTCGGTCGCGAACGGCCCGGCGAGGACGTTGGTCAGGTCGAGGACGCGGATGCTCTGTAGGAGTTTGGTGGGGGGCATTCTCAGTTCTCAATTCTCAATTCCGACGGCCGCGGCCGCCGGTATCACTCCGGTCCGATGAATCACGCCGGGCAACTGCCGTCCGAAAAATGCTTCGGCTGCCTTCGTGGCGACGATCAGCGGGTCGAGGCCTATGTCCATCCGCATTCCTGCCCGCTGCAGCATGTGCACGAGATCTTCCGTGCAGACGTTGCCGCCGCTCAGCTTGGTGAAGGGGCAGCCGCCGAGCCCGCCGAAGGCCGACTCGAACGCCGTGACTCCGGCCTCGAGCGCGGCGAAGCAGTTCGCCATCGCCAGGCCGTACGTGTCGTGGAAGTGGCACGACGCCTCGACGTCGGGAGCGATCTCGAAGATCGCTTCGTAGAGCTCGGTCACCTGGCGGGGATTCGCATGCCCCGCCGTGTCGGCGAGACTGATCGTCTTGAGCCCTGCTTCGAGATAGCGGTCGACGATCGAGATCACGTTCTCGCTCGGGACCGCCCCTTCGAAGCCGCAGCCGAACGCCGACTGCACAGAAACCTGCACGGGACGTCCCGCCGCGAGCGCTTGCTTTGCCATCGGGATGATGCGAGCGAGCGCTTCGTCGGTGCCCATGCCGGTGTTCTTTCGGCTGTGCGTGTCGCTCGCCGAGACTCCCATGCATATCAGCTCGACGCCGCACGCGAGCGCCCGCTCGAGCCCCTTTTCATTGAGGACGAGACCGGAGAGGATGACCCCTTCGCGCCGGTGCTTCGAATTCCGGAGGAAGTTGAAGAGATTGTCGGTGTCGGCCATCTGCGGCACCTTCGCCGGGTTGACGAACGAACCGACCTGCACGATGTCGACGCCCGAGGCCATCAGCATCTCGATCCAGCCGAGCTTCATCTCGCCCGGAACGACCTGCTTCTCGATCTGGATCCCGTCGCGGGGACCGACTTCGTGGATGATGGGCTTCTTCATTTGTCGCTCCCCGGGGAGGGCCAAAGGCCAAAGGCCAGAGGCCAAAGCAGGCGGAGTCGGCGTGGGACAGGCTGTTCTCGCTCTAACGTGAACTGCTCCGCAGCTCTACCGCGCTCAGCTTGTCCCTTGCACTCTCTGCCTGCATCCCGTTCCTGCCCGCTTTGGCCTATGGCCTATGGCCTTTGGCCGCTGGCCTGCGTCTCGGCCTCTGGCCTGCCTCGCCTACGCCGGTACCGCCACCTTAACTCGCTCCGCGACCGCCTTCGCCATCTCGATCGTCGTGGCGCTGCCGCCCATGTCGTAGGTGCGGACTTTGCCTTCCTTGATGACTTCGGCGACTGCGGCTTCGACGCGCGCGCCCTTCTCCGTCTCGCCGATCCAGTCGAGCATCATCTTAGCGGAGAGGATCGTCGCGATCGGGTTGACCTTGTACATGCCGGCGTACTTCGGTGCCGAGCCGTGCGTCGGCTCGAAGACGGCGAGCTTCTCGCCGATGTTCCCCGAGGCCGCGAATCCGAGCCCGCCGACCATCTGCGCGCAGAGGTCGGAGATGATGTCGCCGTAAAGATTCGGTGCCACCAGGACGTCATAGTTAAACGGGTTCTTGAGCAGCCACATCGTCATCGCGTCGATGTTCGCTTCGTCGAACGTGATTCCCGGATAGTTCGACGCGACTTCCTTTGCGATGTCGAGGAACAGCCCATCGGTCGCGCGCACCACGTTCGCCTTGTGGACGATCGTGACCTTCTTGCGGTCGAACTTCTTCGCGAACTCGTAGCCGGCGCGGATGATGCGTTGCGATCCCTTGCGCGTGTTGATCTTGCAGGAGATCGCGTAGTCTTTGCCGTCGAGCGAGGCGAACGGCGCGAAGTTCTTCGAGAGCGATCCGAGCGCCCATGCGAGATCGTCGGGCACGGTCGTGAACTCGACGCCGCAATAGAGATCCTCGGTGTTCTCGCGGAAGACGACGATGTCGATCCCCTCGCGGTAGTTCAGCGGGTTGCCGGGATACGCCTTGCACGGACGCAGGCTCGTGTAGAGGTCGAAGGTCTGCCGCATCCTGACGATGGGCGAGCGATAGACGAGCCCTTTGCCTCGAAGTGAGGAGTCGAGCTCCGCCTCGGCTGCCTTGACCGGCTTCGACGTGATCGCGCCGAACATCGCCGCCTTGACGTTGCGAAGCAGCTCGATCGTTCGCTGCGGGAAGGCGTCGCCTTCCTTGCACCAGAACTCCCAGCCGATGTCACCGTGAATGTAGTTCGCGTCGAGCTCGACCGCGTCGAGCACGATCCGCGCCGCCTCGAGAACCTCGACGCCGACGCCGTCTCCGGGAAGCCATGCGATGTCGTACTTTGCCATTTCCATCCTCCGTGGGGCGACCATGTGGGGCCGAATGGGCCCGCTGGTCTGCCGCAGTTTTCGTTTCAGGCTCGTGATTCGAGAAGGCGCCGGCGCGTGTAGGGGATCAGTCCCCCCGCGTCGATGATCGCCTGGCGCGCCGCGGGGAGCGGCACGATGGCGAACTTCCGGTCCTTCGTTTTGTTCCAGACGTGGTCGTCGGCGATGACGAGCTCGTCGCCCGCGTCGGCCTCGATCTCCGGGCAGATCACCGTCGGCAATCCGAGATTGATCGAGTTCTGCAGAAAGATCCGCGCAAACGCCCTCGCGACGATCGTGACGCCGTGGCCGCGCAGACAGGACGCTGCCTGCTCGCGTGAGGAGCCGCAGCCGAAGTTGCGTCCCGCGATGATGACGCTTCCCTCCGGCACGGTGCCGGAGTTCAGCTTCGTGTTGAGCTC
>JBPPMG010000552.1:0-10163 GCA_051305935.1 Thermoanaerobaculia bacterium
CCCGCGGCGAACGATCTTCGCGAGCGGATCGAGTACGCCTACGAAGCGACGACCGGGACGAAGAGCACCGAGCGGCTGCTCGCGCTCGAAGGCGGAACGTGGGTGGAGAAGAAGCGCGAGAGCTTCAGCGACGACAGCGTCGAGCGGCTCCGGCGGACGACCCTTCCTGACGCGACGTTCGTCGAGTACGGATACGACGCGGCCGGGAATCTCGCCACGGTCCAGGACGAGAACCACCCACTCCCGAACACGCGCTACGAATACGACGACGAGGCGAATCTGATTCGCGTCACCGACCCGAATGGGAACGTGACGAGCTACCTCTACGACGACTTCGGCCAGATGCTGCGGCAGACCAGCGCGGTCACCGGCGACACGAAGTACGAGTACGACGCCGCCGGGAACCTCGCGCGCACGGTCGATGCGCGCGGCGCGGTCACGACGCGCAGCTACGACGTTCTCGGACGCGTGACGCTGAGCCTGACTACCGGCGAAGGCTCGAGTGAGACGATCACCTGGGGCTACGACGCGGGAATCTTCGGAATCGGACGGATGACGTCGATGACCGACGGGCTCGGAACAGTGAGCTACACCTACGACCGGCGCGGCCTTTTGCTCACCGAGACGCGGCCGCTCGAGGGGGTGTCGTACGTCACGAAGTACGCGTACGACGCGAACGGCAATCGGACGAAGGTGACCTACCCGTCGGCGCGCGCGGTCGAAACGGCGTACGACTACGCGGGGCGGCCGGTGACGGCGTCGGGGAAGGTCGGCAACAAGTCGACGAGCTACGTCACAGCGGCGAGCTACCTGCCGTTCGGGCCGATGACGTCGATGACCTCGGGCAACGGGCTGGTAAAGACGATGACGTACGACACGCGCTACCGGCTCGACCGGCTGACGCTGGGAACCGTGGCCAACTACGACTACGGGTACGACAACGCGGGGAACCTCACGTCGATCGCCGATCTCGCGGGCGCGGCGTACAATCGAAGCTACGGCTACGATGACCTGAGCCGCCTCACCTCGGCCACGGGGCCATGGGGCACCGGGAACTACGGCTACGACGCCATGGGCAGCATGACGAGCTACCAGATCGGGACGAGAACGGGCACGTTCAGCTACGCGGGAACGACGCCGAAGCTGACGAGCGTCTTCGAAGGCGGAGCGACGGTGCCGGTCCAGTACGACGCGGCCGGCAACGAACTGACGGGCACGCGGGCGAACGGCCCGGGCCTGCCGAGCGAGCAGCGCTGGTACACGCCGCGCAACGCGCTGCATCTCGTCTACCTGAGCGCCTCGGGCACGAAGTCGCGCCCCTGCATCGTCGGGCAGAGCTGCCCGAACGCTCCGTCAGCCGACACGTACTACGAATTCGGCTACGACGGCCGCGGCGTGCGAACGATCGAACGGCGGCGCGCCGGCTCGACGCTCACGACGAAGCACTACGCGTACTCACCGGAGCTCTCGTTCCTCGGAGTGAAATCCCCAGGGAGGAACGGCACCGGCATCGAAGCGATCTGGTTCGCAGGCGCGCCGATCGCGCAGGAAGTCTGGGGCACGCACGGCCAGACGAAGTGGACCTTCACTGACCACCTCGGCACTCCACTCCTCCAGACCAACTCCAGCAAGGCCGTCGTCTGGCGTGCCGAGTACGAGCCATACGGCAACGTGTGGGTGATGCGCAACGGCACCAAGGACGATCAGCCGCTCAGGTTTGCTGGGCAGGTGAGGTTGTTTGACGGAGCGACCGGGACCGAGGAACGGTACAACGTCTTTCGGTGGTATCGGTCGGGTTGGGGCCGGTACACGCAAAGCGACCCGATCGGACTCAAAGGGGGGATCGATCTCTTCCAGTACGCCGAGTCGGCCCCGACGAGGCTGGGCGATCGACTTGGTTTGGTGGCGTGGGACTGCGATCTGAGAATACTGACTGGCAGCTACGCCGCCGTCGGTGGGGGATTCCTGAGAGGGCACTGCCAATCCGAATGCGTAAACGGAACGTCGGTTTCTGTGGACGTGTCTGCCGCGTTTGGTGGACTTTCGGCGGGGACTTCAGGATTCTCCTTGGGCCCGATGAAGTTGTACGACAACCTGACGACTCCAAGTCATTACGCATTCGTGGGCGGTGCTCACATCCGCCAAGTTGGAGTCTCATTAGGCGACGGCTGGGGACACACTGAGATACGCCTTGGGTTGGCGAAAGGTGCTCCTCCATTTGGCGAGGGAATCGATGGCGGTATTAGCCGGGGAGACGACAGTTGGTCCGTCGGTTTCGGGATGGACTTGCTCATCGGTGAATCTTGGGTAACCGGTTGGAACTCCGGGTGCTGCAAGAGATAGGAAAAATGACCGTGCGAATGATTCTGGCGGCACTGACGTTTTGGGTCCCGGTTTACACCCTGATCTGGATAGCGTGCGGATTCCTTGGCATCGTGCAAGGCATGTCGCCGTCGACGATTGATGCGATGGACGCACTCTTCGCGTTCACAGTTATCGTCTGCATCGCATTGATGCCCTTTTATCTCGTTAAGGTCTGGCGCAACGATACAATCGAATCGAAGGCCGCTTGGGTACTCGCCATCTTGGCATCGCCGTTGGTCTTCATGCCAGTCTATGTGATCAGATACGAATTGAAAGCAAAGCCAAACTGAACGCTAGTGGGAGGCCGACGGAGTTAGCGCTTCATTCCGAACGCGACGTCTCGTAGAGGACGGGTGTCTGCGAACGATGAACACGCGCCACTAACCCGTCGGAGCGCCGCTTCATCTGGTTCGAGCATGAGAACAGCCGCCATCCTACGTTGGGTATTCTGCGCTTCGCTCTTTCTCGCTTCGTGCTGGACGGGGAATCTGGCTCTTGGGAATTGGTGGGCAGCGGGCGGACCACCCACGATTCACGCAAAGCAGTACGAGAGTCGAGGCAACGCCCTAGCCATCGCGACGGCGCTGCTTTTTGGCTTCTCCGTGGCGCTCGGCGTGTTCAACTGGAAGCGATCTCACCGGGGTCATTCCTCGAAACCGTAACTTCGCTGGATCGGCATCGCGACTGGGTCGTTTCCACCACCCGACCCTTCCCATCGTTCGTCATTTGCCCGTGGCCGCCGCCTAACGGCTCGCTCACGCCGACGCGGCACGCGGGGTCAAATTCCTGCGAATAGCACGGTCAGCGTGTTCGCGGGTGGGGTCACACCTAAAGTATAAAAATTTGCCCTCGGCAACTGCGCCGCTGGTCTTCTCTTCCCGCCCAGGTAGAGTCCGGACCCATCCTGACGCGACGTTCGTCGAGTACGGATACATCGGGGGTCACACCTCGAAAGTTTTCTTTGGACCAGCAACGAATCAGTTCTGAAAGTAAACTTTCGAGGTGTGACCCCCGCCGTATCTCCACCGGGACTCTCGATGAACGTTTCTCGGAACGATGGTGCTACTCGACCGAATCGGCGTCTTTCGTGTCGGGCACGCGGCGCTCACTCGCCTTCCGGTCCGCCGACATTTCGACCGCGATCGCCGCGGCCTGCGCCGCGGCCACGCCTTCGGTCCGGCGTTCGTACTCCTGCTCCGCGAGGTCGTCCCGGGCACGCGTCTCGGTGTCCGCGACCTGTTCCTGCTCACCCGGCAACTCGACGCGCAACTCCTCGACGAGCATCATGATCGTCGCCGCGACGGGGAGCGCGAGCAGCCCGCCGACGAGCCCCATCAGCGTTCCGCCCGCCATGAGCGCGAAGAGGACGACGGAGGAGGGAAGGCGGAGCGAACGCCCATAGATACGAGGTATGAGAACGCGGCCCTCGAGCTCCGCGTACGCGAGCATCAGCGCGAGGACTACGATCGCGGCCTCCGGGCTGCGGCCGACCGCGGCGACGACCGAGGGCACGACCGCCAGAAAGACGCCGACGTATGGAAGCACGTCCGCGACGGCGGCGATCACCGCAAAAACCATGGCGTTCTGGATGCCGAGCGCCGTCAGGAGAATGAACGTGAAGGCGCCCATGAGAAACGACGTGGTCAACTGTCCGCGAATGTAGGCGCCGACGATGGTCTCGAGGTTCAGCATGACCCGGGACAGGCGAATGTGATGCGTTCGCGGAACGACCGCGAACAGCCCTCCGCGCAACCGGTCACGATCGATCATCATGTAGAGCGCGAGGAAGATCGCGCTCAGCCCGTAGGCAGCGACGGTAAACATGCGAATCGAGTAGTCGAATGCCGTCGCGCCGACGGTGCTCCCCGGTCCGGCGTAGCTGACGCTCCGCAGCCAGTCTGCGAGCGGCTGGCTCACCCGAACTCGGGCGAGGCGATCCGCCAGGCTTGTGCGAAACGCGGGCTCCCGCTCGAGCAACGCTCCGGCCTGTTCGATGAGCGCCGGGATCGTTAACGTCACGACGAAGGTCGTGGCGAGAGACACCAGGAAGAAGACGAACGCGATCGCGAGACCGCGCCTCACCTGGCGCGCCTCCAGCCAGCGCACGGCCGGGCTCATCGTCCCAACGACGAGAAACGCGACCACGAGTACGAGAAGCACCGGCGCGAGCTCGACGATCAACCAGAGCGACACGACAACGAGAACGAGAGTCAGGATCGTCGCGGGCGAGACCTCGAATCGTACCGTTTGCGCCGTCGAACCCGCGGAACGACGAGCCTCGGGCAGCGACACGGAAGCGAATCCCGTCGCCGGGGACGCCTTCGCGGTCCCTCTGGTCATCACGGGACTGACTTCACCCTGCACGTCGCGTCACTCCTCATCGCGGAACCGCGGCGACCAACTATACGAGCGCCACTGCCTTGCTGTCGGCGTCCGCGCCCTTCTCGATTCCGGCGATCGTCGTTTCGCTGTACAGAAACTTTCGCATCATCAAGTCGAAGTGCTCGTCGTGACGGCGGATCCACTCCATGAGCATCGTCGCGTGCTCGATCTCTTCGTTCTTGTTGTGGACGAGAACGTCCCTCAACTGTGCGTCCGTGCAGACGTCGGCACGCTGCCGGTACCAGTCGATCGCCTCCAGCTCTTCCATGAGGCTCACGAGAGCGCGATGCATGTCTCGCGTCTCCTCGGACAAGAGACCGGGTGATTCGTGATACGTGTTGCTCGCCATCGCTCGGGTTCCTCCCTTGTGCGTGTGATCGTTCCTCGCGCCAGCGACCGCGGGTCGCACTGGTTACATCCGAAGATGCAACCCGCGTCCGGTGAGCGCGCCGTCGGAGTCGAAACGCTGCATCCCTCCGGTCGCCCGGTGTCGAGAGGCTCGCGCCTGGCACTCTGCAGCTCGGCCTCGTCTCGATCTGCTCTAACCTAGTCTTCCGTTTCCGCGTCGAGAAGCGCACTTAGTACCCGGGGCGGAGCGACGACGTGGGTAGAAACTACCCCTCTCCTCCACGACGCGATTGCTGCCAGGTGCTCCAAGTACTCAAGGCGCTCGCGCTCGTATCCTCAAAGGGCTGGAGAGGGCTGAAAAGCAGAAGCCCGCAGCTCTGACCCTTGCCGCCGACCCTTGCCTGCTCTGCCGCTTCGGTTTGAAGTTCGGACAGAAGACCGAAGCTACGACCCTCTACCCTCTCCTCTTACTCCCTTACCCTCCCTGACCTCCTATCCGCTCTATCGCCTGCATCGTCCTCCCATGTGACGTCCGCCTCCCCTCCTCGGGCAGCCGCTCACGCTTGAAGGGTGACCCGAGTCATCGTGCGGGCGCAGGAGGCCCCGTAGAGTCGATTCCGTTGAGCGACTGACTGGCTCCCGTGGCGGGACCCTCAGGCGCCAGGGAAGGAAATCGATCGGGCGGGTGGCGAACCAACCACGCTCCAGTGTTCGCACCCTCGACCCGCCCGGGCCGAATCCACGCATGCGCCTCGCGATGTCAGGGTTTCCCTCGTCTCCCGGGACTGTGACGCTCCCGGAGCGCCCCCATGAACCCCGCATGCGTCTTCCGAATCCTCATGTCGAACAGCGCCGTCGCAGCGCCCGTCCCTCACGTCGGGACCTTGGCGCCGCGCGCGTCGCGGAGACCACGAACTGATGCCGTTCGAAAGGAGTGCCATGCAGACCCTGCAACAACCGCGTCTCGAAGCCGGAGATCAGGAGTTCGTCGACCAGGTGATCGCCGACCGGAAAGGACGTCCCGGCGCCCTGCTCGGCATCCTGGAAGCCGTGCAGGAACACCATCCGAACAAGTACCTGCCGATGGCGACGCTCGAGTACGTCGCCGCGAAGACCGGCGTGCCTCTCTCCCGCGTCTTCAGCGTCTCCACGTTCTACTCGCTCTTCAACCTCAAGCCGCAGGGAGACAACACGATCTGCATCTGCCGCGGCACCGCATGCCACACGCGCGGGTCGCGCAACCTGCTGCAGAGCGCGCGTCTGTCGCTGGGGCTCGGCCTCGACGACATCAGCGAGGAGGAGAAGATCCTGCTCACGACGCCCGACGGAAAGTTCACCGTCCGGACGGTCGCCTGCTTCGGGCAGTGCGCGCTCGCGCCCGTGGTCGAGGTGAATCAGAAGATCCGCGGCCACGTGAACGAGCGGACCCTGCAGCGTGAGATCGAAACGATCGCGCGGGAGAGTGAGTGATGGCTCGCATCCAGGACATCGCGGCATTCAACACGGCGCGTGAGACCGGCCTCGAGAAGCTGATGCCGACCGTGCCGCGCATCACCGTCGGCATGGGCACCTGCGGCCGCGGTAACGGCGCCGAAGGGCTCTACCACGCATTCGCCGCCGCCATCGACCGCAGCGGCATGGACGTCGTCCTCGCAGGCGTCGGCTGCTTCGGCTCGTGCTACTGCGAGCCGATCGTCAGCGTCCGCCTGCCGAATCATCCCCTGGTGATGCTGAAGAAGGTCGGCGCGAACGACGCGGGACGGATCCTCCAGGATCTGGCCACCGGCAACATCACCCCCGAGTTCGTCTACTGCCGCATCGACGAGTGGGACCACATCACGGGCCATCTCCGCTACGGCAGCGGTTACCCCGAAGTGCCTCTCTGGAACGAGGTCCCGTTCTTCAAGGGGCAGCAGAAGCTCGTTCTCCGCAATTGCGGCTTCATCAATCCCGACGACATCGAGGAGTACTTCGGCATCGGCGGGTACCAGGCGCTCTACAAGGTCCTGATCGACGGGCGCCCCGAAACCGTCATCGAGCAGATCAAGGCGTCGAAGCTGCGTGGACGCGGCGGCGCGGGGTACCTCACCGGCAACAAGTGGGAATTCATGGCGAAGGCGAAGGCCGAGCAGAAGTACGTGATCTGCAATGCCGACGAAGGCGACCCCGGCGCCTACATGAACCGGAACGAGATCGAGAGCGACCCCCACTCGCTGCTCGAGGGAATGATCATCGGCGGCTACGTGACCGGAGCGAGCGAGGGCATCATCTACATCCGCGCCGAGTACCCGCTCGCCGTTCGCCGCCTCCAGCGCGCCATCGAGCAGGCGCGCGAGTACGGAATGTTAGGCGAGAACGTCTTCGGCCGCGGCTTCAACTTCAACATCGAGATCGTCGAGGGGGCCGGCGCCTTCGTCTGCGGCGAGGAGACCGCGCTCATCGCGTCGCTCGAAGGCCACTCCGGGCGCCCGCGCCCCAGGCCGCCGTTCCCCGCGCAGAAGGGGCTTCGCGGCGAACCGACGAACATCAACAACGTCGAGACCTGGTACAACGTCGCGCCGATCGTCACGAAGGGCCCCGCCTGGTTCACCGAGATCGGAAGCGCGAAGAGCTCGGGAACGAAGGTCATCTCGCTCGTCGGAAAGGTGCAGAACACCGGCCTCGTCGAGATGCCGCTCGGCACGCCGCTCAAGACCTACATCTACGATGTCGGCGGCGGCGGCGTGGACGGCAGACAGGTCAAGTCGGTGCAGACCGGCGGCCCGTCCGGCGGCTGCATTCCCCAGGACATGTTCGACACGCCGGTCGACTACGAGAGCCTCTCGCAGCTCGGGTCGATCATGGGCTCGGGCGGCATGGTCGTGATGGACGAAGACAACTGCATGGTCGACGTCGCCCGCTACTTCATCGAGTTCACCCACTCGGAGTCGTGCGGCAAGTGCGTGCCGTGCCGCGTCGGCCTCAACAAGTCGCTCCGCATCCTCAACCGCATGACCGAGGGGGCCGCGACACCGCATCATATCGACCTCCTCGACGAGCTGAGCCGATACATTCGCGAATGCTCGCTGTGCGGCCTGGGACAGAGCGCGCCTAACCCGGTCCTGACGACCCTGCGCCACTTCAAGAACGAGTTCGAGGACCACATCCTGGCGAAGCGCTGCGAGGCCGGAGTATGCGAGGAGCTCGCGCTCTCGCCCTGCGAGAACAGCTGCCCGCTGCACATGGACATCCCGCGCTACCTGCAGCTCTACAAGGAAGGGCGCCAGGAAGATGCGTTCATGGCCGTGATCATGGACAACCCTCTTCCGTCGACGACGGGGCGCGTCTGCCAGCACCCGTGCGAGAGCCGCTGCCGCCGCAAGACGCTCGACGAAGCGATCAACATGCGCGAGGTGCACCGCTTCATCGGCGACACTATGCTGCTCTCCGACCGGTTCGAAGAGATGGCCTCACGCGTCGTCGCGCGAAAACTCGACCCGACGGGACGGAAGATCGCCGTCGTCGGTGCCGGCCCCGCCGGCCTCAGCGCCGCTTTCTACCTGTCGATCCTCGGCCACGACGTCTCCGTCTACGACGACAAGTCGGAGGCGGGCGGCATGCTCGCTTTCGCGCTTCCCGAGTACCGTCTGCCGAAGTCGGCGTTACGCCGCGAGATCGAGCTGATCGAGAGAACCGGCGTGAAGTTCGTCCTCAACACGCGCGTCGGCACCGACATCTCGCTCAACGAGCTCGACGACCGCTTCGACGCGGTCTTCCTCTCGTTCGGCACCTGGAAGGAAGCCGCCCCGCTTCGCGAGCCGGGCACCGACCTCAAGGGAGTCTATCCCGCGCTCCACTTCCTCTCGGCCGTCGCCCGCGGCGAGAACGTGCAACTCGGACGCCGCGTGGCGGTCATCGGCGGCGGCAACGCCGCGATCGATTCCGCGCGCACCGCGATTCGAAAGGGCGCCGAGGCGACGGTCATCTATCGCCGCGAGCGGAAGGACATGCCCGCAATCGCGGAAGAGACGCACGCGGCGAAGGAAGAAGGGGCGAAGTTCACCTTCCTCGCGACGCCGCACCGGATCATCGGCGACGAACAGGGGCGCGTGAAGGGGATCGAGGTCGCGAAGACGCGCCTCGGCGAGTTCGACGCGTCGGGCCGCCGCAAGCCGGTCCCGACCGGCGAGATCCAGCGCTTCGATTGCGACTCCGTGATCTTCGCGATCGGCGAGAGCGTCGACATCGAGCTCGCGCAGTCGGGAGGACTCAAGCTCTCCCACAACGGGACGATCGAGGTGAACCGCTATTCGCTCGTTTCCAGCCGCCCGAAGTTCTACGCCGGCGGCGACGTCGTGACGGGCGCCTCGAACGTCTCGGGCGCGATGTCGTACGGGAAGCTGGCCGCCCGGAGCATCGACCTCCAGTTGATGGAAGCGGACCGCTGGAAGTTGGCGATGCCCGACTTCCAGTTCGACATGACGCCGCCCGACTCGCCGAGCGAGAGCCGCCGCCATCGCGGACGCGAGCTCGACCCCGCGGCGCGCGCACAGTCCGAGGACGAGGTGATCGCGATGCTCTCCCACGAAGAGACGCTCGACGAGTGCCACCGTTGCCTGCGTTGCGACCTGAGCGTCGCGAACGCCACGTAGAGGAAGGAGCGACGCCTTGCCAAACAAGAAACTCTCAATCCGAATCGACGGCGCGCTCGTCGACGCCTACGAGGGACAGACGATCCTCCAGGCGGCGCGGGCCGGCGGCAAGTACATTCCGACCCTCTGCGATCTCGAGGGAATCACCCCGGTGGGCGGCTGCCGCATCTGCATGGTCGAAGTCGAGGGCATCGACCGAGTGATGGCGGCATGCACGTCACCCGTCCAGGAGGGGATGTCGGTCAAGACGACGACCCCGCGCCTCACGCAGCACCGGCGCCTGACGGTCGAGCTGCTGCTCGTCGAACGCAACCACGTCTGCGCCGTCTGCGTCTCCAACGGCCACTGCGAGCTTCAAACGATGGCGACGAACCTCGGAGTCTCCACCGTTCGGCTCGCATACAACTTCCCGAAGCTGGAGACCGACCTCTCGCATCC
>JBPPMG010000005.1:0-3572 GCA_051305935.1 Thermoanaerobaculia bacterium
ACCGATTGCGTCGATCACCGCGAAGCCGTCGACTTCCGGCATCTGCACGTCGATGAAGACGAGATCGGGCCGCAGCTTTCGGATTGCGTGAATCGCCTCTTCGCCATCGGAGCACTCCGCGATGATCTCGATGTCGGGATCACCATCGAGATATCGCCGCACGCGCTTCCGAGCGAGCAGCATGTCATCGACCAGAATCGTTCGCACCGTCATGCCGCACCTGCCGGGCTCGTATGCCATGGAATCGCGACACGCGCGAGCGTTCCCTCGCTGTCGGCTCGCGGCGCTACCTCGAACGACTGACGGTCGCCGTAAAGGAAGCGCAGACGCGCACGCGTGTTCCGGAGCCCGACGCCCTCGCGGGCAGCTCCAGGCCCCAGGCCCACGCCATCATCTTCCACTTCGACCAGCAACCACTCTCCGTCGCGCGCCGCGCTGATCGCAATCGCTCCGCCCGTCGCGCGCGGAGCAACGCCGTGACGAATCGCGTTCTCGACGAGCGGCTGCAGCAGCATGTTCGGCACACAGGCATGCAGCGTGGCATCATCGACCTTCCACGACACTCTGAGCCGCTCGTGCAAAAGCGTCTGCTGGATCGCAACGTAGTTTCTGACAAAGTCGGCCTCGTCAGCGAGGCTGACTTCCTGCTGCTGGTCGCTCCGCAGCGCGAGCCGGAGCAGATCGCTCAGTTGCGTGAGCGAGCGCTCCGCGCGTTCCGTGTCTTCGTACATCAGCTCGGCGACGGCGTTCATCGTATTGAACAGAAAGTGCGGCTGCAGCTGCGTCTTGAGCGAATGCAGCTGCGCCTCGGCCAGCAGACGGTCGCGCTCCTGATAGCGTCGGAAGAACGTGAGCGCCTGGCTGACGGCGGTGACTCCCCAGTACAGCATCACGTTGTTCGCGCCGATACCGAGGATGAGGATGAAGAGGGGAACGGGAGACTGGTAGGGGAGGTCGACCAGCGCGAGATATGCCGAGTTTGCGTACTCGAGCAGGAACAGGTGCGCTGCCGCGAACACGAAGGACGCCACCACGTGCAGCAACAGGTTCCGGACGAGATGCGCGCGTTCGATCGGAAAGCGTCGCCCGAACGCGAGGATCGCCGGCGTGAGAACGGCCCAGACATAGAAGATCATCAAACTAGCGGCAATCGATTGCCACCAGCTGAGCGGTACCGGACCCTGCAGGTTCGAAAAGTAGGTCTGCGGGACGAACAGCAGGCCGAGAAACGTCCAGCACGCGACCATGATGCCGGTGCGCACGATTCGTCCCTTCCACTCTCCTGATCCGTTCATCGATCGTCAGCCATCCGCGCCGCTCCAGTAGGCACGGGAAAGTCTGTGCCACGGCGGGTCGAGGGACAAAGCGTATTACGGACGTGGCGAGCCGTTGTTGCGAGTAAACGGGCGTGAAAGTCCCGCCGTGGTCGTACGCGAGATGCGCCACGGCTCCGTTCACGGCGCGGACGACACGGCTCGTCACTCTCTCGACTGCTTCTTCTGCAGAGCGCCCTACGCTCCACTCGACATCGAGCATCATGAAAGGTCCCGACTCCATGAATCGAACCGCACTCGTTCTGACCGTCGTACTCACACTTCAATCGTTCGCGGCATCTGCACAGCAGAAAACCACGATCACGCGGGCGGACGAGCTGCCACGCCGTACCTACCAGCTGACGGGAAAGGCCGCCGAGGTCGTGACCGATCGCGAGCAGCTCGACCGGCTCGCGGCGGAGTTGAAGCAGAATGTCGAGGGCGACCTGGCGAAGTTCGACATCGAGGACGACGCGACGCTCAATGCCCTCAATGGCATCCTTCTGCTGCTCGCGCTGCGTGAGCGTAATCATGACGAAGCACTCACGCTCGTCGCACGCCTGCGAGAGCTCGAGAGCAAACCTGCGGCAAAGCTCACGTCGGGCCTGTTCGCCGAGGCGCTGATCAAGGCGCGTCGCGAAGTCTCGGACGAGTCCAGCCCCGCGTTCAGAAACGCATTCGAGAGGCACTACACGGAAGCCTGGTCGGAGCTGCCGTACGACGTCGTGAAGGACTACGTCGAAGCCCAGAAGGGACAGCTCACGCTCATGAGCCGCGAGCTGCTCCTCGGTTCTCTTCAGGGCCACATGCAGCAGCTCCTCGACAACACGAAGGGCGCGGTTCCGGAAGGCGTGGTCGCCGGTCTTCTGAACGCCGAGTTCATGCTGGAGACGCGGATTCCATTGAAGGACGAGGCGCTGCGCGTGATGACCGCCTTCCATGACGCGAACAGTTCGAGCGTCGCGACGACGAACATCTGGGAATCGCGCGACGTGGCGCTGAAGGCGTCAGCGGATCTGAAGCCGGTGGTCGTCGGCGTGTGGGACTCCGGTGTCGACATGGCCGCGTTGCCGGCGGCGAACCGCTGGACGAACAAGGGCGAGTCGGTCGACGGTAAGGACAACGATCGAAATGGCTATGTCGACGACGTGCACGGCATCGGTTACGACATGCCGGCGTCGAAGCGTTCCGTCGGTACACTCATCGACCCGGCGGGCAGGATCAAGACCGACGTGCGCCGCCTCCAGGTGCTGACGAAAGGCTACGGCGATCTAAACTCGTCTGTTCACAGCGAGGAAGCGGCGGAATTGCAGAAGACGATCGCTTCGCTGAAGGCGGAAGAGGTGAAGGCATTCTCCGAAGAGCTCGGGTTCTATTCCGGCTACTCGCACGGCACGCACGTCGCCGGGATCATCATCGACGGGAACCCGGCAGCGAAAATCGTGGCAGCGCGCATGTCGCACGCTTACGGTCAGTTCCCGGAACCTCACACGATGGAGAAGGCGAAATTCACTGCGCAGATGTATCGCGACATCGTCGACTACTTCAAGAAAGCGGGCGTCAAAGTCGTGAACATGAGCTGGCGCTACAACAGCGGATCGATCGAAGCGTCCCTGACCGTCAACGGTATCGGACGTGACGAGAAGGAGCGCAAGGAGCTGGCGCGCGAGATGTTCGAGATCGAGAAGCGCGCGCTGTACGAAGCGATCACGGGCGCGCCCAGCATTCTCTTCGTGTGCGGCTCGGGCAATGAAGACAACGATGCAAACTTCTCGGAGTACATTCCAGCAACCTTCGACCTGCCGAACCTGATCACCATCGGGGCGGTCGACAGCGCAGGAAAGAAGGCGGCATTCACGACCGAAGGAAAGAGCGTCGATTTCTTCGCGAATGGGTTCGAGGTCGAGAGCTTCGTGCCTGGGGGCGATCGCATGAAGATGTCGGGGACGTCAATGGCGTCGCCTCAGGTTGCGAATCTCGCGGCAAAGCTGCTGGCACTCCATCCGAAGCTCACTCCGCAGCAGCTCATCGCGATGATCACTGCAGGATCGGAGCGGTCCGAAGAGGATCCGGAGATCCGGCTCATCCACCCGGCAAAGAGCCTGAGTCTCGCCGCCGCGAAATGAGCCGGAGAATCGCTCCTCACCAGCACTGTTCGCGGCTCGGGCCACCCAGCGGATTGTGATCGAACAGGTTCCGCGGCTCGAGGTCGACGCCCTGCCAGTGGACATTGGTGATGCCGGTCATGAGCTCGGACGG
>JBPPMG010000025.1:0-4092 GCA_051305935.1 Thermoanaerobaculia bacterium
GCAGTTTCAATCACAATGAAAGAGCTGTTGGAAGCTGGCGTCCATTTTGGTCATCAGACCAAGCGCTGGAATCCGAAGATGAAGAAGTACATCTTCGGAAAGCGCAACGGGATCTACATCATCGATCTCCAAAAGACGCTCAAGCTCTTCAAGGAAGCTTCCGCATTCGTTACCGAGCTCAGTCTGCAGGGGAAGCGTGTCCTGTTTGTCGGCACCAAACGACAGGCGCAGGACGCCATCATGGAGGAGGCCAATCGCTGCGGCATGTTCTACGTGAACAGCCGCTGGCTCGGCGGCACCCTCACCAACTTCGTCACGGTCCGGAAGTCGATCGAGCGCCTCAAGGAGCTCGAGTCGACGCTCAACGACAAGGAGAAGGAAATCTCCAAGAAGGAGCGTTCTGCTCTCGACCGTGAACGGCAGAAGCTCGAGAAGAATCTCGTCGGAATCCGCGAGATGGACTCCCTTCCGGACGCGATGTTCGTCATCGACCCGAAAAAGGAGTACATCGCCGTGAAGGAGGCGAAGAAGCTTGGAATCCCCGTCGTCGCGATCGTCGATACGAATTGCGATCCCGACGACATCGACAAGGTGATTCCCGGCAACGACGACGCCATCCGCGCGATCCGGCTCTTTACGCAAAAGATCGCCGACTCGGTGCTCGAGGGCTACAACGTCGCGCAGGAGATGTACATCTCCGCCGAGGACAAGCCCGAGATGGCCGAGGGAGAGATGACGCCGCAGGTGGTACCTTCGGGTGTCGAGCCTGCCCCCGTTTCGTAGGAACGGCTCATCTCGAGTCCGCGGCTCGCACCAGGCGGGTCGCACCCACACGAGTATTTGACCGGAGCCGGGCGGCAACGTCCGGCTCCGACACCGTGCCCCGGGACCTCGGGGCACGACCCCAGACTGTTCGGAGAAAACCATGGCACAGATCGACGCAGCGCTCGTAAAAGAGCTCCGCGAGAAGACCGGCGCGGGCATGATGGATTGCAAGGCCGCGCTGACGGAATCGAACGGGAACATCGAGGAGGCGGTCAAGATCCTCCGGAAGAAGGGGCTCGCCGCCGCCGGAAAGAAAGCGGGACGAATCGCCTCGGAAGGCATCGCCTTCGCCTCGATCGAGGGCGCGTCGGGCATCCTCATCGAAGTGAACTGCGAGACCGACTTCGTGGCGCAGACCGACGACTTCAAGGCGCTCGTCGCCGGAATCGCCGGACTGGTTCGCTCGGAGAATCCGGCCGAGGTCGAGCAGCTCCTCGCATTGAAGTGGCCCGGTGACGCCGAAGGGCACACCGTCGCGCAGCACATCTCGGGCAAGATCGCGAAGATCGGCGAGAACATCGCGGTTCGCCGCTTCATCAAGTACGACGCTTCGGGTGCGGCTCTGAGCAGCTACATCCACGGCAACGGAAAGATCGGCGTGATGGTCGAGGTGAAGGTCGACAAGCCGGAAGCGACCGCCGCGGCCGAGGCGCTGGCCAAGGAAGTGGCGATGCACGTCGCCGCCGCAGAGCCGCGCTTCCTCCACCGCGAGGAAGTCACGGCGAAGGACCTGGAGACCGAGAAGGAAGTCGCGCGCGACCAGGCGCTCAAGTCGGGTAAACCCGAGGCGGTCGTCGAGAAGATCGTCACCGGCAAGATGGACAAGTACTACGCAGAAACGGTCCTGCTCGAGCAGGCCTACATCCGCGACGACAAGATGACGGTCCAGAAGCTCGTCGACCAGCGCGGGAAGGAAGCGGGCGCGAAGTTTGAAGTTTCGCGGTTCACCCGATTCAAGCTCGGCGAGGGAATCGAGAAGAAGGCGAACGACTTCGTCGCCGAGGTCATGGCGCAGGCTTCCGGCAACTGACGCTGTTGCAGATTCATGAGTCCTCCGGGGCGTTTCGCTCCGGAGGACTTTTGTTTTTGCGCGTCCCCTGGCGAGGTGTCCGAGGCTCCCGCAAAGCCGCAATCGATATGGTATAAATCAGCGCCCGGGGAGACTGGATGAGCAGCGACAAAAAGCCGCGATACAAGAGGATCATGCTCAAGCTGTCGGGCGAAGCGCTGATGGGCGATCGTTCGTACGGAATCGACCCGGACACGATGTCGGACATCGCCGACGAGGTCGTGTCGGTGCACGGGCTGGGAGTCGAAGTCGCCATCGTAATCGGCGGCGGCAACATCTTCCGCGGCGTGAACGCCGCCACCGAAGGCATCGATCGCGCGGTCGGCGACCAGATGGGAATGCTCGCGACGGTCATCAACTCGCTCGCGTTCCAGAACGCGCTGGAGAATCGGGGCGTGCCGACGCGCGTCGCCACGGCGATCAACATGCCCGGCGTCGCCGAGCCTTTCATCCGCCGCCGCGCGGTGCGTCACCTCGAAAAGGGACGTATCGTGATCTGTGCCGCGGGCACGGGCAACCCTTACTTCACGACCGACTCCGCGGCCGCCCTGCGCGCGAACGAGCTGCGCTGCGAAATCATCATGAAGGCGACGAAGGTCGACGGTCTCTACACGGCCGATCCTCTGAAGGATCCGAACGCGACGCGGATCCCGCGGGCCACCTACCAGGAGGTTCTCGAGAAGCGTCTCGATGTCATGGACGCGTCGGCGATCGACCTCGCCAGGAGCAACAACGTACCGATTTACGTCTTCTCGCTTCGCGAGAAGGGAAACATCAGCAGGGCGGTTCTTGGAGAGGACATCGGGTCTCTCGTCTCGGACTAGTGGCCCTCGCCGTCACAGGAGGAAAGTGATGCCGCTGAAGGAAGTGCTGAAGGATGCCGAGCGCCGCATGCACGGCGCCGTCGAGGCGCTGCACAAAGAGTTCAAGTCGCTTCGCACGGGCCGCGCGTCGGTCTCGATGCTCGATGGTGTGATGGTTCCCTACTACGGCACCGACACGCCGCTCGCGCAGGTCGCGAACCTGAAGGTTCCCGAGCCGGCGCTCATCGTGGTCGAGCCCTGGGACAAGAGCATGACCGCTCCGATCGAGAAGGCGATCCGCACGGCGGACCTCGGCTTCAATCCCGCGAGTGACGGCAAGCTGATCCGGGTGCCGGTGCCGCCGCTCACCGAGGAGCGCCGCAAGGATCTGGTCAAGCGCGCGCACCACATGTCGGAGGAAGCGCGCACGGCCATCCGCCAGGTGCGCCGCGACGTGAACGACAAGGTCAAGAAGATGGAGAAGGACCACGAGATCTCGCAGGACGACGAGAAGCGTGCTCACGACGATGTCCAGAAACTGACGGACAAGTTCATCGACGAGGTCAACGAAGTTCTGAAGCACAAGGAAAAGGAAGTGATGGAGGTCTGAGCGGGCGGGCCTTCCGGCCCGGGCTCAGATGCGATCGTTCCCGGGCGCGCCCCGCGGCGGAGACGACGACCCGAACGCCATGCGCTGCGCCGTGATCATCCCCGCCGCCGGATCGGGAACGCGGTTTGGCGGCGACACGCCGAAGCAGTTTCTCCCGCTCGGCGGGCGCCCGCTGATCGCGCATACGATCGGCCGCTTCCACCGCCATGCCGCCGTCTCGCGCATCGTGGTCTGCGTCTCGCCCGACCACCTCGCGACCATGCAGGAGATCGCGGATCACTACCGCTGGGGCAACGTGAAGATCGTGAAGGGGGGGGACTCGCGACAGGAATCGGTCCTTCGCGGCGCGGAGAGTCTGGCGCGTGGAGGGCTCTCGGACGACGAGATCGTCGCGGCGCACGACGCGGTCAGGCCGTTCGTGCCGGCCGACCTTCTGGTCCGGCTGCTCGACGCTCTGGCCACCGCTGACGGCGCCATTCCCGCGACGATGCCGATCGACACGATTCACAGAATCGACGGTGGACTCGTCGTGGAGACTCCCGACAGGAATCTGCTCGCCGCTGCGCAGACGCCGCAGTGCTTTCGGCTCGGCGTGCTGCGGGCGTCGCTCGCACGCGCGGTCGAAGAACGCTGGCCGGCGACCGACGAGGCGGCGGCAGTTGCGCGCTGCGCATATCGCGTCCGCGTGATCGAAGGCGACCCGAGAAACATCAAGATCACCACGCCTGTGGATTTCGAGCATGCTGCGCGCGAGCTGGCGAACTGGAGTGACGAATGAATCGAAT
>JBPPMG010000497.1:0-7327 GCA_051305935.1 Thermoanaerobaculia bacterium
GCGAGAGCCTGCGCCCAGTACAGGGCGAGATAGAAGTGTCTGCCGCGGTTGTCGATCTCGCCGACCCTGCGCGCGGGCGATTTGTTGTTGTCGAGGAACTTCGCGATCGCCTGGTCGAGCGTGTCGGCGAGCACCTGCGCCTTGTCGTTCTTGAACGTCTGCGCGAGATGCTCGAGCGACGCGGCCAGCGCCGAGAACTCTCCGAGCGAATCCCAGCGGAGGTAGCCCTCCTTCTGGAACTGCTGCACGTGCTTCGGAGCCGACCCGCCGGCTCCGGTCTCGAAGAGCCCGCCCCCGGCGAGCAGCGGGACGATCGAAAGCATCTTCGCGCTCGTGCCGACTTCGAGAATCGGAAAGAGATCGGTGAGGTAGTCGCGCAGCACGTTGCCAGTGACCGAAATCGTGTCGAGCCCCTTGCGGATGCGCTCCAGCGAATAGCGCATCGCCTTCACCGGCGACATGATCCTGACCTCGAGCCCGTCGATGTCGTGGTCCTTCAGGTACCGGACCACCTTCGCGATGATGTTGATGTCGTGCGCGCGGTTGCTGTCGAGCCAGAAGATGGCCGGAGCGCCGGTCGCCCGCGCCCTTCGCACCGCGAGCTTCACCCAGTCCTGCACGGGAATGTCCTTCGCTCGCGACATGCGCCAGACGTCTCCCGCCTCGACCTCGTGCTCCATCAGCACGGTGCCGTTCGCGTCGACGACACGAACCGTTCCGTCGGCCGGGATCTCGAACGTCGTCGGATGCGATCCGTACTCCTCCGCCTTCTGCGCCATGAGGCCGACGTTCGGGACCGAGCCCATCGTCGCCGGATTCAGCGCGCCGAACTTCTTGCAGTTCTGGATGATCTCCCCGTAGATCGTCGAGTAGCAGCGATCGGGGATCATCGCCTTCGTGTCCTGCAGCTTCCCTGCCGCGTTCCACATCTTCCCCGACTCGCGGACGACGACCGGCATCGAGGCGTCGACGATGATGTCGTTAGGCACGTGGAGGTTGGTGATGCCCTTGTCGGAGTCGACCATCGCCAGGGCGGGACGCGTCGCGTAGACCGCCTTGATGTCGGCCTCGATCTCCGACCGCTTCGCCTCAGGCAGCGACTGGATCTTGTTGTAGAGATCGCCGAGGCCCATGTTCGGGTTGACGCCCGCCTCGGTCAGCGCCGCGGCATGCTTGTCGAAGACATCCTTGAAGAAGACGTAGACGGCGTGTCCGAACAGGATCGGATCGGACACCTTCATCATCGTCGCCTTCAGGTGCAGCGACAGGAGCTGGTCGTTCTTCTTCGCGTCTTCGATCTGCTCTTCGTAGAACTTCCGAAGAGCCTTCACGCTCATGAACGTTCCGTCGAGGATCTCCCCCTTCGTCGCGGTGAGCTTGTCCTTCAGGGTCGTCGTCTTGCCATCCTTGCCGGCCAGCTCGATCCTGAAGTCGACGCCGTTCTCCATGATCACCGACTGCTCGTTGCCGTAGAAGTCGCCGTCGTGCATGTGCGCGACCTCGGACTTCGAGTCCGCGGTCCAGGCGCCGAGCTTGTGGGGATTCTTCTTCGAGAAGTTCTTCACCGCGAGCGGGGCGCGACGATCGGAGTTGCCTTCGCGGAGCACCGGGTTCACGGCGCTTCCGAGCACCTTCGCGTACCGTGTCTGGATCGCCCTCTCCGCGTCGTTCGTCGCCACCTCGGGGTAGTCGGGGATCTTGTAGCCCTGGTCCTGCAGCTCCTTGATCGCTTCCTTGAGCTGCGGAACCGACGCGCTGATGTTCGGCAGCTTGATGATGTTGGCTTCCGGAGTGAGGCAGAGCGCTCCGAGCTGGCCCAGATAGTCGGGGATTCGCTGGCTCTCCGTCAGCTCCTCGGGGAAGTTGGCGAGGATCCGGCCCGCAAGGGAGATGTCGCTCGTCTCGACCGCGACCCCGGTTTCCTTCGTGAACGCCTGAACGATCGGGAGCAGAGAGTACGTGGCCAGCGCCGGTGCTTCGTCAATATCCGTCCAGATGATCTTCTTGTCGGTCATGTCTTTTCCTTGGTTTTCGTTCGAGTAAAGCAGGGAGATTCGCGAGCCGAAGCCCGCAGTTCGATCACGATCGGGGGCCGCCGGACTCTCCGGCGGCCGGTATTATTACCCCACCCCCCTCACCTCTCGATGTCACCGCCGTCACACTCGAATGCAAGACTGGAACGGACGCCGGGGCGCGTTTTGCGGTGCAGCGCCAGACACGGTTCAGGCGCGGCACGGAAGACATGTCGCCCTGAGCGAAGCGAAGGGCCTCTCAGGCTTCTACCGTCAAGACCTTCAGTCCGTTCCTCGTCGCGCGACGATAGAAGCCTAAGAGGACCTTCACTCCGCTTCGCTCCGTTCAGGACCACAACTTGCTTGATTGTCGCCAGTGGAGCGATCTCGCGCCCCGGTCTACCTTACGATTCCCCTCGCCCGACGAGCCCGCGAATCCCGCCCATCGCGAGGCCCGCGCCGCCGAACGCGAGAAGGGCTCCGATGAGCTGGGCGAACACGAAACGGCGCTTCTCTCGCCCTCGGCCGACGCTCGACAGCGACAGCTCCCCGCGGGAAAGGTCCGCCAGGTACTCCTCGATCTCCGGCGCCTCGCGGACGAACATGTCCTGCACCTGCCCCAGGTCGACGGGGCCGCGCTTCGTGTCGAAGAAAAGGCGGTCGGGCGTACGCGATCGTTTTGCCGAGTGATCGGCCTCGCCCCGCACGACGCGCACGGCCACGATGTCGAAGAGCTCGATGCGAGAGTGCGCGACCAGGCCGAAGAGCTGCCTCTCGAACGTGGCTTTCACCGCGCCTGACTGTGAGCGGACGAGCCTTACCGTTGCGGATGACGAGAGCCAGAACAGGAGGACGGAGCCGGCCACCATGGCAAGCCCGATCCCGAGGCGTGTTCCCGAGTCCGCTGGTCGTCCGCTCACGTTCGTCTCCTTCTGCTTACGCGTTCAGTCCGCACGAGCATCGCGGATCGTTGAAGCATCTCGCATCACCGTGACCCCGATCCCGGGCTCGCACTTCCTCGTGCTCCCCTCGATCGCTCGTGCTCCTCACGCAGGGTTCGCCGCAGGATCTTTCCGATCATGCTCTTCGGAAGATCCTCGCGGAACTCCACCTCCGACGGCACCTTGTAGGCCACCAGGTGCTGGCGGAAGTACGCGAGCAGCTCTGCTTCCGTCGCCGTCTCGCCGTCTCGCAGCACGACATATGCCCTGATCCTCTCGCCCGCGTAGTCGTCGGGGAGGCCAACGGCGATCCCTTCCCTCACCTTCGGATGGCTGTGGATCACTTCGTCGATCTCCCGAGGAAAGACATTGAAGCCGCCGACGATAATGAGATCCTTCTTGCGATCGGTGATGTAGAGGTAGCCGTCCTCGTCGCGATGGCCGATGTCGCCGGTGTGCAGCCAGCCGTCGACGATCGTGCGCCGCGTCTCGTCGGGATCGTTGAAGTAGCCGAGCATCATCGACGGAGTGCGCAGAAGGATCTCCCCCTTCTCCCCCGGGCCGAGCTCGCGCCCGTCGTCGAGAGCAGCGATCCTCGCGTCGACGTCGGGGAACGGGATGCCAACGCTTCCGAGCTTGTGCACGCCTCGGTACGGATTCGCGGTGCACGCGGTGACGACCTCCGTGAGCCCGTAGCCCTCGATCATCCGGGCTCCCGTTCGCGCCTCGAAGCCGTCCTTGACGGCCTGCGTGAGAGGAGCCGCGCCGACGAAGATTCCGTCGAGGCTCTCGAGGTTCCAGCGCTCGATGCCTTTCAGGTTGCTGAGGGCGACGAACATCGTCGGCACGCCGATGAGGAACGTCGGCCGTCGCTTCGCGATCGTGCGAACGACGTCGCGCGCGTTGAAGCGCGGGAGCAGCACGATCTCGGCCCCGCCGAGGACCGGCGCGTTCATCGTGACGCTCATCCCGAAGCCGTGGAAGAGTGGGAGAACGGCCAGGAGGCGCGCGGCCTTGTCGAGATGGCCCCACGCCACGACCTGGCATGCGTTCACGACGCAGGCGTAATGCGACAGCATGATGCCCTTCGCCGTTCCGGTGGTGCCTCCGCTGTAAATGAGCACGGCCATCTCGTCGGGATCGACCGGCGCCTGGGGCGGCGGCCGCTCAGGAGTGCGGGCGACGAAGTCGGCAAAGTGAACGAGCCCGGGATGGCTGACTCCGCGGAGCTGGCTCCACTCCTTCAACCGTTGGACGACGCTCAGCGGAAGCGGGAGGAAGTCGGCGAGCCCGCTTACGAGAAGGGTGTCGACCGCCGCGCCGGGAAGCGACGCGACCTTCTTCGCGAAGAGCGGGATGGTGACGAGGACTCGCGCTCCGGAGTCATTCAGATAGAACGCGAGCTCGTTCTCGGTGGAAAGTGGATTCAGCGGGACGATGACCGCTCCGGCGGAGAGAAAGCCGTAGTACACGGCGAGAAACTGCGGCGAGTTCGGCAGCAGGAGCGCGACGCGATCGCCGCGGCGAACACCGAGCGCGCCGGCTCCCGCAGCGACGCGATCGGCGAGAGCCTTGATCGCGCCGTAGGTGAAGCGGCGCCCGAAGAAACTGACACACGGATGCTCCGGGCTTCGCGCAGCGGTATCGTCGAGAAGGCGATGAATCGGGATGCGCGGGTACTCGAGGCTGTGCGCTACTTCCGGATCGTAGTGCGCCAGCCACGGGCGCGGGAACCTGCCGGCGTCATCGCTCTGCATGACTCACCTCCTACCGCAATGCCCGTAGCGTTCTGCAATGGGGTCACAGCCGCAATATGAAGTTTTCCGGCGACGAGAACTTCATACTTCGGCTGTGACCCCGCCACCCCGTATCTAGACTTCAGAATAGCGAAGCTTTGGCCCCGTCACCCGAATTCTTCATTCTTCCGGCCTGACCCCGTCGGTGCGCTGGCCGCGCCAGCGGCGAAACATCGGTAACCCCCGCCGTCAGGCGGGGGTGCGCATCAGCGCAATTGATCGTCGCGCGGCTTCAGCGGCGCCACAACCCGCACCACAGACAGCCCGACCTCACGTCCTGGCTCCCGCCTGCGCCGCCCCGTTGAACACCGATTCGTGTACACTGCTCCCGCGAAACGCCGCGATCTCGAGGAACGGCTCGCCCGCTCGGGCTGGTGGTTCCTCCGACGAGGCGGGGACCACGACGTCTGGACCGACGGAGATCGTCACGAGGCCATCCCTCGTCATCGCGAGATCAACGAGCGACTGGCTGACGCGATCCTGCGCCGGGTCGAAAGGAAACCGAAGTGAGATTCGACGGACATGTGTTCAGGGACGGACGGCACTGGCTCGCCGAGGTCCCGATTCTCCAGGCGATGACCCAGGGGAAGACGAAGCGCGAGGCTCTCGCGATGATCGGCGACTGGGTCACCACGATGGTCGATCGCCCGGCATTCAGCGTGACCGTCCATCCCGGGCCGCGCGGCCACTTCGAGATCGAATCATCGGACGCGGCAGCGATGACCGCGCTTCTCCTGCAGCGGAAGCGCGAAGCGAGCGGGCTGTCGCTCGCCGACGTCGCGAGGCGCCTCAACGCGCGGTCGCGCAACGCCTATGCGCGTTACGAGCGAGGAGACGCCGTCCCTTCGATCGACAAACTCGACGAGCTGCTTCGCGCCGTGTCGCCGAACGGCGACTTCGTCATCCGCGACAGCGGCGAATGACGGCGGGCGGAAGCAATCCATCCCGAGCCGATCGGGTCAGAGCTTCAGCATTCTTAATTCTGCCAGTAGTAGATTGTGCTTCTCATTTCAGATGCCGCGCCAGTATCCCCATCCCCCAGCGGTACAGCCGGCCGGAGGCCAGCGCTCCTTGCAGGCAAGGCGTCCCGCCTTGCCGGGCTGGCGTGAATCGTCTGGTTTACGCGTAGCGGCGAAGGCCAGAGGCCTTCGCTACACGGCGGCAGGACGCCGGCGCTACTTTCGCGTGGATTGGCGGATACTCGAGTATCCGCTAAAATCAATTACTGACGGATACTCATGGCGCGACTCTACTCACTTCATCCTCGACCACTGACGACGCTGTTTTCAGACGTGGAGACATTCGCGCTGAGCCAGCCGGAGGTCTTCGTGGGAACGGCAGGCACCGTCCTGCAGCGCCAGAACGCGTCGAAGTTTCAGTTTTACGCGCACCAGTATTACGACGCGCTCGGGAAGAAGCGGGAACGATACGTGGCCGGGCCGGCTGGCTCGCCGGATGCGGAAGCCGCCGCGGAACGTCTCCGTTCGCGGATCGATGATCTGAAGAGCATCATGCCGTCGGTGCGACTCCTCGGGCGGGAAGGGTTTCAGTTCGTCGATTCGAGGACCTTTGCAACCCTCGCGGCTCTCCACAACCATGGGCTCTTCGCCGCAGGCGCCGTGCTCATCGGCTCGCACGCCTACGGCGTACTGCTGAATCGCATGGGTCTTCGTGCAGCGTCGTACGTGACTGAAGACGTGGACATCGCCCGGCCCGCGCGGCTGACGTTCGGCCGCGTACCGGAGGTTCGACTTCTGGAGGTGCTTCGAGACTCGGCCATCGAGTTCGTCGAGGTTCCGCAACTCGACGTCCATGAGCCTTCAACTTCGTTCAAACAGAAAGGACGTTCGACGTTCCAGGTCGATTTGCTTGCGCCCGGCCGCGGCAAAGAGATCGGAACGATCGCCATCCCGGAGCTCAGCGCCCACGCGCTCACGTTGCCATACCTGGGATATCTGCTCGAGGAATCCGAGCTCACGGCCGTGCTGGCGCGTGAGGGGTGTTGCACGGTGCGAGTCCCGCTACCGGAGAGATTCGCCATCCACAAACTCATCGTGTCGACTCTGCGCAGTGGTCGAAACGCGAAGGTCTTGAGGGACCGCGCGCAGGCGGCGGTTCTTTGCGCAGCGCTCACCGAACTGCACCCGGACGCAATCGAATCTGCGGTACAGGAGCTCCCGCGCCGCGCGATCAAGCATCTCCGCCTTGCCGTCAAGGCCATTCGTGGCATTCTGGACGAGGCTCACCCACGAGCAGTGGAAGAACTGGAGACCGCACTCGCTGGCCGATGAAGTTTGGTAGCGCATACGGGATTCGAACCCGTGTTACCGCCGTGAGAGGGCGGCGTCCTGGACCCCTAGACGAATGCGCCACACCGTGGCAGGGACGCGCAGGGTACTGAACCACCGCCGCGCGTGTCAAGGGCGGGTAACTTCACGGGGACGGGGAAGATTCCCGGGCGCGGGGATCGCGCGATCACGCCGCGCGACGCATTACGACGTAGACCGGCACGCTGCCGAGCAGAAGGATCATGCCCCAGTATACGGCGTCCTACCCTGCCCCGCCGACCGCCCAAAGC
>JBPPMG010000101.1:0-2021 GCA_051305935.1 Thermoanaerobaculia bacterium
GTTGGAGTAGGCGGCCGCGGGCGCCCAGAAGACGAGAGGAGCGAACAGCAGCCAGACGCCCACGAGCGAGTTCGCCCACGGCGCCCACAGCCTCCAGAACGGCCGGCGTGAGAGCGACAGCACGGCGAACAGAATGACGAGCGAGCCGCTCGCGACGTCGCTTGTCCGGAGCCCCACGCTGGCGTACCCGAGCGCGAAGGCAGTCGTGATGAGCCAGAGGCCCAGGATCATGTTGGCGAAGTGCGGCCAGATCGGGCCCTGCGCATGCGTCATCGCCACCGTCGCTTCGTCGGGAGACGGCGCGATCGCCCCGTGAGACGGCATCCCGACGCCAGGGGACAACGCCGCCGGATGCCGTGGCGGTGACGGCGCGTGGCCGCCGTGCTCCGTCTGCTCGGGGCTGACCGGTCTCGGTGCTTCGGATGCCTCGTGGACGTGTCCCGTGCGCGACGCGGCGGGCGGCTCCTCCGGCCGCGAGTCGGCAGCCGGCCCCTCGGACTCTCCGCCCGACGTCTCGAGATCCGGCGGAGGGTCCAGGTCGTTCTCGCGGTACCAACCGATCGGATCCGCTTTCAGAGCCGCGACCATTTTGGGCAGCGTTTCGCGCAGCGAGCGTTTCGGCTCCCAATCGAGCAGCGTCCGGGCGCGCGTGATGTCGAGCGCGTAGTGGTCGTTCGCGCGATCGATCATCCACGGCTTGACGAACGCCTCCTGTCCGGGGACCTGGTCCAGAACCCATGCGCCCGCCTTGGCGAAGGGAGCCAGAGCCGAGGGGATCGCGATGGTCTCCCCGCTCTCGCCGTGGATCAGGCGCGCGATCGTGTGCTGCAGCTCGTCGTAGCTGAGCGCCTCCGGCTCCCCGAGGAGGATCGGGATCTCCGGTGGCAGTTGGGCGCGACGGTCAACGACTTTCTCGATGGCATCCACCAGGTCGTCCATGTGCAGGAAGGACTGGCCGTGCGCCGTCGAGCCAGAGTAGACGCGGCTGGTGAGGTCCCGTTCGTTGATGCGCTGGATCTGGTTCGTGAGCGGGATGGAATGGCCGCCGTCGTCGTAGACCCCGGAGATTCGCAACAGCACGGCGGGGATTCCGCCTCGCTCGTCGTGGATGATCTGCTCGGTCTGTACCTTCGACGCCGGATACGCCCAGGTCGCGTCGATCGGCGAGTCCTCGGTGATGAATTCTCCGGGCTCGCCCGGCCGGTGCACGAGCATCGTGCTGGAGAAGATGAACTGCTCGACATGGAAGTCGAACTCACGCAGGCCGCGCAGGAGGCGCGCCGTCCCCTGGACGGTGATCTCGTCGTATTTGGAGCTCGGCTTGCCGAAGAAATCGTAGTAGGCGGCCAGATGGATCACCGAGGCGACGTGTTTCCCGTGGTGTTCGCGGATGGTGCGGAGCCCGTCACGCACGCTCTCATCGGAAGTGATCTCCACCGGGACGTAGACGCAGCCCGGCGGCGGTGGCTTCGGCGCCTTGCGGTCGAACCCGACGACGTCCGTGAAACGCCCGGCCAGCCGCCGCATCACGGCGTCGCCGATCCGTCCATTCGATCCGCTGACGATGATGATCCCGGATTCGGGTTTCATTGGTGCCTCCTCGACAGCTTAAAGAGTGCTCTGTTTCGGGTGAGGGCTAGACGCTGATGGGAGCGTTCACCCTACCTCCCAGTGGAAGGGACCGGAGGAATCGTCTTCCGGGCTCAGCGGCCGCGCGAACGAATCCAGGCGGCGGCGACGAGGCGGACTTTCATCGGACGAAACACCCAATGCAATTCGTGATCCGAAACGACACCGAGTCGAGCCTTGCCCATTTTTGGGAGGGCCTGGCGTCTGGTTCCGTTTCGAGCGTTCGCGCTCCCATGTGGGCCCGCGGCGTATCCGCGGTAGGTTTCTGACGGGTGCGTGGCATGGAAGAGGCACGCGTACCGGCCTGATGGGAATCAGCTGAAACGTAGCGTCGCGATCGGCTTCCACGCATTTCGCGAGGGGCAATCGTGGCCGAATGACGATGGAAGAGG
>JBPPMG010000115.1:0-4930 GCA_051305935.1 Thermoanaerobaculia bacterium
CCGACATCATCGACGGCCTCTCGGCCATGGGCTATCGCGGGATGGTGATCGCGGGGACGGGGCTCGGCCACGTGAACAAGCCGCTCTACCCGGCGATCCGCCGGGCGATCGAAAAGGGGATGACCGTCGTGATGACCGTGCAGACGCTCTGGGGCTTCGCCCAGATGTACGTCTACGACACCGGCCGCGACCTTCTCGATCTCGGCATCATCCCGATGGACAACATGCTCCCCGAGACCGCCTACGTGAAGCTCGCCTGGGTCCTCGGCCAGACCGATGATCCCGCGAAGATCCGGGAGATGATGACCACGGCGATTAATCATGAGATCACGCCCCGAGAGCCGCACAACGGCTACCTCATCCTCCAGGGCGGCCTGCCGGAGGTCGAAGCATTCGTCAAGGGGCATTGGAAGTGATGCGATCCGTGCTCCGTGCTCCGCTCAGCGCGGCGGCCAGCGCGAGATCACTTCGATCTCATTCGGCTTGCGGCCCTCGGTGAGGATGGGGATCAGGAAGCGTTTGCCGTCGGGCGAGATCTCGTACGAGCCCCCCGCGGCGTTCGCGGGGATCGTGAAGAGCACGCGCGGCACGCCCGCCTCGAGCGCATCCCCACGCGGACTCAGCGGCACCGACATCACCTTGTCCTGTGCCAGGAAGAACACTTCGCTCCCAGTCGGGCTCCAGCGCGGCGTGCGCGCACCGCCCGTCGAGAGCTGCAGCAGGCGGTCGCCGGCGGGGAAGCTGCGCACGTAGACCTCCCCCTTCCCGGAGACGCCTGACGAATAAACGACCCATCGGCCGTCGGGAGAGAAGGCGGGATCGGCTTCGTATGACTCCGTCACGACGAACGGCCGCGGCGCACGGGGCTCAGCGAGAGTCGAGACCCAGATGTCGTTCGAAGTCCTGGTGCTCCAGACCTCCAGCAGCAGAGCGTTGCCGTCGGGCGCGATGCTGCGCACGTTCGTGTCGCCGTCGAGCTGCTCGAAAAGGCGCTTCGGCTCGGACGAGCCGTCGGCCGGCACGATCCACGGCTCGTAAAGGCCGTAAAGGTCCGACCCGAAGATGATCGAGCGGCCGTCCGGCGTCCACCGCGGATCTTCCTCCGAGCCGCGCGAGGTCGTGAGCCGCGAGTCGATGCCCCGGGTGAGGTCGTGCACCCAGATGTCCGACGCGCCATGCCGGTCGTCGAACCTGTCCGTCGCAAGAAGACGCCCGTCGGGCGAGAGGCGCGCAATATCCACCTTCTCGTGCGTCGCGAGGTCTTCCAACGGCTTGCCGCTCCTGTCGAACCACCGCATGACGACGGGGAAAGGGAGCGGCTCGACGAAGGCGATCGTGCTCTCATCGCGACTCACCGACGCCGGCCCCATCGCCCACACTTCCCGGAAGAGGACGCGATCCGCAACGCGCTCAGCGTCGCCGCGCACCGCACGTTTTCTCGCGTCGAACGGCTGCCGCCACAGCGACGCATCGCGGATGAACCAGAGATGGCGGCCTGTGACCCCGACGAGCGCGTCCGCCTCGAGCACCTTCACCGCGGCTCCCCCACCCGCCGGAATCGCATGGATCTCGCTGGTCTCGGCCGCGATCGTCCTCCGAAGGTAGAGCACGAGATCGCTCCCCGGAACGGCGCGCGGCCAGCCGTGGAGCGATTCCCGCTTCTTCGGATCGAGCGTCGTCAGCGGTTGCGGCGTTCCGCCGGTCGCGGGAACCCGGAAGAGCCCCTGACCGAACTGCGGCGCAAAGACGATTGTCCCGTCGTCGAGCCACGCTCCGCCGACGCCGTAGTTCCCTTCGCCGATCTCCTGCGGGGCGCTTCCTCCCTCCACGTCGACGCGCATCAGCTTGAATCGGGAGAAGTACCCGAGGCTCTTGCCGTCGGGCGACCAGAACGCCGGGGAGCTGAGGTCGCGGCCCTCGATCGTCCGTACCACGGTCCCGTCTAGGCGGCGGATGACGATCGCCTCCTCCCGAACCACCGCGGCGATCATCGAACCGTCCGGGGATACCTCGAGGCTGTGCAGACTTCCCGCAGGGACCTGGAACCTGAAGCGGACCTCTCGCGGAGGGGCGGCGCGCCCAACCGACACCACGGCGATCGCGGCCGCGGCGAGCAGCGCGAGCGCTGCCAAGGCCCAGGGGAGCGCGCGGCGGACCTTCCGCCCGCGCGCGCGCTCGGCGCGCGCCTCCGGCTGCGACGCCTCACGCTGGATCCACTTGAGCTCGAGCGCGACGTCGTGCGCCGTCGCCCACCGCTCGTCGGGGTCCTTCGCGAGGCAAGTCTTCACGACGCGCTCGAGGCCCGACGGCGCGAACGGCTGGATCTGCGCGAGCGCCGGCGGCTCGGCGGAGACGATCGCCGCTATGAGGCTCGTCTTCGTCTTTCCGTCGAACGCCCGGCGCCCCGTGACCATCTCATACAGGACGGCGCCGAGAGCGAAGATGTCGGTGCGCGCGTCGGCGAGGTTTCCTTCGAGCTGCTCGGGCGCCATGTACTGATACGTTCCGAGAATCGTCCCCTCCTGCGTGAGGGGCTTGTGCGCCGCGACGAGCGTCGGACCGAGGGAAACGTCCGGCACGGCCTCGGGGCGCGCGTAGCACGCGAGGCCGAAGTCGAGGAGCTTCGCCCCCGAGCTCGTGATCATGATGTTTCCCGGCTTGAGGTCGCGATGGACGATGCCGTTCCGATGCGCCTTCTCGAGCGCCTGGGCGATCTCGATCCCGTAGCGGAGCGCCTGCTCGACCGGGAGGGGCCCCTTCGCGAGGCGGTCGGCGAGGGTCTCTCCTTCGAGAAACTCCATCACGAGGTAGTCGGTACCGTTCTCGCGGCCGATGTCGTAGAGCGTGCAGATGTTCGGATGCGAGATCGCGGAGATCGCGCGCGCCTCCCGCTCGAAGCGCTCGCGGAGCTGGGCGTTGGCGGAAAGATGGGAAGGAAGGACCTTGATGGCGACGCTCCGCTCGAGGCGGCTGTCGGTCGCCCTGTAGACCTCCCCCATGCCGCCGGCGCCGATCGGCTCGACGAGGCGGTAGGGGCCGAATGAAGTTCCAGCCGGAAATGGCATGACCGAGGGAGAGAGTGTAGCCCGAGGATCACTCGGAAAGCGAAATTCGATCCACGGCTTTCGCGCCCTTTGCGCGACGAACGCTCTTTTAGACAGGGGGTCACATCTTCGGACAGGGGGTCACATCTTCGATGTTCGATCCCTTTCCATTCCGAGGAGGTTTGCGTCCAAACACCTCCTCGGAATGGAAAGAATCCGGACCAGATCGAACATCGTAGACGTGACCCCGCTTCTTGTAGACGTAACCCCGCTTCTCGCGGGCTCCCTGTCAGGTCGCTTCGACGATCGTGCCGAGGAGCTGCTCGCCGCCGGCGGCGCTGAGGATGCTGACCGTCATCAGGCCGGTCATCGGCGAGCCGTCTTTCCGTTTGAAGCGCAGCCGCACGTTCGTCACGGGACCGCCGGCGAGCGAGTCGAGGAGCGCCTCGCGGTCCGCGCGCTCCTGATAGAGGTCCCACGTGGGTTTCGCCATCAGCTCCTCGCGAGACCCGTAGCCGAAAGTCGAGACCAGCGCGTCGTTGCAGTCGAGAATCTTCCCCTCGCGCGTGCTGCGGAACACCCCCGCCACGTTACGCTCGAAGAGGAGGCGGTAGCGCTCGAACGTCGCGGCCTGGATCAGGGCCCCGGACGTCATCCCGGCCAGCAGCTGCATGAGGTACTCACTCAGCTCGTCGAATCCGTTCGGGCGGTCCGAAAACACGGTCAGCACGCCGGTGACGTTCTCCCCTTCGAGAAGGGGCGCCGTGATCAGCGAGCGCACTCCGATCGCGCGGCACGCCTGGCGGTCGACACGGGGATCGGTATCCGCATCGTCGCAGCGCACGACGGCGCGCTGCCGCACGGCCTCACCGGAGAGGCTGCCGATCATCGGCAGGTGGAATCCAACCATCCGCTTCTCGTCGCCCGACACCTCGCGGATCACCAGGTCGTCTCCATGAACGAGCTCGATCAGAGCGCCTTTCCCTTCCGTCGCTTCCGCCGCGTTGTCGGCGATGATCTGGAGGACGCGATCGGGATCCGTGATGGCATTCAGGATCGCCTGCTGCGCCGACACGACGGCAGCAAGACGGTTGGCTACGTCGAGCGAAGACGGCATGGTGCCCCTCCAAATTGACTGGTTCGCGTGATTGTACGCCTTCCGTCGAGACGATCAGAAAAAGCGGATGCCACGGCGCGACCGAGCTCTCCAGTCAGCCGTCAAGAAACGCCGCTCTCCCTCTTGTCTCTCATATTTCTTCGGGCTCCAGATTTCTGGTTTCCGGCTTGTCTCGTTCGGCCATCAGTTCTTCAGCTGCTCGATGATTCCGCCGATCCGCTGCTTCTGAACGTCGGCAGTCGTCATGTCGAACGCCTTCCGGTAGTAGTCGAGTGACTTCCTCTTCTCTCCCTTGATTCCGTACGCCTCGGCCAGGCTGTCGTATGTGTTCCAGGAGTCGGGATGGTCTTTGACGTTCTTCTCGAAGATCGCGATCGCATCGTCGACCCTCCCCTCACCGAGAAGCTGGTATCCGTAGGCATTGATCTCCACTTCGGTGGCAATCCCCAGGGCTTCCTTCGTGAGCGCGTCGGCCTCGGCCGCGTCGCCTTTCTTCGCGAGCACGAGAGCTTTGGTCCGGAGGTTCGTGAAGTTCCGGTTCATGCCGATCGAGCGGTCGGCCCACGCGAGGGCGTCGTCGAGATCGACGCCGTTCTGCGCCGCCCAGTTCGCCGCCTGGTTCCATCCCTGCCATCCGAATCGCGGCAACCCGCGCAGCTGCGCCTTGTAGCTGTCCAGGACGGTGCGCGCAAGATCGATGCGGATCTCGAGCGGAAGGCGGACCTTCTCCCACCGAAGCGCGAGAACCACGGAATCGCGCGTCGGCTCG
>JBPPMG010000136.1:0-17360 GCA_051305935.1 Thermoanaerobaculia bacterium
CGTCGAGCGAACGGGAGCCGGCGACGGCCTGGGACTTCGGCGACTTCGCGGGGCGATGCCTGCTCGACGCGTCCAGCGGAGATTCGACGGCACCGCGGCTGCTTCGGATTCGCGCCGCGGAGACGATCGACGATCTGCTGCGTGAAGGCAGCGTGCGGGAGATCGTGATCGCGCCGGGCGAGAGGCAGGTTCTCGACCCCACGCTGCTCGAGGCGCGATGGATCGCGGTGCTCGGATCGGGAGCGGTTCCGTCTATCGTTCCCGATGAGGTCTCGAAGCGAAAGAAAATGCCCGGCGAGTGACGCCGGGCATCGAGATTCGCTGCGTTCCGCGCCGCGATCAGAAGATCACTTTGCGAATGTAATAGTCCTTCCACTTGGACTGCGTATCCTGCGCCAGGTCGGCCGCGTCGGCCTGGGTCATCTGGAACTTGCCGCCCGACCCACCGTTGATGGTCGTCAGGAACAGGTCGATGATCTCGACCTTCTCCTGCGTCGCGCCGGGCACCTTTGTCATCATGAACGCTGTGGCGGAGATGGCCTTGAAGACCTGATCTTCGTTGTCCGCAGTCATGGTGATGTGAAGCCGGTTCGGGCCGTTTCCAGTGACCTTCGAATCGAAGAGCCCGACGTTTTCATACGCCTGGGAGAAGAGCTGGACGACGTTGTTCGAAAGATTCGTAGACCCGGTGGCCGAGCCAGCTACCGAAGGCGACCCGCTTTTCGTCGAGCTGGCGGCGGTCGTCTTCGTCCCAGTGGTCGTGCCGGCGGTCGGCTTGATCGTGATCGAGCCGAGTGGCGACGACGACTGAGGCTTGGGATCGTTGGGCGCCTGGGACGTGGCGAGGACGCGCGCTCCACCGAGGGCCTGAGCGTTGACCTTCTCTGACTCCGCCTGGTCGATCAGTTTCGGGTCGAGCGACATCGACTGGCCGTTCTCGAGCGTGAAGATCGCCTTGCCGTTGACGATCGTCCATTTTTCCTTGGCCCGGTAGCGCTGACCGTCACGCATGACGACGGTGTAGCTCGCGAACGAAAGAACCGGCATGAGCAGGAAGAAAGCGGCGGCAAGACGGATTCTGTTCGGCATCGAAATCGTCCCTTCGGTGATTGATTCGATAAGGTTACTCTATACTGCCGTTCCAACGCTGCGCGGGCTGCCACAGATTTCCGCGCACCATCCGAGGAAACACGAATGCTTGTCGTAATGGATATCTCCGCCGGGGAGAGAGAAGTCGAAGCCGTCGTCCAGCAGATCGAGAAGATGGGGCTGTCGGCCCACCCGATCGTCGGCGCCCTGCGAACCGCAATCGGCATCACCGGCAACCGCGGTCCGGTCGATCCCTCCGTTCTCGAGAATCTGCCCGGGGTGATCGAGGTCATCCAGGTTTCTCATGCCTACAAGCTGGTGAGCCGCGAGTTCAAGCCGGACGACACGGTCGTGAGCGTCGGCGGGATCGAGGTCGGCGGAAATGGCATCGTGGCGATCGCGGGGCCCTGCGCGGTCGAGACGCTCGACCAGACGCGGGCGATCGCGGAAGGGGTCCGGAACGCGGGGGGCCAGCTCTTCCGTGGGGGCGCCTACAAGCCGCGGTCGTCGCCGTACTCGTTCCAGGGACTCGGCGAGCGCGGACTCGAGATCCTCGCAAAGGTGCGCGAGGAGTTCGATCTCCCGATCGTCACCGAGGCGATCGACACCGAAACGCTGAAGCTCGTGGAGCAGTACGCCGACTGCATCCAGATCGGGGCGAGAAACATGCAGAACTTCTCGCTTCTGCGCGCCGCGGGAAAGACGCGCAAGCCCGTGCTCCTCAAGCGTGGCATGTCTGCGACGCTCGAAGAGCTGCTCCTTTCGGCCGAGTACATCATGTCGGAGGGGAATCGCGCAGTGATGCTCTGCGAGCGCGGCGTCCGAACCTTCGCCGAGCACACGCGCAACACGCTCGACCTGTCGATCATCCCCGCGATCAAGCGTCTGAGCCACCTGCCGGTGCTGGTCGACCCGAGCCACGGGACAGGCAAACGCAACAAGGTGCGGCCGATGTCCCGGGCCGGCATTGCCGCCGGCGCCGACGGGCTCATCATCGAGGTCCACCACAAGCCCGAAGAAGCACTGTCGGACGGCCCGCAGGCGATCCTTCCTGCCGATTTCGAAGTGCTGATGCGCGAAGCCACTGCGATCGCGGAGGTCGTCGGGCGGACGATGCACGCCACGCTCGCGGCCCGCGGTTGACGATGCGCAGAACGAAGATTCTTGCGACTCTGGGACCCGCTTCGAGCTCCCCGGAGATGATCCGCGCGCTCATCGAGGCCGGCGCGAACGCGATACGTCTGAATTTCTCCCACGGCAACCACGATTCGCATCGGCATCTCATCGCGACGATTCGCGCGGTCGCCGAGGCGCTGGGGAGCCACATCCCGATCGTAGGCGACATCCAGGGGCCGAAGATCCGGATCGGCGACGTCTACGGTACGGTGCACCTTCGCGAGGGCGCGGAGTTCTTTATCGCGACGGCGCCGCTCGTCGGAACGGAGCGTGGCGTCTCGACACCGTTCATCGAGCTTCCGACGCAGGTCGGCGTCGGCGACCGGATCCTGATCAACGACGGCCTCGTCGAGCTGATGGTCGAGTCGATCGAGAAGGCCGAGATCGTCCGGACGCGCGTGGTCAACGGCGGGCCGATCTCCTCGAAGAAAGGGATGAATTTTCCCGACACCGAGCTGACGATTCCGGCAATCACGGAGAAGGACAAGGCGGATCTCGAATTTGCGGTCGGCCAGAACGTCGACTACATCGCGGCCTCGTTCGTTCAGCGCGCCGAGGACATCGTCCAGTTGCGCGAGATCCTCCAGTCACACGGCGGCGAGCGAATCGGCGTGATCGCCAAGCTCGAGAAGAAGCAGGCGATCGAGAATCTCGACGCGATCCTCAATCTCTGCGACGGGGTAATGGTCGCTCGAGGGGACCTCGGGGTGGAACTCCCTCCCGAGCGGGTTCCGATCGTCCAGAAACTCGTGCTCCATCGGGCGAGCCGTGCCGGACGCTTCGCGATCACTGCGACGCAGATGCTCGAATCGATGACCACGAACGCGCGCCCGACGCGCGCGGAGGCGTCGGACGTCGCCAATGCGATCTTCGATGGGACCGACGCAGTGATGCTCTCCGCGGAAACAGCCTCCGGCGCCTACCCGGTCGCCGCGGTGGCGATGATGGATCGGATCGTGCGCGAGGCTGAGGGGAGCCCCGAGCTCTGGTCCCTCAAGGTCAGGGAGCCGTTCGGAAGCGCCGAGGATCGCGGGGTGACCGACGCGCTCGCCGGGGCCGCGGACTACACCAGCCGAAGCATCGGCGCGACCTACGTCGTCGTATTCACCCAGAGCGGGTTCACCGCGCGCCTGATGTCGAAGTTCCGGCCGATGGCCCCGATCATCGCGCTCACACCGACGGAAGAAGTCGCGCGGCGGATCAACCTGCTCTGGGGAACGATGCCGTTCGTGCTGCCCGATCCCGGCGAGTACCACGAGCACGTGGTCGCACAGGTCGACCGGTTCCTGATCGAACGCGAATATGCTCGAGCGGGGGACCGCATCGTGATCCTGATGGGCTCGCCGCTGTTCCAGCAGGCGAAGACGAACGTGCTCCGGGTACATCGGATCGACGAGGTTTGAGCGCGGGCGGCGCTGCCAGCGTTCGGTCTTGAGGGGCGTTACGATCGGGTGAAACTGGACCGCGGATAAGGGCCAGGAGGGGCAGGATAGGTTCCCCGGATTGGAAATCGGGCGTATTCTCCCGACAGGAGACCACCTGAAATGCGGTTCCGATTGCTCGCAATCGCCGCTCTGCTGGCCGCAACGATGCCGGCCGGGGCAGGCGACTCGGGGCGCGTCGCGACGTTCCTCGACGTGGGAGGCAGCGTCTTGTCTGGCGGTCTCCCGGTCAACGACGCCCTCGTCATCGCATTCGGGCTCTCCGCACAGTACGACGAGCGGGCAAGCACCAACGCCTTCGGTCAGTTCTCGCTCGCGCCGCTGCCGGTCGGCGTCTACCGCGTGATCGCCGTCAAACGGGGGTTCGCGCCCGCACTCGCGATGGTGGTGCCGGGGAAAAAGGAGCATCGGCTTTCGATTCGCATGAAGGCCGAAACTGCGCTGACGCAGTCGGATCGGGAAAGCGCGTGGGAGATCCGCCGGGCGCTGCCGCGAGACGTTCTGCGGGAGGTCCAGGCGATCCTCGACGCGCCGGATCTTCGTCCGGAACCGGCACAGCGCTCCGGGCTCGCCGTCGACCTCACCGCTATCCAGGGCTACGACGGGTTTGCCAGCGATCGAACCGCGGATCGAACGATGCTCGCGCTCCGAGGCGGAGTGGGGCAGTGGAGCCTCGATGTCAATGGTCGGCACCAGTCGATCGAGAACGCGGCCGCCGAGATCGCGGGAGTCGCGGAGGCCGCCGACGTGTCGGTCGAACTGCGCGCGCCGCGCGGAGGTGCGTACCGGCTCGTCTCGAGCAGCGCATCGTGGCAGCAGGCGCTTGCGGGAGAGGCCGACACGGCGGTCCAGAATCACAGCATCGCCTGGGTCGGCCGACAGACCCGGGTTTCGCTGCGCTACTTCGAGCGCGAGAATGTTTTCGACGGGGAGTCGGGTCCAAGCGACGGGCTCGAGCTCGAAGGCGGGCGCAGCCTCTATCGATCGGAGCGCGCCGGTGTCGGCGTCCACGTTCGGGTCGCGGAGGAGACGAGCCTTGCCGCGGAGCCCGGAGGGTCTTCGGTCATTTATGCAGAGGTGCTCACCGTCGGCAGTTTTGCGCCGGTGCAGTCGCTTGCGATGGACTACGGCCTTCTCACGCGCGCAGGACGTCATGGGGGCGTCGAGTACGTCCCTCAGGCTTCGGCGTCCCTCGGCTCCACGAAGCTTGCCCGGGTCACGTTCTGCGGTGCGTTCAAGGTGGCTTCCGAGCAAGGGTCGGTCGCGGTCGCGCCGCTCGTCACCGAGTTGGGGCGGATTCCGGCGTCCGACTCGAAGTTTCGCTACGGCGTGGCACTCTCGCGCGAGCTTGGACGAACAGGCTCGGTGACGGCGTCGGGGACGATCAGCGAGGCCGACAACGCGGCGTACGTCTTCTTCGATGACCGCTTCGCGGAGTTCTATGACGGCCTATACATGGAGCGGGGCGACGAGGTGCGCTCGGTGGCGCTCGCGGCGTCGATCGCGCTCGCGAGCGTGACGCTCGGCTTCGACGCGGCGGCGGGGGAAATCGCGGGGCACGACGAACCGATGGGAGCGCGGCGCGAGTATGTAGTCGCTGCCGTGCGAGCGTCTCACGACGGTGCAGGTACAACAATCGACATCGCCTATCGGCAGCTCGGTCAGCCCATTCCCGAGGAGGAGCGGATCTACCGCGAAGTCGAGCGGGCGAGCCTAGTGCTGGCGCAGTCGCTTCGCCTGCCGGTCGATCTTCGACTGATGCTCGGCGTGGCGCTCACGCGCGAACGGGACTCCAGCGGCACCACGACGACAGAGCGCGAAGCGACGCGACTCGTTGGCGGTCTCGGATTCTCGTTCTAGACCGTCGAGGCGCCCGCGAGGGTCAGTCTGGGGTCTTGCGCTCGATCTTTTCGATGAGGCTCGAGAGTTTCCAGCCGATTCCCTTGCTGACCACGATCTGTTTCAGGTAGTTCAGCGACGTGATCGCGGCAGGGATCCCCGAGATCGCCGTGGGGATTCCCGCGATCCGGCCCATGATCTGGAGTGTCTTGTCGGCACTCGTGTATTCGAGGGACTGCAGGTCGTTTCGCGTCTCGCCGTAATACGCGAGCAGCAGGAGGTAGATGTCGCTCACGAGGTCGACGAAGCGCATCTCCTGGCCCCAGGCGAAGCAGTCGCCGGAGCGAACGTTCTCGATGAACTCTCCGATCGAGTCGGCCGCGGATGCGGTGTAGACCTTCCCTACGTGCTTCAGCGTGTGGGCGTCGCTGCCACCTACCATGGAGAGCCGACGCCCGTTGCGGCGGAATGTGTCGACGAGCTGAAACGTGACGCGGTTGTTCGATGAAGCCATCGCGCCGTTGATCACCTCGAAGACGTCGAACATCTCGATCATCTCGCCGATGTAGCGCGCGGCGACGTTCTTCATCCGGTAGTTCTGAAGGAGGTGATTGACGGCGAAGACGAGCTTCTCCTGCCGGAGGTACGGAACAAGCTCGCGGATGTCGGGCCGGAGGCGCTGGATCTCGCGATGCTGCCGCTCGTCCAGTCCGTACACGCCGATGTGGACGCGCTGCTTCGTCTCGGGGAAATAGGTCTCGACCTCCTCGGAGATGAAGAAGTCGTCGAGATCCTGATACCTGTTCAGCAGGTAGAGGGCACCGTCGATCGAGTCGTGATCCGACAGGGTCACGTAAGTCATGCCGCGTTGCTTCGCGGTGCGATAGACGCCTTCGGGCTCGCTGTAGCAATCCCGGGTGTTGGCGCGCCGGAAATACTTGAAGATCGAGTAGCGGCTATGACAATGGAGATCGACACGCTGGGCGCGTGGATCCTGTTCGAGCGGATCCTTCGGGCGCGTCGTAGGTGCGTCGCGCTCGGGATCCCAGAGTTGATTGCCGCGTGGTTTGGTCATTGCCTACAATTCCGTCACCCGCGCGCGGGCTGCGATCAGTATAAGCTGTTCGACACACACGCCGATGAGTCCTACGAAGCCCGACGAGTTGCGCCCCGCCGAGGGCATTCCCGAGGGGATTGAGCGAGTCCCCGTGATTCCGCTCTCGTCCGCGGTGTTGTTTCCTGGCAGTGTCCTGTCGCTGCAGGTCTCGAGCGGGAAGAGTCTCGAGGCGCTGCGCTCACTCTCCGAAGGCGAGTCGCTCGTCGGCGCGTTCGTTCAGCTGCGCGGCGATCATGACGCGCCGCGCCCCGGCGATCTCTGTCGGGTCGGTGTCCTCGCTTCGGTCGTACAGAAGCTCCCGATCGCTCCCGATCGGGTGCAGCTCTTCTTGCAGGGGAAGGCGCGGATTCGCGCCGATGAGTTCCTTCAAAATGGAACACTGCTCGAGGCGCGCGTCTGGGTCGCCCCGCGCGTCGAGCCGCTCGACCCCGAGACCGCGACGCGCCTCGTCGAAAAGGCCGGATACCTGTTCGAGAAACTCGTCGAGAGCGACGAGCGGTACGGCGCGGAGCTCGTGGGGGTGATTCGATCGAATCTCTCGTCGGGCGCAGAGACCGTGGCCGATCTCCTCTCGACGTTCGTTCAAGCCAACGTCGACGACAAGCAGTCGCTCCTCGAAGCACTCGACCCACTCGAGCGTCTCGAGAAGGTCATCCGGCTGATGCAGAAGGATCTCAGTCGCGCATCGATCGACCGTGACGTCGAGAGACAGACACAGCTCTCGATCAACCGGCGCGAGCGGGAGCGATACCTTCGCGAGCAGCTGCGGGTGATCCAGGACGAGCTCGGCGACACTCCGGCCGACAACGAGGTCGATTCCTACGTGGAACGGATCGACAAGCTTCCTCTCGATGACGACCACCGGTTGCAGCTGCGCCGTGAGATCCAGCGACTTTCGCTTCTTTCACCGGGCTCTTCGGACTACGCCGTGATTCGGGGGCACCTCGACACCGTGTTGCAGATGCCGTGGACGGAGGCCACCGAGGACCGGCTCGACATCGAGCGCGCCGAGGAACTGCTCGATGAGAACCACCACGGTCTGCGCGAAGTGAAGGATCGAGTGCTCGAGTTCCTCTCGGTGCTCAAGCTCAAGGGCGACCTCAAGGGGCCGATTCTCTGCTTCGCGGGCCCGCCGGGCGTTGGCAAGACCTCGCTCGGAAAATCGATCGCGGACGCGCTGGGCCGAAAGTTCGTTCGGCTCTCGGTCGGCGGCGTGACGGACGAGTCCGAGATCCGCGGGCACCGCAAAACCTATGTCGGCGCGATGCCGGGCAAACTGGTGCACAGCTACATCCAGGTCGGGACCCGAAACCCGCTCGTGATGATCGACGAGATCGATAAGATCGGGAAGGATTTTCGCGGCGACCCGGCGTCAGCCCTCCTCGAGGTCCTCGATCCGCAGCAGAACAGCAGCTTCACCGATCGCTATCTCGAGGTGCCGTTCGACCTTTCGCACACCCTGTTCATCACCACCGCGAACGTGCTGGACGACATTCCCCCCGCGCTTCGCGACCGGCTGGAGATCATTCGCCTCGCGGGCTACGACGAGACCGAGAAACTGCAGATTGCCAAGCGGCACCTGATGCCTGCGATTCTGGCCGATCACGGGCTCACGCCGGCGTACCTCCAGATCGACGACGAAGCGATGTCGTCCATCATCTGCGACTACACGGCCGAGGCCGGTGTTCGCGAGCTGACGCGGAGAATGGCGTCGATCGTGCGCAAGGTCGCGCGGAAGATCGTGACGGAAGGGCTCGTCAGCGAGTCGGTGACGCAGGCGAACCTCGCGTCGTACCTGGGCATGGTGAAGTTCGAGCACGAGTTTGCGGGACGCGCGCCGGAAGTTGGGGTGGCGACCGGGCTCGCGTGGACGTCGGTGGGCGGCGAGATCATGTTCATCGAGGCGACGCGGATGCAGGGCTCGGGAAAAACGACGGTAACGGGCCATCTCGGCGAGGTGATGAAGGAGAGTGTGCAGGCCGCGTACTCGTACGTGCGGTCGCGCGCCGCGGAGCTCGGCATCCGCGAGTCGGTTTTCGCCGAGCAGGACATCCACATTCACTTTCCGGCCGGGGCGATCCAGAAGGACGGGCCTTCGGCGGGAGTCGCGGTGGCGACAGCCATCGCATCGATCATGTCGGACAGGCCGATCAGGCACGACGTGGCCATGACCGGCGAGATCACCCTTCGCGGAAAAGTCCTTTCGATCGGCGGCGTGAAGGAGAAGTTGATCGCGGCGAGGCGAGCGCACATCGCGCGCGTCGTTGTGCCGATGGGAAACCGCAAGGATCTCGCGGAGCTTCACGGCGACGTCCGGAGCGGACTCGAGATCGTGTTCGCGGAGCGCGTCGAGGATGCGTGGCGGGAGGCTCTGATGCCGGCCGCGCAGGGCGAGAGCCTGCGATCGAGAACGCGCCGTTCCGCCGACACGAAGAAAGGCGCAGAGGAGCGCCGCGAACTTCGATGAGGCTACGGGGCTGCGTCTTCAATTTCGCCTTCGTCTGCCTCCTCGCGGTGGCGTTCGGGGCGAGCTCGTACTTCTGGTTCAAGTTCTGGGTGCGCGGGAAGTCGATCCCGACACCGAGCCTCATCGGGCGGACGCTGACCGAGTCGCGAGCCGTCTGTTCGGACCTGGGGCTTGTCGTGGTCGTCGATAACAGCAAGGACCGCCACGGGGACAACGTCCTGGCAGGAAACGTCGTCTGGCAGAATCGCGCCCCCGAATCCCTCATCAAGCGCGGGACTCGGATTCACGTCGGCCAGAGCCTTGGCCCGCTGGTGCTTCGCGTGCCCGACATCACGGGCAAGAGCGCCAGGACCTCGATGTTGCAACTTAGCCAGAAGAACCTCCGGCTCGGGGTGATTTCGTACTTTCCCGGCGGAACGATGGAGAACGCCGGGGCAACCGAGCCTGCTATCGGCGAGGTCGTCGGGGAACAGTCCGCTGTGTCCGTCGCCATCGCGCTCCCGAAGCCGGAGCCGGCGTTCGTGATGCCTGATCTGATCAATCGCCGGCTCGATGACGTGAAGTACCGGCTGGAGAATTACGGGTTCCTACTCTCGAACGTGAAGCTCGAGCCGTATCCGGGAGTCGATGACGGAACGATCATCCGTCAGTACCCGTTGCCCGGGGGGAAAGTGCGCAGAGGCGAGCCGATCTCGCTCGTCGTGTCGCTGCAGGAAATCCGCTTCGAATGAGGAGGCCACGCGTGGCAAATCGAACAGGAACGATTCGGGTGGCCCCATCGATGCTCTCGGCGGATTTCTCGGCGCTCGGCGCCGACCTTGCCGCTGTGGAGTCCGCAGGGGCCGACGTCATCCACCTCGACGTGATGGACGGCCACTTCGTGCCGAACATCACGATCGGGCCCCTTATAGTCCGGGCGATCCGTCCGCTTACGAAGCTGCCGCTCGATTGCCACCTGATGATTTCCGAGCCGCAGAAGTATATCGGCGCGTTCCTCGACGCTGGCGCGGACATGATCTCCGTTCACGTGGAGATCGAGCCGCACCTTCAGCGTGCGCTCGCAATGATTCGAGCCGGGGGCGCGAAGGCAGGCATCGCGATCAACCCGGCGACCTCGGCCGACAGTCTCTCCGAGGCGCTGCCTTATTGCGACTACGTCCTCGCCATGACAGTCAATCCAGGCTTCGGCGGGCAGAAGTTCCTCCCACCCTCGGTGGAGAAGGTGCGGCGTATCGACGGGATGATCCGCGACCGGAATCTCGACGTTGCGATCGAGGTTGATGGCGGCATCGACCGGGACACGGCACCGGCGATCGTCGGTGCCGGAGCTGAGATTCTCGTCGCCGGCACGGCCGTGTTCGGGCAGACCGACCGCCGCGCCGCCATCGAATTGCTCAAACGCCGCGGTTGAAGAAACTACCCCAGGGGGACACGACGTGACCGAACGTTTCAGATCGAGCATCACCATCACGCTTCTCTTCGCGGTCGCCCTCGGCTTCGTGGGCTGCCGGTCGCGGAACGAGGTCTACCAGCCGAAGGTCAACCCGGAGTTCCTGGAGCTTTCCAAAGAGGAGATCTTCGCCAAAGGCGAGGCACTGTACGCGCGCGAGAAGTGGATCAAGTGCCGCGAGTACTACACGTACGTCTACGAGAACTTCCCGAACGACCCGCTCGCGCGAAGGAGTCTGCTGCGCATCGCCGATGCCTATCAGAAGCAGGGCCGGGAGGTGAACCTGGTCGAGGCGCAGTACAAGTACCGCGACTTCGTCAACCGTTTCCCGAGCAGCGAGTATGCCGACTACGCGACTCTACAGATCGCCAACGTGGCATTTCTCCAGATGGCGCGGCCCGATCGCGACCAGACGAGAACCAGGGAAGCGATCCAGAAGTACAAGGAAATGCTCACGCTTTACCCCGCGAGCCCGTACCGCGCCGAGGCCGAGACGAACATGCGGAGGGCCTTCGACAACCTCGCGCAGCATGAGCAGATCGTGGCGCGGTTCTACATGAAGCGTACCGACTACACCGCCGCGCTTCCGCGGCTCGAAGGGATCCTGCGCGACTTCCCGGAGTACTCCAGGAGGGGCGAGCTCTTCTACGATCTGGGTGTCACGCTCGCGGGGCTCGGTCGCGCGCCCGAGGCGCGGCTCTATTTCGAGCGGGTGATCACCGAGTACCCTGACCTCGATGCGGCGTCGGACTCGAAGAAGCAACTCGAGAAGCTGCCGGCCTGATCTTCCGAATGCCGCGGTAGCGTCGCTTGAACCTCGCGCTGCGATGGTTCAGACTGAAGGTTCCGCGCCGGCTCGCGCTGGCGGGAGAGTGACGACGGGAGGGTGACCGTGAGCGACCAGCCTGAGAGCATTGCGACGCTTCTTGCGCGCAAGGAGTACGTGAAGGCCGTGCCCCTCCTGCGCCGCGAAGTCGAAAAGTACCCCACCAACGTCCGAATCAAGCTGCAGTTCGCCGATGCGCTTTCCGGCGCCGGGCTTTACGACGAGGCTGTCGAAGCCTACCAGGCAACCTCGCAGTACTACGAGGACGCCGGGTTGACGGTACAGGTGATCGGCGTACAGAAGAAGCTGGAGAGAATGCGCGACATGATGGCCGCCACGGCGGTCGCCGTCGCGGTGAACGATGCGCCGGAGCCCGCGTTCAAGGATCCAGTTCCCAGGAGCCCGCTCTTCGAGACGATGTCGGACGAGGAGCGAAAGGCCGTGGTCGATGTGATGGAGCTCGAGCAGTTCAACGAGGGCGACATCGTAATCGCGGAAGGAGAACCGGGCTCGGCGCTCTACGTGATCGTTCATGGCGCGATGAAGGTCTACGGCAAGGGTCCTAGGGGCGACAGCGTCTATCTTGCGAACCTGAGTGACGGGGATTTTTTTGGGGAGGTCAGCGTTCTTACCGGCAAGCCGCGCACCGCGACCATCACGGCATCGGAGAAATCCGAACTGCTGCGGCTCGACAAGGAGAAGCTCGACGAGATCGTGGCAAAGCATCCGCGGGTGAAATCAGTGCTCGAAGACTTCTACCAGAAGCGTGCGAGCCATACCGTGGAAGCGATGGTCGACTCGCTCAAGCACAAGAAATAGCATGGCTGTCCTGCCGATCCGCAAGTACGGCGACCCGGTACTCAGGGCCCGCGCGAAGGAGATCGATCCGTCCGAGATCGCCGGCCTGAGCGCGCTGGTCGACGACATGGTGGAGACGATGTACGCCGAGCCCGGAGTCGGGCTTGCCGCGAACCAGGTCGGCGTCTCGAAGCGACTGGCAGTCATCGACCTGACGGTCGGTGAGGAGCCGGGGAGCGTCCACGTCCTCATCAACCCCGAGATCATCGAGAGCGAGGGCGAGGTCCTCGAACAGGAGGGTTGCCTCTCGATTCCCGACTTCGTGGAGCTAGTCTCCCGGCCTGAGCGAGTGCGCATGAGCTATCTCGACCGCGAAGGAAAGCCGCAGGAGATGTGGGGCGAAGGCCTGATGGCACGCGCCATCTGCCACGAGATCGACCACCTGAACGGCGTGATGTTCGTCGACTACCTCCGCGGGATGAAGAAGGACCGCATCCTCAAGAAGATTCAGAAGCTGATCAAGACAGGGGATTGGTAGTAGCGCTCCCGTTGAGTCTGCACCTCGCCAGCCGAATTCCTCACCGCAGCCAGCCCGGAAGGATGTTCTGGCGGCGGGCGTCGTCCATGAATTGCGCTCGCGCGCGCTCAGCGCGCTCCAACTCGAGCCGGGCCTGCGGAATGCGGTCGCGAGTTCGCGCGAGGGAAAGCACCTGATAGCTGAACTGGTTGCCGTCGTAGCCGAGTGACAGCAATCCGAGGATCTCGTCCGAGAGGTTACGCTCCTTGTCGATCAGCATCTGCAGATCCTCGCGTCTCCGGAGGACGGCCTCGTTGTAGACGCGGGCCTTCTCCCGCCAGTACCACTCATCGGCGTGCCGGGATGTCGCCGCCCTCTCGCTCACGGGCGCGACGCTGTCCGGTGCGTAGATGGGAACGTACGGGCGAGCGGGCTCAGGGGTGCCACGGCTCTTACGCAATTCCACGAGCAGCCTTTGCTTCTCGTCCTCCGATACGACGAGCGTGCGGCTGGATATGGACTTTGTCTCCGCGGCGCGGATCAGATCCTCGAGGACCCGATCCTCCGCCGCGGTGCGCGGGCGGGGCTCGGCTGCAGCGGGGCGCGGCGCCTCGGTCGCAGTGACATCGATCTCGTCGATCGGGATCGAGTAGAGCGTTCCGTCCGCATGGCGGAAAATCGCACGGTTGCCGTCCATCGTGACTGTGCCGGAAACGGGAATCCTCTCCCCGGATCGGAGCGAGAGCGCGTCATTCGGTGTCGTGACCACCGTGAGCGCGAGAATCAGTGCCGCGAGCGCGTGCATGGTTACCTCCGGTCGCTTCTGAGAACCATGGGGACTGGCCGCTCTGTTCCGAGGGGCAAGACGCCGATCCTCGAGTGCCGTTCGCTGCGAGGGCCCGAGCGCCATCCGTCGAGCCACCCGGGAGCCGGACTCCGCCGGGCGTTTTGGAAGCGGCTCCGCAGGGCTGGTGACCACGCAAAGGCGCTGAAACGGTCGTTTACGGACTGATTTCCGGCCTTCTGGGATCGAAGCCGGCCGTCCTGAGCTGCGTTGGCGGGCTCCCTGCTATGATAGCGGCCGATGAGTGATCGTTTCCTCGAGCCGGTCGTCCGGCCGGCATGTTCGTTCCGCGCTGAAGCGGAGATCCGATTCGTATTGCGTCGCCATGGGAAGTAGTCTCGCCATCTCGACCCCCTGGGCGCTCCTGGCCGCGTTCTGTGCGGTTCTCTGTCTCGCGTTTGACGGCGCCCGCTACTTCGTTCAGCGTCTTGGCAGCGTGAAGCTGCGGCGCTGGGCGGCCGAGCCGGGGATGCGCGGTGGCGAGTGGTTCGAGTACGACCCCGACAAGTTTTCCCTCGTCAGCGGCGCGCTTCTGCAGACCGCGATGGTGACCGGTCTCGCAGCGACCATCGCCGCGATCGAAGGGCCAGACACGCCGATCAGCGCGTTGATCGCCGCGGTCTGCTGGATCATTCTCTTCGCAGCCTGGAAGTTCGTTCTGGCTCTCCTCCCGGAGGCGGTCGCCGAGCCAAGCCTGCGGAGCCTGATCGCGATCTCTCACGTTTTTTACTACCTGTTCTGGCCGCTTCTCTTTCCGCTCCGTTGGACCATGAGTCGCGTCGAGGCGAGGCGCGACGAAAGCACCGCAGACGACGAGGTGAGCGACGATGAAGTCCGCGCCTACATCGATGTCGGTGAGGAAGAAGGGATTCTCGAGGAAGGCGAGGGGCGACTCGTTCAGTCGATCGTCGACTTCGGCGATCGCATCGCGCGTGAGGTCATGACGCCGCGCGTCGAGATCCAGGCGTTCGACGTGAACGGCTCCACGGCCGCGCTGGCGGCGCTCTTCAGCGAGACGAAGTACTCCCGCATTCCGGTCTACGAACGGAATGTCGACCACGTCGTTGGCATCGTGCACGTGAAAGACCTGTTCGACGTCGTGCTTAAGGGCGAGAACCGTACTGTGCGCGAGCTCATGCGCCCCGCCTACTTCGTTTCGGAGACCAAGCCGATCATCGAGCTCCTTCGGGAGTTTCAGACCGAGCACATCCAGGTCGCAATCGTCGTCGACGAGTTCGGCGGAACCGCGGGGATGGCCTCGATCGAAGACGTCGTCGAGGAGATCGTGGGCGACATCGCGGACGAGCACGAGGACGAGGAGGCTTCGGTCGTCGAGATCGAGCCGGGCGTCTTCCTCGTCAACGGGATGACGCGGATCGAGAGCCTCCAGGAAGTGTTCGGGGTCGACATCGAGGACGAAGGCTACGAGACGGTGGCCGGCCTGATCTTCACGGCGACCGGGCATGTTCCGAAAGTCGCAGAGGTGGTGAAGAAGGGCGGGCTCGTGTTCGAAGTCGAGCGCGCGGATCGGAAGCGAATCTACCGGGTGCGCGTCGTGCGTGATCCCGCGTACGTCACCGAGCCGGTGACGGAGCGAGCATGAGTCCGGCACCATCGAAGAAGGCCCCAACGAGCGCCCCGCGCGCGCCGAAGACGAAGTTCGGAATCGTGGCGATCGTGGGCCGTCCGAACGCCGGCAAATCGACGATCCTCAACCGCATCCTCGGCCAGAAAGTCTCGATCGTTTCGGACAAACCGCAGACGACGCGAAACCGGATCGTCGGAATTCTCAGCGAGCCGAGAGGACAGGTCGTCTTCCTCGACACGCCGGGAATCCACAAGCCGCTGCACAAACTGAATGCCCGCATGATGGCTCACGTCAACTCGTCCTTCAACGAGGCCGATGTGATCGTCACGATGGTCGACGCATCGCAGTCGTTCGGCCACGGGGACGAGTTCGTCCTGAAGATGGTCGCGGCGACGAAGGGCTCGAAGGCGCGTCGCGTCGCGGTGCTCAACAAGATCGATTTGCTGAAGAAGAACGTTCTGCTTCCGCTGATGGCCAAGTATGCGGAGGGGGACATCTTCGACGAGATCGTCCCGGTTTCGGCCGCGACAGGGGAAGGGCTCGAAGAGCTGCTGGGCGTCTTGTTCACGGCGCTTCCGTTCGGCGAGCCGCTCTATTCGAAGGACGACTACACAACGCAGCCGGAGAGGTTCCTGGCCGCGGAGATCGTGCGCGAGAAGCTGCTCGCGCGGACGAGGGACGAGCTGCCGTACACGACGGCGGTGGGAATCGATCGCTGGGAAGAGGACGAGGAGACCGGGCTGATTCGGATCTACGCGTCGATCTACGTCGAGCGCGATTCGCAGAAGAAGCTCGTGATCGGGCTGCGCGGCGAGGGGATCAAGGCGATCGGTACCGAGGCGCGGCTCGAGCTCGAGGCGATCCTCGGCACGCGCGTTTTCCTGCAGACCTACGTGAAAGTCCACGAGCACTGGCGCGAGGACGAGCGATTCCTCGGCGAGCTCGAGTGGCCGTTCGGCGGCGAGTAAGATCGCGCGATGCTGAACTGGATCTGGCTCGGGCTGATGGTAGTCGCCCTGGCCGTCGCCGTAGTGACGGGGACACCGGACAAGCTGACCGCCGGAGCGATTGAAGGCGCTTCGACAGCGGTGCAGGTGTCGATCGGGCTCATCGGCATCATGGCGCTCTGGCTCGGCATGATGCGCGTCGCGGAGAAGGCCGGGCTCGTCACTCTGCTCTCGCGCCTGATCGCGCCGATCCTTCGCCGGCTCTTTCCGGGAGTGCCGCCCGACCATCCCGCGATCGGAGCGATCGCGATGAGCCTTGCGGCAAATGCGCTCGGCCTCAACAACGCGGCAACGCCACTCGGCATCAAGGCGATGGAAGAGCTCGAGTCGCTCAACCCGCGGCCCGGCACGGCGACGAATGCTATGGTCACCTTTCTCTCGGTGCTCACCGCGGGCGTGCAATTGATTCCTGCGACCGCGATTGGCGTTCTCGTCGCCTCGGGATCGGGCTCGCCGACGTCAATCATCGGCACGACGCTCGTGGCGACCCTCGCCGGCACAACCGCGGGCATCGTCGCCGCGCTCGTGCTGCAGCGATTCTTCCCGGTCGGTGAGAAAGAACCCGAGCCTGGAGACCCGGCTTGAGAGAGGCTCTGGAAGCGGTCTCGCTCTGGGCGATCCCGGTCCTGCTCGTGCTCATCCCGGGTATCGGCGCGCTGCGCGGAGTGAAAGTGTACGAAGTGTTCGTCGAAGGCGCGAAAGAGGGCTTCGACGTGGCGGTGCGGATCATTCCTTTCCTCGTGGCGATTCTCGTCGCGATCGGAATGTTCCGCGGGGCCGGCGCGATGGACCTGCTCACCACGGCGCTCGCTCCAGCGCTCGACGCTGTGAGCTTTCCTCCGGAGTTGTTCCCGCTAGCGGTTCTGCGGTCCCTCACGGGTAGCGGCTCGCTCGCGATGATGACCGACATCGTCAAGACCGCTGGTGCCGATTCGCTCCTCGCGAAGACGGCCGCTACGATGTACGGGAGCACCGAGACGACGTTCTACGTGCTCGCGGTCTACTTCGGCGCGGTAGGCGTCCGGAGAACGCGTCACGCCGTTCCTGCGGCCCTGATCGCCGATCTCGTCGCCGTAGTCGCCGCCGTGGTCGTGTGCCGGTGGATGTTCGGATAAGGCAGCGGGCGCAACGGTGTGGCGCAGGCACTCCTGCCTGCGCGTCGCCGACGGCGACCGACGGCTGAAGGAACGGGCCGGCGCT
>JBPPMG010000155.1:0-10216 GCA_051305935.1 Thermoanaerobaculia bacterium
GTCTGCCGTCGCGATCAGGATGTCGGATTCAACCTCGTTCTGCATGGAATCCCCCTCTCCGGGTTGCCGCTGTCGAGAGGGGGGAAAATTAGGTGATCGGATGGGGGGATTTTAGGGAGATCGCCGACACCGGTCAGCAGCTCCGACGCGAATGCTCTCGTCGGCAGGCTGGGAAGCGACCAACTGATCAACCTTCGCCATCATTCTCGAGAGCGCGTCAAGCGGTAGCTTGCATCCGCAGCCCGCTGCCGGGGACATCTGGAGCAGGTCTACGTGAGTCGGGTCGCGCGGCTTCAAATCTTCCACTCCAAAGCTCTCGTGTCTGGGGATCTCATTTTAAGGAGTGGCGCGAGTTCAGTTTTCCCTACCCCAGTCATCCGGAAATCGTGTGGGCTGAGAATGGAAACAGCGGCCACAGCTAACCTCCGTGCGAGGAAGGTCAAGGCGCTGAAACGTCTCCTACGCTGCGCTTCGGCCCTTCGGGTGACCTTCCGTACCCCTCCGGTTGATGTGCAGCAACGCCAGAAAGCAGGACCTACTGGCGGCCGGAACCGGGGCGAAACCATAGAAATCCCTCGTTTTCATAGGGTTGGCCGACAACTTGGTTTCCATTCCTGATCCACTCGAAAGCCTGAAGCCTCACTTTCTTCTTCTCAGTCATCGTAGGTCGATCGAGCTACCGGGCGCGACGCAACACCATAATTCTGAGTTGTCCGTCGCTCGGACAGATCACGCTGGAAAGCGCCCGGACCTCGCCGATTCAGCGGGCAACGAGTCCCTATCTGCGACGCGGGCGTGATCACGCTCTCGTTCCGGGGGCTGCTCGACGTCCGGGCAAGCGCAGCGAGTGATGCGAGCCAGACATCCCGTCGCTCGTCCCACCTCTCCGCCTCGCGTTCGGTATCCGGCTTCGTGTCACCCTCGAAGACGCGTATCGTCCTTCGCCTATTCGAAGGAGGTAGAGATGAAGCTAACTGAAGCGAAGGACGCATTCCTCACGTACTGCGAGTCGATCCGCAAGCTCTCCCACCATACGATCCGCGCGTACCGACTGGATCTCAAAAGGTTCGTCGGCTTTGCAGGGGACGAGCTCCCCACTCTCGCGTGCGACAAGGCACTGCTCCAGAACTACGTGAAGTTTCTCTTCGATGTACGCAGCCTCAGCGAGGCGTCCGCGCATCGGCATGTCGCAACGCTCCGATCGTTTTTCCGGTGGGTTACCGATCAGACCGAGAGTGCGGTTAACCCGCTCGTCGCCGCCCGAATCCGGATCAGGATACCGAGCCGGCTTCCGAGGGTAATCCCGAGGCGTGACGTTCGAGCGTTGCTCTCGGAGGGAGCAACAGCGGAGAAGCATGAGGATGTAACTGCCGTGGTCGCGGCAGAACTCCTGTTCGCGACTGGCATGCGAGTAAGCGAACTCTCAGCGCTCAAGGACGGAGACGTGGACCTCGACGAAGGTGTCCTCCGGATCCTGGGGAAGGGAAACCGCGAACGGCGTGTGTTTGTGCCAGACGACGATCTCAAGGAGATCCTTCGACGGTACCGACGGACGAGGCGCGCATCCGCTCCGACGGTGGACACCTTCCTCGTGAATGGGCGCGGCGGCCGTCCATCCGCGCAGTATATTCGCCGCCAAGTTCGGGAACTCGGCGAACGCGCCGGAGTGAAGAAGCGGATTACGCCGCACATGTTCCGTCACTCGGTCGCCACGTACCTGCTCGAAGAAGGTGTTGATATCCGGTACGTACAGCGGCTCCTCGGTCACCGGAACATAAGTACGACGGAGATGTACACCCATGTAGCCGACGCCTCGCTGCGGACTCGGATCAACGAGTGCCATCCCCGGAAATCGATCCTTCGGAGAGACGGATAACAGAGGACTATCCGCCGTGATCCCGGCACGATTCGAATACGCCTTCATCCTCATAATCTTCGCGCTGACGGGGCTGACCATTACGTGGGAAGGCGTTGTGCGTGCGGTAAAGCGCCGCCCGGCACAACAGGCCATTGGTCTATTCTATATATATTGCCTCACCATCGAGTTCGTCGCCCTCACGCGCGGGTGGTGGACGTTTGATGCGCGGCAGGCTCTCGGAGTCTACATCTGGCGAATTCCTGTCGAAGAGCTGCTTTTTTCTCGGCGTTTAGTGTTGTGGTTCTCGGAGCTTGGGAGACGTTGGAGCGTGAGCGCAACTGCGTTCCTCTGCGTGCAGCTAGCCGCATCTGCCGTCGCAGTGTGGGCGGCGCGGAGACTTTTGCGCAAGCGCCTGCTTGCGGTCCGTCGCCTCCTGTTGTTCGTCGTTGCCGCGTCGTACTCTTTTGATTACGTCGCGAATGACCAGCTCATTTGGCAGTTCCGCGGCGACTGGGGCATCTCGCTGCTTCTCAATCCTCTCGAAAACTCCCTCTTCGCCGCTATGATGGCTCTGCACCTTCTCCCAATACATCTTGCACTGGCGAGCCGCGGCGCCACGAGAGGTCGCCGATCGCGTACGCAAGCATCGCCGTGAGAACGGCAATGGAGAAGACCCATAAGAAAGTACGAAAGCTCTCAGCTTCGGTCGCAATTCGGAGCGCGCGCGGCGGTGACCGTTGCGCGGAACCGAATGCCACACGGGCACCCGGAACGCCTGGCCCTGCCGGTCGCTCGATAATTGCTATGGTGTTCGCAAACACCTCTTCACCCGTCGTCGTGGCCAAGAAAGCTCCGTTGGACGCATCACGCGACAGCACGCGGACGGGTTTCGGTTCGCTGTGACCCCCGATCTGCGCTGCAACGCCGTCGTGGAAGCGAGTAGATCGGACTCGATTACGTATTTCTGGAGTAATGCCATCTCGCCAGATGTGAAGCCGGGCGCCAGCTCGGAGTGTTCTGATTTCGAGTGCAGCACGAGCATGCAGCGGATCATACAAGCGGGCCGGCCGGCGACAGGGGTGGGCGGTGGTGGCGCCAGCGAGCGAGCAGACCTGGGGTGAGCGAGAGGCGGGGGTGCGTTGACTGCAATGGCGCCGCTCAGTGGAGGTCGATTAGAATCTTGCGAGATTGACCACTGGTCGGCGAAGGTCGGCCCCCCAGTCGCCGCCGCTGAGCGCGTTGAGCAGCGGATCACGTGCGACGAACCCCTCTTCCCACCCTTGCAAATCGCGCAACCTTCGCAGCAACTCCACAGCCTCGCTCGGGCGTCCAAGTGCGGTGAGGCACACTGCGAGATCCAGGACTGCCGCTTGCGCGCTCCGCACGTGAATGTCCGCCGGGAACGCCCAGTTATTTGCTGCGTGGAGCGCAACCTCGTTGCGCAGGCCATCGAGAAGCGCCACTGTCGCAGCAACGAGCGCGGATGCACTCTCGCGGTCCTCTACCAGGAGAAGTAGCGACTCCACCGCACCGACCTCGACAGGAAGAGCGAGGTTCGTTGACTGCGGTTCTTGCCGCAGGAGGCGAAGCGCGCCATGGGCAGGTCGGCATTGGCCTGCTCGAGCCCACGCGCGGGCGAGAAGAAGGTACTCACGACGACGCGCCCACACGTCCGGTTCGTCCGCTGGATCGGGCAGAAGCCTCGCCGCGTCTTCAAACCTCGCATCAACGTACGCGTCCCACGCCTTCTTTCGCCGTTCCCAACGCCGACGCCGAGTTTCGTCTGGTTCAAAGTGTAAAGGGAGCATGTCGCTCCCTATGGCACTCTCAACTCCGAACCCAAGCGCGTTGTAGATCCGCCAGAACGTCTCACCGCTTGATTGTCGACCTCCTCGCGGGCGACTCGGGCCATACGCAAAGACTTTTCTCAGACCTGCCCCATACATGGCGGCGAGGAAAGCGTTCTTGCCGTTCTCCTCCAGCGAATCTTCAGGGAAGGGCGCCGGGCGGCGGCGAGTGTCGGCCGTTACCGCCTCCCTTGGGAAGAAGAACACCTTCGGGCCGACGCGACCGAAGTACCAGAGCGCGAATCGATACGCAGCCTCAGTAAGCGTGTCCTGCGAAACGTCGAGGCAAACTTCCCAGACTGCCGCTTCCCGCGCATGCAGTCCTCGCCGGGTTCGCGCTGATCGCGGACGAATCAAGACGGTAGCGACGCCCTTCATCTCTACCTCATCTGCCAAGTTGATGGGTACTGCGCGTCCGTCCGTCGTCACCACACGAATGCGCGACGGAGGAACGTCACCGGCACGGAAGGAGAGCCCGCCCCGGAGCCGTCGCAGGTGTCCCAGTGTCTGAGAGCGCATCGCCGTCGGTGACGAGCGCATCGACTTGATTTCAGCAACACCCACGATGTCGATCCAGTCGTTGGACTGCGCGACGAAGAGTGCGTCTGCACCTTTGTACCAGCCCGGTCCCATTCGTTGCTGTCGGGCGCGGAGGTGGTACCCCAACGCAACTTCGACGGCAACAGCTGGTCGCGCCGCGCGTGCGACCCGGAGAAACCGTTCGAGCGGGAATCGTGCAAAGAGCTCCCCGAGTTCTGCCTTAAAATTGTTTATGAGTGAGTAGTAGATGAAGGAAAACAGCTTTACGAGCTCGTCATCCGTGAGTTTCGAATGATCACCAAGAAACGCGACGAGTGTCGCGTAGTCAGGCCTCCGTTCAAACCGCCCCTCCACTCGCGCAACTAGGCCTTCCCACTCGCGCTGCGCGGAGTCGGGTGACTGACGGCCTAGGCCTGGGGTCCATCGCAAACACGCTGCGACGTACCTCGAAAGCCCCGGGGAGTCCAGGATTGTGTCGACGAACTTCGAGAGTCCGTTCAACTGCGGCTGAGCGCCGAGCGCCGATGTGTCCGCGGCGCCATCACGAACGGCTTCGCTCTGCTCAGCGCCCGATCCATCGTCTGCTTCGCGATCCAATCTGCACCTCCCGCCGCGCGAAACCGCGCGAAATCACCAAGCTCTGCCAGGTCATGCCGAGCTCACTGTCAGACGGAGAAAGGACTCTCCCAGGATTGGCATCGGCCTAGCCGGGCCGAGTTCTCCGATGAAACGAGATGTCGCGTTCGCTCCACCACGCGTCAGTGGAACGCGCATGCGGCGCGCGACGGCGAACGGGAGTGTTTGGACGCTCGAGAGGACTAATGTCTTCGTCGCGCGCGTCATCGCGACGTAAAAGAGTCGTCGCTGCTCCTCCAGCGACCGGCGTTGCTCTGCATCGGTTGCCTCGGCATCGATGTACGGCAGCACCCCTTCATTACAGCCGGCGACAACGACCACGTCTGCCGTGAGTCCCTTCGATTTGTGGAGGCTCATCACACGGACGTACTCGACTACCGTGGGGAGCTCGGGCTGGCTGATGGCGGTACGCAGCGCGTCATGCAGAATGGTCGCATCGAAGTCAGTCTGCTCCATATTCGCTACAACTCCGCGCAGGGGCTGAGCCCACGGTTCGTCTCTCGGGAGCAGGGCATCTACCAGCGTACTTCCGCGCAAGCCGTCGAGCCTCGACAACTCTCGCATGAGAGCCGTCTCGCGATCAATGAGTCCACGCGTCTGGCGTATCACAAGCACGCCTTCGCGAAGCGCCTGAAGAGCCTCTCGCGTTTCGGCTCCCTGCTCTTCGCAGTGTGCACGCAGACGCGACCACGCCCCGGCACGGAGATCAGCGCTGCCGAACCCGCACCACGCGCGCAACGCCATCCGATCCTCGGATCGCGCGGCGAGAGTCAGCAATGTGAGAGCTTGCTGTGCGCGCGAATCCTCCAGCACCTTCGGGTCGCCCTCCAGTGCTTCCTCCTGGAAGAAGCTGTGCGCCTCGACGCGCTTCGCGGCCAGCGCGTCGCGAATGGCCTGCCCGAATTGACGACGGGGAGCTAAGACGAGTATTCGACCTGGCACCTGCCCTGCGTGAATGCGGTCGGCGAGAAATGTCGCGATTCCGGCTGCCTCCGCGTTCATGTTGGCCCACTGAACGATGTGTACCTCGCCCACGGGATTCTCGGCCCGCGCACTCAGCGACCGCGCTTGGCGCGTCGAGTTCTGCGCGATGAAGTGATTCGCGAGCGTCACGATGAGCTTCGGGCAACGACGGCACTCGGTGAGCGCCTCGTCGCGGGTTCCTGGGTGCGTTTCCACGAAGTCTCGAATCCCTTCCGGGTGAGCGTGTTTGAATGAGTAGATAGATTGGTCCTCGTCTCCAACGACCGTGAACTTCGACTCCGCCGAGAGCACGTCTAGCAGGACCTGCTCAGCACGGTTGAGGTCCTGGTACTCGTCTACAAGGACATGATCGAAGGCGACGCGCTCGGGACACGCTGGGTTGTCGCGCAAGTATCGAAGTGTCTCGGGGACGATCTCGCCGAGCAGCATGGCGCGGTGGAACTGCAGCCACGACACGACGTCTCGTTGGAAGCGGCGATCGTCCTCGTTGGGCGGCCATCCTGGCTCCTCGCTCTGCAGACGCGACCAGGCGGCGTTGAAGGCGAGCAGCCGGCGGCGACGCTCGCGCACTCCACCAAATCCGCGGACAAGGTCTTCGAGCAGGAAGCGCGTCTCGAACTCCAGCAGGGGCCGTGGCACGCGCCCGGTGAGTGCGAATGTCTCTCGACGTGAGAGCACGCTAAAGCAGAATCCATGCAGAGTACCGGCCCGAACGGCTTCGGCTCCCATGACGCCGAGCCGGTCGAGCTCCTGGCGGAGATCATGCGCGGCGGTGCGCGCGAATGTCGCGAGGAATATCCGCGACGCGGGGACGCCCATCGTGAGCAGGTGTTCAACCCGCCGCATCAGTGCATACGTCTTCCCTGAGCCCGGCCCGGCGAGTACACGGAGTGACGACGCCGTCGATTCCGCGATTCTCAAGGCGGGATTGGAGGACGGTTCCTCTAAGGTTGGAGTTGTGCCAGGCATTCGATTCTCGTGGTGCGGCCTTCCGAGGCGACACCTGATGGTCTCAGAGTCGCCCGAGAGACTTTACACTGGAAGGAGTGGCACGAGGAGGCAAACCCATACCCTCCGGTCGATATCTCGGGAACACGTAATGCCCAGCAAGGGTCATGATCAAGAAAAATGATTGCAGATGAGTCGCATTTTTCAGGCTGTGAGCTTGCTTGTTTTTCTGTGAAACGAGCGATCTCGGTTTCGAGGGTTTGAAAGGCCCGTCGTGGAGCAGTGTCATTCTCGTGCGCTGTTGGGGCGATGAGCGAAAGGCCGGGGGGAGCAGACGCGCCCAGGTTCTTGAAAAAATAGACCTCCCGGGCTATTGGCTCTCCTGCGAACCCATGAATCGACACTCCAGGGGCTTTGTGTGCGCGCTTCGCGCGGATGATTTCGTCGGCGACGGTTCAGTTCTCTACGGGTTTAGATGATCGCCGACAACACCGGACGTTCGGAGCCGGAGCGGAAGTCGGCAGGCGTGAGATGTTCGATGATCTGCTGCGCATCCTTCCGTCGCGCGAGCGCGGCCGTTTGGAGCCGTCCACGATCGTCGTAGCTATAGGAGTTCGAGCGCTCGCCCTGGGAAATGCCGAGCAGTTGCACTTCGGACTTCTGCACGCCGTCGAGTGGTCACCTTCGAACCCGCCACGAGCTGCCCGCGTGCGGACGCGGCGAGCCCCATGAGCAGGCCGTGCGCCGGGTCGTAGGAGTAATTGCGCTCGACGAGTGCCGGCGTGCAGCCATCCGTGTTGCACGCGGTTGCTAAAGTACATTTTCGAGGCCTGACCCCGATCCCCGAAGACGATTTGGATTCACGTGCCGAACGCTGCAGGGAAGTCGTGGCGAAGCGCGAAGACCAAGGCGTGGATTCCCTTCTCGTCTGGCAGCGCGCTGTACACCGACGCATCGGTTCCGCTGAAGCGTCGCTCGGTCGCCCTGAAGACACAGGAACTCGACACGGCGACAACGTTCGCGCTCGCTGCGACCGTTGGCGGCACCCTACAAGTTGGCGACGTCGAGGCAGAGATCGAAGCCCTCCGGGAGAAGAGCGTCGACATAACGATCGATCTCGGGCAGGTCGAAATCGAGTACGGCTACTACGCCGATCTTCTGAACGCGCAGATCGTGAACCAACACATCCTCTCCGGCATGAACGACCTGTTGCGAAATACGTTCACGGCCCCGCTACCGCGACGAGTCATCACGCGGCGGACGCAAAACTCTCGCTGTGGCTGAAGCAGCTCGGGTTCGAGTGGAACTCCACACGACCGACGTCATGCTTGCTCCTTTCAGCGAGACCTTCGCGTCTTTCACACGGAGTGCGCTCGAGCCCGCCGACTTCGCGATCCAGGACGAAACCGGGACAGCAGCGATGGCCGCGCTGTTCGCACCGCAGGTGGACTGACTGTTGCGGCCGACCCGCCGCGGGTCGGCCGCAACATCTCGATGCTCGAATGGGCTGAGGGTGTGGTTCGCCGGGGGCTATCGATCCAGCTGTTGGAGAGGAGATGCCGCGGCCCCTCGCGGCCGCGAGAGACTGTGCAGACGCAGCGCGGCCGGGCGGTCCACGTCGTCCTCGAGAGTAATGGCTCCTCTGCCTCAATATTCCGTTGTTCCCGCAGACCGTCCACTACGCCGCACTCGCCGCCCTTGAAGTAGAGTTTCTGGGTTTACCACCAATCCCAGGGAAACCAGCTGCCGTGAAAGACTTGGAACTCGCCATGATCATGGACTAGCGCTGACGAGAAAACGAAACGAAGATTCGGTATACCGTCAGAAATGCGATTAGAATGTCTCGTCAAAGAAGGAGGTGCTCATGAGCACATTCAAAGTGACCGACGCGTGGGCGCGCGGTCCGGTACCCGGCGGCAGGACAGTCACACTGGATTTCGAGGGAACTCAAGACGGAAGTCAGGACATCCAAGCTGACGGTTCGACGTTCGCGCTAATAGCGACACTCATGAGTCGGGGATGCCCCATCTACTATTCGACCAACCTTGATGCAATCTCCACGGAGCCTAGTTTCGCCGATCAAAGTTACGGGACCGCTGACATGCAGGACCGCGAAGTGATCGACACGGACGTCTTTTGGAGTTTTCGCGAAAACAAGGGCGCATTGACGGTCATCCTCGCGAACAGAGAGCGATATATGATCGAAATAGGTGATCCCGGCGAACTCGCCGCCTGGATGCTCACGGCATGGACGCACACGGTGTTGTTCAATGCGCAGGATCTGAAAAGCAAACAGGAATCTAGCGTGCGATAACTTTCGACTTCCGGCATCATGAGGGCGCAGCCATCGCAAATGCCTTCGTTCACGGCGAGAGAATCCCTCTTGCTGGGCGGGTACGACACGAGTTGAGCCGCCGGCGCCGGTCCTTGAACCGCCGGTTCCTGTCGACGCGCCCGGTCGCCTCGTCCTTCGCGACCACGATCGTCCGTGGGTTGTCATAGAGAGTCGGCTCGGTCCGTCCGCCGAAGTGCTCAAATGTCGTGGCCGTCGAGCGCGTTGCCGAGTTTTTCGCTGCAGTGCGCTGGCGCGAAAGTCCGTCGGCTGTAGCCGAGCACCAGCACTACCACGAACAGGTGGATCGTCACCTTCTCCGCGCCGATCCAGACCTCGAGCCTTCCACAGTCGGCCTCTGCCTGTGCACTCGGCCGCGGCTCGAACCGCGCGGTCGCCATCTCCGGCACCGCCGCCGCGCGCAACGGCCTTACCCCGCGCTCAACCGTGACGTACGAACCCTCATGCTGCCTCTTGTCGCGCAACTCGCGGTGCGGCACCATCGCGCTGGCGGGTCGCCGATCCTTCCACCAGTGTTTTGATCTTGTGTCCGGCGTCTGCCTCGATGGCGGACATGGACGGCGGATCGATCGTCTCGGGATCGATGCCGCGCGCCTTCAAGGCCGCACGCACAGACTCGCTCAGCGACGACGGTCGTTCGGAACCGGAGCGGAAATCGGCAGGCGTGAGATGTTCGATGATCTGCTGCGTATCCTTCCGTCGCGCGAGCACTGCCGTTCGGAGCCGGCCGCGATCGTCGTAACCGTAGGCGTTGGATCGCTCGCCCTGGGAAATGCCGAGCAGTTGGACTTCGGCCTTCTGCACGCCGTCGAGTGCGGTCACCTTCGAGCCCGCCACGAGCTGCCCGCGTGCGGACGCGGCGAGCCCCATGAGCAGGCCGTGCGCCGGGTCGTAGGAGTAGGCGCGCTCGATCAGCACGGGCGTGCAGCCGTCCGTGTTGCACGCGGTGAAGAGGTTGCGGAATGCCGGCCGGCCCGTACTGCGATACTGCGAAACGAGCATCGGCTGCGACGCGCCATCCGTGAACGTCCGGTCGACCTGCGCGATGTT
>JBPPMG010000515.1:0-2124 GCA_051305935.1 Thermoanaerobaculia bacterium
GACTGTCGCGACCTACATTCAGAATCAGGCGGAACATCATCGCAAGATCAGTTTCGCGGAGGAGATCCGACGTCTGTTCGCACGACACGGCCTGAATGTGGACGGGTTCGGATGACGATGCCGGTCGCTCACGCGACCTCCGAAAGGATCACGATTGCGTTCATTTCACCGGCCTCACAGCCGGTGCGATATCTATGCCGCCGCGCTGCGCGCGGCAGCATACACATTTCAGCGGCCGTGACGCCGGTGTGGCCGGTACCCGAACCATCTTCATCACTCCGCCGGGTGCGCAACGCAACAACCCCCTCGGCCGCGATGCGTTAACCTGATCCCATGGCGAAGCAACGACTCGATCTCGCGCTCGTGGAACGTGGCCTCGTCGAGAATCGCTCGAAGGCGCAGGCGCTGATTCTCGCGCGGCGGATTCGCGTGAACGGCGCGTACATCGACAAGGCGGGTGCACCCGTCAAGGACGATGACGTGCTCGAGCTGGTGGAGCTCGAACATCCATGGGTGGGCCGCGGCGGCATGAAGCTCGCCGGGGCGTTCGTCGCCTTTCCGATCGACGTCACGGACCGCGTCTGCGCCGACATCGGTGCCTCGACCGGCGGGTTCACGCATGTCCTGCTCGAGCAGGGTGCCGCGAAGGTCCATGCGATCGACGTCGGCCACGGCCAGCTCGACTCTTCGCTCCGCGAGAACCCGCGCGTCGTGAATCGCGAGAAGGTCAACGCGCGTTACCTCGACGCGAGCGACTTCGACGAGCCGGTCCGCTTCGTCTCGATCGACGTCTCGTTCATCTCGCTCGAGCTCATTCTCCCCGCGGTCATGACCTTCCTCGCACCAGGAGGAGACGTCGTCGCTCTCATCAAGCCGCAGTTCGAGGTCGGGAAGGGCGACGTGGGAAAAGGCGGCATCGTGCGCGACCCCGAGAAGCGTGAGGCGGCCGTCGAGAAAGTGTCAGGCATCGCGCGCGCGCTCGGCTTCGAGATCCGCGGCCTCGTCGAGAGCCCCATCAAGGGCGCGGAGGGGAACGTCGAGGTTCTGCTCTGGCTGCAAACGTCGCCCTGAAGGGCCAGATCCTGAGCCGCGTAACGCGCGCGGCGGGTGAATAGAAACCAGGCTCTCTCAGGGGTCTCCTTGGCGACCGGCATCGATGTGCCGGGTGCGTGATGCTCCAACAGGGCCGTTGCCGTGTGGAGTTGGGCGCGCCCTGCGGGACCGAATTTCCGCACACGGTGGGTCGATTGCGGCATCACGTGCACAAAAACTGACCCAGTTTGAGGGCATCACTGGGTCAGTCGTGCACCCATGTCGCAATGTCTTCGCCTCTAAAGCATTGATCTACAAAGACCTCCCGGCCTGAGCAGTTATGGCACACGTCTCGCTCAACCGTTGAGACTTCCAGACACCAGCAAGCGCAGACAATCAACAGGAGGAATGCTGTGAAATCCACGAAACACAAACTCTCGGGGCTCGTCCTGATCGCACTCTCGGCGATCCTTGTGGCGACCTCCTCGTTTGCGATGGTTCGCGACGTCTCATTTCGCGAGCTGACCGAGCTCTCAGAAACCACGATGGAAGTTGTCGTTGTGAACTCCTACGCGCAAGGGAACGCCGAGCGCACGGCGATCTTCACGCATTACGTCGTCGAGCCGCTGCGCCCGGTTGGCGGGACCACTCGCGGCGCGCGCTTCGAGCTGCTCTTCGCCGGCGGCACCGCGGAGGATGGGAAGCAGATGATCGTGACCGAGGTCCCGACGCTCGAGGTCGGCGGGCAGTACATCCTCTTCCTCCATCCGTCCGACACGCGCTACGCCTCGCCGACCGTCGGCATGTGGCAGGGCGCCCTACGCGTCGTGCGCGATCCCGAGTCGAACGAGCTCGTGCTCGTCGACACGAACGGAAACCTGATCGAGAAAGGCTCCGACGGAGAGCTTCGCCGAGGACGGAAGATGAACGTCGACGAACACGGATTCATGACCGCAGCCGTCGTGCAGCCGGAGCTGGACATGGAAGCTGAGCCGGTTCTCCGTGATCCCGCGGGGCGCGTCGTCCCGATGTCGCGGGAGAACGTCATCCATACGATTCCCGTCGCTAGCCAGCCGGTACATCCCGACACGC
>JBPPMG010000266.1:0-11538 GCA_051305935.1 Thermoanaerobaculia bacterium
AGCCGGGCATTCTGCTACGCCGCGATCGGCCATCCGCTCGCGCAGCTCGCGAAAGACGATCTGGAGCGCTTCGAATCGCGCGAGTCCCCGCCCTTCGGCTCCAGCTTCGAGAGCCCGAAGTAGCGCGGCGCCAGCGGACTGGTCTACGGCGTGGGGTCGTTGTCGACTTCCGGGTCGACCGAAAACGTCTGGCCGTTTCGAGACACGGTGACCGAGTACTTGTAGATCTGACGCCCCGGGGTGCTCTCTACCGGATCGCTCGCGCTGAGCGTGCCGTCAGGCTGCTTCGACGGCGCCGACCCCGGCCATGCCGGCTGACCCGCGGACGGCTCGATCGTGATCGATTCGAGCGTGACGCCGGGTGTCGGGCACTGCCACACGATCGTGTTGTTGCCGAGCCTGGCCCTTGCCCGGTCGGGGTTGCAGCGCACATTGTCGTTAGGGTCGAGGGTCACCGTGATCGGGACGTTTGCCATTCAGTTCTCCTGGTCGTGCAGCGGTTCGATTCTGATGTTCAGCAGCCTTTCGCTCTGCAGGCAGCCTGCAGCTCGGGATGCTTGTAGCCGGCCTTCGAGAGCGTGTTCACGATCTCGCGCGCCTCGTCGACGCGCCCGAGTCGAAGCAGCGTGCGCGCGCGACAGTCGAAGGCACGCGCATCGGGAAACGGGACGACGAGCGGAGCGAGGATCTCGTCCGCGCCTCGCCATTCGACGGCGGCGTCAGCCTCCCGGCCGAGTGCGGCCAGCGTATCGCCCCGCGCCAACCTCGCTTCGGCGAGCGCGAGCGTCGCGGCAGGTTCCGATTGACCGGCCTCACCGAGCTCCGCGATCGCTCCGTCGACGCGAGCGAGCGCCCCGCGGGCGTCGCCGCGAAGCAGGAGCGCGCGCGCATGGCCGACCGAGCCTCGTGCCTGCTCCCGTTTCCACAACGGGCGGTTAGGCTCCTTCGCCAGCGCGGCGGATAGATGACGTTCGGACTCCCGGTACGATTCGATCGACGGCGCGACTTCGCCGCGAAGGCTGCGCAGGTTCGCAAGCTGCATGTGCGCGATGCCGATGTGGTGAATCCACTGCACGTTCGACGGATCGACGTCGACGAGCGCCTTCCGGATTGCCAGCTCCGACTCGAGACTCTCCAGCGCGGCATCGAGGTCTCCCTCTCCGATCTGCGCCTTCGCGAGGAAGTCGAGCGCGGTCGCAAGGAGATCCTGCCGCCTCATGTGCTTCGGGTCCTCGGCGGCGAGCGACTTCCGCGCCGCCACTTCTCTCTCGAACTCCTCGCGGGCCGCGGTCACGCGGCCGAGGGCGAGCATCACCGCTCCGACCTTGTTCGTCGAAGTGGCGAAGTCGGCGCGCAGCGCCGGCTTCTTCGGATCACGCGCAAGCTTGCGCTCCTTGATCTCGCGGCTGACGCGGTAGTGCTCGAGCGCCTGATCGAATCGTCCCTGAGCCTCGAGCACGACACCGACGTTGCCGTGCCCGTAGGCGCGCTCGAGCTCGTACTCCTCGTTGCCCGGCTCGCGCTTGCAGAGCTCTTCCGCGATCGCCAGATACTTCTGGAAGTGTTCGAGCGCCTTCCCGAGATCTCCCTGCATTCGCGACGCGTTTCCCACCCAGAAGTGACTCGTGCCGACGCCGAGACGCAATGCCGCGTCCGCGCCGTCGCGGGCGAGCGCCTTCTCCGCGAGCTCGAGCGATTTTTCGAACGCCGCGACCGCCTCGGGGAGCTTCCCTTGCGCGATGCGGACCTCGCCGAGCTGCGTCAGCGCCTTCGCGTTGCTCGCGAGCTCGCCGGGCGTCAACCGGTCGGAATCGAGATTCTCGTAGTAGCCGAGCACCTTCGTCCCCGCTTCGTCGAGGATGTCGAGCCTTCCGAGCGGCTCGAGCTTTTTCCGAAGATCGCCGAGCATGAAGCCGACCAGTTCCTCCGCGTCGCCGCGCCGCCGCTGAGCCTCGAGGCGCGCGTCGTCCGCGGCCGCCCGCTCCCGACGCAGATCCCACGTGTATTTCCCGCCTGCCGCGAGCGCCACCACCAGAGCCGCGACGGCCACGAGCCGTTTCGCCCGTCGCCGTGGCCGGTCGGCGATCCAGCGAAGTCGCGCGAGCGCGGCCGACGCCGTCGGTCGATCGGTGGGTGCAGGCTGCTCGAGCCCGCTGATGAGGGCTTCCACGTCGCTGTCGACCCCGGTGATCGTCCCCGTCATCCCCTGCGTGGCGAGGAGCATGATCGCCTGCATGTCCCAACTGTCGCCGTACGCGTCCTTGCCCGTAAACAGGAACTGCAGCAGCAACCCGAACGAGTACATGTCGCTGCTCGGCGTCAGCGGCTCGCCCCGCGCCTGCTCGGGGCTCATGTAGCGGGGTGTCCCCGCGGCGGCTCCCCAGCGGGATGCGACGGCGCGTGCGACGCCGACCTCCTCGGTCACGTCGTGCGGCTCGCCAGCAGGAAGGATCGCTGTGTCGTCGGCGTCGCCGGGAACATCGGTCTCTCCCCCGGGACCGGGCGAGACGGCCCGAGCCGCAGGCTCCGGCGAGGCGTCGAGGAAGCGCGCGAGGCCGAAGTCGAGCACCTTCACCTCGCCCGCCTTCGTCATCATGACGTTCTCCGGCTTGAGGTCGCGGTGGATGATCCCGCGGCGATGCGCTTCGACGAGCACCGCGGCGATCGCCTCCGCGATCCGGAGCTTGTCGCTGAACGGCAGAATCTTCTTCGCGACGACGTCACGGAGCACGAGGCCGTCGATCCGCTCCAGCACGAGGTAGTCGGCCTCGTCGCCCTCGATGTAGTCGAAGATGCGGCAGATGTTCGGATGGTCGAGCTGCGAGAGCACCTGGGCCTCGCGCGTGAGGCGGATGCGTGCCTGCGCGTTCAGCCGGTGGCGGGCGTGGATGACCTTGACCGCTACGCGGCGTCCGAGCGTCTCGTCGAGCCCGCCGTAGACCTCTCCCATTCCTCCCGCGCCGAGGGTCTCGGTGATGCGGATCCGGCCAATTCGCTCTCCGATCATCGTCATTCGCTCACGCGGCCCGTCAGTCACTGCCAGGTTTTCGTGCACCGCGATGCTAAGCGGCCGGGCTCGCACCGTCAATGCGGGAGCGAGAAGCTCGGCGAAGCACGACCGTCACATCTTCGGATTGCGCCGCGGAGACAAAGCGGAACGAGAGGGACGCGGGCGATGGAAGACGCCCTGCCTAACTCGCTTCATCGGGGAGCAGGCGGATCGCGCTCTCGTTCGCGAGATGCTTCCCTCGCTTGTCGGCGTAGAAGGAGGCGATCTTCGCCATGTCGGCGTCGCGGTCGCCTGTGAGGCGGATCGCCGGGCCGAGCCCCACGATCTTCCTGTCGTAGCTGCAGAACCCGAGGATCACCGGGATGTCCGCGGCGAGAGCAATTCGGTAGAAACCGCTCTTCCAGTGGTCGGTGTACTTGCGTGTTCCCTCGGGAGCGATACAGAGCGCAAACTCGCGCTCCGACTTCATCCTGGCGACCAGCGCCTGCACCATCCCGGTGCGACTGGAGCGGTCGACCGGAATTCCGCCGACCCAGCGCATCAACGTGCCGAGAGGTTCCCAAAAAACCGAGTCCTTGCCGAGCCAGCGCAGCCGGAACCCGAGCCCCGCGCCCGTGAGAATCGCGAGTGCGAGATCCCAGTTCGTCGTGTGTGGCACACCAAGGATGATGCAGTGCGGATCGGAAGGTGCCCGCCCTTCGAGGCGCCATCCGGCAATGCCGAACGCCCAGCGCGCAAGGCGCGCGCCGAGGGTGGTGGGAAGCGGAGGGAGATCGGTCGTCGTAGTCGTCATCGCGGGGCCAGCTTGCGCAGGAAAGTATAGAGCGACGCGATTCGATGTGGCGCAGACACTCCTGTCTGCGCGCGGCGCGAAGCGCCGCCTTCGAATCGTGAAAACAACCCTGGCGCCTTCGGCGCCGCGCAGGCAGGAGTGCCTGCGCCACATGAGGCACTCGCCCTATTTCGCCTCCTGACTCCCAGGCTCGTACTTCCAGGCGGTCTCGCGCTTCGTCCCTTCGGCAAACTGCGGGTCGACGTATTCGAGAAACTCGATGCCCGCGGCCGTGGGGACGAGGTCGCACCGAGGACGCACAACGCGCGACGGAGGATCCACGAAATCGCCCACTCGCAACAACGCATACCCTTTAAGTAGTAACTACTTAAGCCTCGAAACGCAGCTTTCACAATCGCTTGGAGGCTGCTGCCGGAAGTGGTATGACTATCAGGTGCAATGGCGGTAGAGCCGCGCACCGGGAAGCGAACGAGACTGATCGCCAACCCGGAAATCCGGTCGTCGCCGCAAAGGAAACCCGCCTCGTGCGCGGCGTGCGCGATGCGGGAAGACAGGGTCGCGCCGCTGCTCGCCACGAAGGGAGAGGAGTTCAGTGACCCCGACGAAAAAATCCAAGCCGTCCCGGCCTCCTCTCCCCGCCGTTGCGAACGCGGCGGGAGCCGGCGCGAATCCTCCGGCATCTCCCGCCGCATTTCCGATCGTCGGCATCGGCGCCTCCGCGGGCGGCCTCGGCGCATTCGAGGAGTTCTTCTCCGGTATGCCTCCCGGCGTCGTGAGCGGGATGGCCTTCGTCCTCGTCCAGCATCTCGCTCCCGACCACAAGAGCCTTCTCTCCGAGCTCGTCCGGCGCTACACCCGCATGAAAGTCCTCGAGGCCGAAGATGGCATGCTGGTGGAGCCCAACTCCACCTACACCATTCCGCCTAACCGCGACATGGCGCTGCAGGACGGCCGTCTCCGCCTGTTCGAGCCCGCTTCGCCTCGCGGGCAGCGACTTCCGATCGATTTCTTCTTCCGGTCTCTCGCCGAGGACCGCGCCGAGCAGGCGATCTGCATCGTTCTCTCGGGAACGGGGAGCGACGGCACGCTCGGCCTTCGCGCGATCAAGGGAGCCGGCGGGATGGCGATGGCGCAGGATTGCGCCTCGTGTGAGTACGACGGCATGCCGGTCAGCGCCATCGCGACCGGGCTCGTCGACTTCGTGCTGCGCCCTGCGGAGATGCCGGCCCAGCTCATCGCCTACGCCGGACACGCCTACGGTCACGCTCAGAAGGCGCCTGTCGCGGGGCGCGCTCCCGACGTCGACAAGAACCTCAAACGGATCTTCGCCCTGTTGCTCGCGCGAACCAGGCGCGATTTCTCGCAGTACAAGCGCAACACGGTCATTCGAAGGGTCGAGCGGCGAATGGCAGTTCATCAGATCGAATCGCAGGACGACTACATCCGCTATCTGCAGGCGAACGCGACGGAAGTGGACGCGCTGTTCCGCGACCTGCTCATCGGCGTCACCAGCTTCTTTCGCGATGCGGAGGCGTTCGACGCACTCGAGAAGATCGTGATGCCTCGCCTCGTCCCCGATGGCAGCGCGGGCGGCAGACTGATCCGCGTCTGGATTGCCGGATGCTCCACGGGCGAGGAGGCGTACTCCATCGCGATGCTGCTGCACGAGCGAATGGAGACGCTGAAAGACAACGCGAGGGTCCAGATCTTCGCAACCGACATCGACGCGAACGCGATCGCCGAAGCCCGAGGCGGAGTCTACCCGTCGAGCATCGCAACCGACGTCTCCCCCGAGCGTCTCGCGCGCTTCTTCTCTCCCGTGGCGGGACGCGACGCCTACCGCGTTCGAAAATCGATCCGCGACATGGTCGCCTTCGCCGAGCACGACGTGATCCTCGATCCTCCCTTCTCGAGGCTCGACCTCGTGAGCTGCAGGAACCTGCTGATCTACCTGAGCGCGGAGCTGCAGCGGAAGATCATCCCGAAATTTCATTACGCGCTGAATCCGGACGGGCTGCTCCTCCTCGGCTCCTCCGAGAGCGTGAGCGAGCACGCGGAAATGTTCTCCGTCGTCGACCAGAAGGCGAAGCTGTTCGCGCGCTTGGAACACCTCGGCGCGCCGTTGCGCGCTCCCGCAGCGGGCGTCCCGCCTCCCAGCGCCGGAGTTTCCGTCGCCCATGCTCCGCCGCCCGGCACACACGCCGCGGGCAGGCTCCACCTGCGCGTGATGACCGAAGGGGCGCTTCTCGAGCACCACCGCGCGGCCGCGGTACTCGTGACCGCGACCGGGGAGATCCTCTACCTCCACGGACGCACGGGAAAGTACCTCGAGCCCGCGTCCGGCGAGGCCGGAATGAACATTCTTAAGATGGCCCGTGAAGGCCTGGGGCAACCGCTGGCGACTGCTCTTCGCGCGGTCGCCGCGAACCGCGAGCCGGTATCGCATTCCGGACTGCGAGTCAGGACCAATGGCGACTCCGTCACGATCCGCCTGACGGCACGATCGGTGCGTACCGACGCCTCGCGTCGGGCACACCAGGAGCTGTTCTGCGTGATCTTCGAGGAGACGGAAGGGGCGGAGCACGAGCAGGACCACTCCCCGAGACCGACCGAGGCGGAGGGCGAGGCGCGAATCGACACCCTGCGCCGCGAGCTGGCGGCCAAAGAGCAGTACCTCGAGGCCGCGAACCGCGAGCTCGAGATCTCGAACGAGGAGCTTACCTCCGCGAACGAGGAGCTCCAATCGCTCAACGAGGAGCACCAGTCGACGAACGAAGAGCTGCAGACGTCGAAAGAGGAGTTGCAGTCGGTCAACGAGGAGCTCGCCACGGTCAACAACGAGCTCCAGGTGCGGGTCACCGAGCTTTCCCGCACCAACAACGACATGAACAACCTGATGGCGGGCAATGACATCGGCACGATCTTCGTCGACCATCAGATCCGGATCACCCGCTTCACCCCGGCAGCCACGCAGATCGTCAACCTGATCGCCTCCGACGTCGGAAGGCCGGTAGGCGACATCGTCTCGAATCTCGTCGGATACCACCGTCTCGTCGAAGACGTGCGGAAGGTTCTCGATACTCTGATTCCGAGCGAGTTCGAGCTGCAGACCAGGAACGGCTCGTGGTTTCTCCTCCAGATCCGTCCCTACCGCACTCTCGAGAACGTGATCGAGGGAGCCGTGATCACCTTCTTCGACGTCACCGAGATGAAGAAATTGCGCGCCATCGCCGCCGAGACGGAGGAGCTGCGAAAACTCGCGCTCATCGCGCGCGACATGCGCGACGCGATGACCGTACAGAGCCTCGCCGGCGGGATTCTCGCGTGGAACCCGAGGGCCGCAGAGCTCTACGGCTGGAGCGAGCCCGAGGCGCTGTCGATGCACGTGAAAGACCTGACCCCGGCCGGCATCTCCGCGGACTCGGTCCTCGAGTTGATGCGCCTGGCGACTGACGGCGCACTTCGTCCCCAATCGGTGAAGCGGCTTGCCCGTGATGGCCGGGTTCTCGACATCCTGCTCACGGCAACGGCGCTCGTGAACGAATCCGGGGAGATGTACGCGATCGCCACGACCGAGCGGGAGTTCCGCCCCGGAGAGCCGGAACCCGACTCGAGGAGTGGTTCATGACCCGGAAGCGCCTCGGCCCCGATGAGGCGGCGAAGCTGCGACTCGAAGCCGAGCAACGGCTGAAAGAGCGCGGCGGAAGCCGTCATGCCCCCTTGCCTGCCGATGAAGTCGAGCGGGTCCGGCACGACCTGCGGGTACACCAGATCGAGCTCGAGATGCAGAACGACGAGCTTCGGACCGCGCAGGAGCATCTCGTGGCGGAGCGCGGGCGCTACTTCGATCTCTTCGAGCTGGCTCCCGTCGGCTATCTCACGCTCAACACCGAGGGGAAGATCCTCGAGGCAAATCTGACCGCGGCGTCGCTGTTCGGCGTATCGCGAGCCGACATCGTAGGCCGGCAACTCACGAGCTTCATCGCCTCTGCCGACCAGGACGTCTACTACCTCCACCGGAGAGGTCTCGAGACCGGCGCCCCGCCGGATTCGTGTGAAGTACGGCTTGTCGAGGCCGGGGAGACGGAGCGGTGGGTGGCGCTGTCGACGGTGGCCGCACGCGAGCCCGAGGGCTCGGCGGTGTGGCGGACCATGATCAGCGACATCACCGGGCGTAAACGTGCCGAGGAAGAGCTCGCGCAGAGCCAGTCACGCCTCCTGGAGGCGCAGACGCTCGAGGCGGTGGCACGGCTCGCGGGCGGAGTGGCGCACAACTTCAACAACATTCTGCAGGCGCTCACCTCGCTTTCGGCGCTGCTCAGACTCAGCGCGAGCGCGGCGGAGACTTCGAGAATCGTCGGCGAAGTCGACGCGCAGGTCGCTCGCGGCGCGGGGCTCGCAAAGCAACTGCTCTCGCTCTCGCCCGACCACCCCGTGGCCGGCGTCCCGATCGATCTCCGAGCGCTCCTCGAGGCTGCCACCCCGCCGCTTCGCGCGATGCTTCCAGACAGCGTCAGGCTCAGCCTCGAGACCGGCGACGCGTCGAAACCGCTTTGGATGGAAGGCGACGCGGGACAGATCGAGCAGATCGTGATGAACCTCGTGTTCAATGCAATCGAAGCGATGCCCGCGGGGGGAACGCTCTCGATTCGGGCCCACTCGGGCGCCGGCGTCGTGGAGCTGGAAGTGGAGGATACGGGACGCGTCATCGACGGGATGACGCGCAAGCACCTCTTCGAGCCGTTCCTCACGACGAAGGAAGCAAAGAGCGCCTCGGTGCGCGGTCTCGCCATCGCCTACAGATTCGTACAGAGCCACGGCGGACGGATCGACGTGGAGAGCGGAGTCGGGAACGGGACTCTCCTGCGGGTCGTCTTCCCGGCGGCGGACGCACCATCCGCCCTTTCAGCAGAGGCGGAAACGGGCACCGAGCTTGTCCCGGGAGAGGGCGAGCAGATTCTCGTCGTCGAGGACGAGGACGCGACGCGCGACGGGCTATCCACGTTGCTCGGGATGCTCGGTTACTCGGTTCGAACGTCACAGAGCGGAGAAGCTGCGCTCGCGCTCCCCGCGATGCCGGCTCCCGATCTGCTCCTGACCGATGTGCTGCTGCCGGGAATCACGGGCCCCGTCCTGGCCGAGCAACTCAGGCAACGCTGGCCACGACTCAAAGTGATCCTGATGTCCGGATACACCAGTGACATCGCGCTTCCGCGCGGTGTCACCGGCAAGCCTGTGCGCTTTCTGCAGAAGCCGTTCGAGATGGCGCGACTCAGCCGCGAAGTGCGTGCGGCGCTCGAAGACGGAGACGATCGATAGCCGTTTCCGAGCTGGCGTCGCAGCCGAAGCTCAGGCTGAGACCCTCTGGAGCGCGTCGTTCTGCCAGTTGCGCTCCATGGCGATTCTCATTTCGGCCGGAAGCAGCGAGCGAATCACCGCGCTGAGCTCGCTGATCGTGAAAGGCTTTCGAAGGAAGACATCGGCGCCGTAGTCACGGATCGCCTCCCTCTCGTGGCGCGCGCTCCGATAGAGCGCGGTCATGATGACGACGCGAGCGTCCGCCGTCTTCGGGTGGCTCTTGAGAATCCGGCACAGCTCTCGTCCATCCAGCGTCGGCATCAGCGCATCGGTGACGACGACGTGCGGGAGCGTGTCGAGCGCGCGGGCGAGCCCTTCGAGCCCGTCCTTCGCCGTCGTCACGTCGAACTCGCGGGCGAGACCTTCCCGCGCGAGCATCTGCACGAACACGTCGTCATCGACGACCAGGACCCGCGGCCGGCGTCCGGAGCCGAACGTCGTCGATTCGACGGGACGCCCCGCGTCCGACGAAGGCTCATCGAAGATCAGCGGGCGCAGTTTGCCCGTCGCGTGATGTTCTTTCCATTCGGGCGGCGCGTCACACGAGCAATGGCCGCACCTGGGACAGACGAGTGATCGCATGCGCTGAACGCAGTCACACCATTCCGATCCGGCGGTGTCGAACGAGCGGCTGCAGCGAAAACAGGCCGTGGTGAGTTTCTGAGTCATGACGTCCTTCCTCGCAGTGACCGCGAGCTCACGATGTCGCGATCGTCCGGGATCGAGTGCCGGTCCGGCGAACCCACCTCTTCGAGCAGCAGCGTCACGCAATCGTTCATCGGCGTTCTCCCGGACCATGAGTGGCCGGCGGCAGCCGGAGAAATACACCCCGTTGTAGAGTTGCGGGCTCCTGGACGGAGGTTCCGTTCCCGGATCGATTCACTCCCGCTGTATTCCGCGGGCCCCTCCCGGCGACTCCCTCCGGAGGGACCTGTCATGAACGCCCGGATCATGCCGTCGACGACGTCGGCTCGGCGTACGCAAATTTCGAGGTTTACGTATGAATCGTCACAGGAACGCGGAGGCTTCCCCGGGCCTAGCGAAGAAGAAGCCCTGTCCGAATGCGATGGAAAGATGGGCCGCCATCAGAGCAGTCGACTCTTCTTCGATCCCCTCGAGGATCAACTCGCAATCGAAGTCATTGGCCAGCGACAGGATGTTCATCACGATCTTCGTCCGCGTCGCGTCCTTCTCGAACGACGTCCCGAAGTCCTGACTGATCTTCAGGAACGAAGGCCGGACCGTGTCCATCATCGGGAGATGCGAATACGCCATGCCGACATCATCGAACGCGAAGCGGATTCCAAGCGCGCGCAGCTCGCCGATGGTCCGGATGACGGCGGGTGTGCTCGCCAGCGAAGCCTGTTCTGTGATCTCCAGGACGATCCGATCGAGCCCCACGCCGGCCAGCTCCGCCTGCGATGTGATCGTCTCGCGAAGGTCTGCGGCGCCGAAGACATCGGGGTGAACGTTCAGAAAGAGGAAGGCTTTGCGCGCGAGCGCCGCCCCGTCGTGAAGCGCGAGCGCCATACACGCCACTTCCAGCTCGACCACCCGATGCTTGCGTTCCGCGTACTTGAACAGCACATCGGGATGGCGCAGGAACGAGTCGGTGCGGTACCGCGCCAGGGCCTCGTAACCGAAAACCGCCGGCGTTCCGCCGAGGCGCATGATCGGCTGGAACTGGGGATGGAGATCGTCGCTGCGGAGGATGTCGTCGAGCGGCGTCATTCGAATCAGCCGCGCGAAGCCACTGACCGCCGAGGTCGCGGAGCAATGGAGCAGATCGAGCATGCTGTCGAGATCGCTTACGGCGAACGGCTTCTTGAGAAACGCGACCGCTCCGCGCTCCGAGGCCTCCAGCTGCAACGCTTCCGGCGCCTCGCCGCTGATCAGGATGATTCGCGACTCCGGCGCATGCCGTTTCGCGAAGTTGATGAAATCGAGCCCCTCGTATCCGAATGGCCCGGAGAGTCGGATGTCGGCGACGATGTGGGACGGATAGATGCGCTCGACGACCAACTCGGCGGACTCGACATCGTTGCAGGTGATGATCGTGCGGTCCGCTCGCTCCAGTCCGGCAGCGAGCCCCTCGGTGATCATCTCGTCGTCATCGATGAGCAAAACGAGTTGGGATTCCCCGGAGGCGGACTCGGCACTGCCGTCGACGAATGATGCCATTGAACCTTCCTGGATCCGGCGATCCGAATGGCGGCCTGACGATGCGCCCGGCCCAGTCCCATTCAACGCAGCAGGCATGCCTCCGACGAACTCACGCGAACCCGTCGCGGGCACATTCACGTTGCGCGGTGCGATCTTATCGCATGAAGCGTGTCGCGCGAGGATCAGGCGAGCGAGCTCCGAGGGTCGCGTCGAG
>JBPPMG010000284.1:0-21196 GCA_051305935.1 Thermoanaerobaculia bacterium
CGGCCTTCGAGCTCCACCGTCCCCGACGACGGGCGAAGCAGCCCCTGCATGAGTCGCAGGATCGTCGTCTTACCGGCGCCGTTGGGCCCGACCAGGCCGACGAAGCTCCCGGCTTCGACGTCGAACGAAACGTCGTCGACGATCGGCGTGCCGTTGTACGCGAAGGTGACGCGACGGAGAGCGGCGATGCTCATCTCCCCCTCCTGCGCATCAGCGAAACGAAGACCGGCACGCCGATGAACGCCGTCACGACGCCAACAGGCAGCTCGTTAGGCGACAGAAGCGTCCGTGCCGCGAGGTCGGAAAGGACGCAGAGCGCGGCCCCGGAGATCGCTGCGAGCGGAATCAGCCGGCGGTTGTCGACGCCGACGGCGAGGCGCGCGACGTGCGGCACCACGAGCCCGACGAAGCCGATCGTCCCGGCCAGCGTCACGACGGTCGCGGTCAGCAGGCTCGCCACGCCGTAGAGCACGAGCTTCGAGCGTGTGACCGAGATGCCGACCTGCTCGGCAAGCTCCTCGTTCACCGAGATCGCGTTCATGTGCCAGGCGTGCCCCATCAGCACGAGCGAGAGGACCGCGACGACCGCCGCGACCGGGCCGACCATTCCCCACTCCGCCGAGGCGAAGGAACCGAGAAACCAGAAGAAAAACATTTGCAGCTCGTCGGGCGCGATGAGCGTCAGCATCAGACTCAGCGCCGCATTGGCGAGCGACGTGAACACGATGCCGGCGAGGATCGTCGAGGTCGTCTCGAACGAGAAGCTGGCGTGCGCGATGAAAAGGACGACGGCGATCGTTGCGATCGCGCCGACGAACGCGCCCGCGGGAACGGAGAAAGCGCCCGCGAAGCCGACGAGTACGGTCGCGACCGCGCCGAGCGCCGCGCCGCTGGACACGCCGAGGGTGTATTCGGACGCGAGCGGGTTGCGAAGCAGAGACTGAAAGCAGAGCCCGGCGAGCGCGAGTGCCCAGCCGACGACGATTGCGGTCGCGACGCGCGGCGCGCGGATCGAGCGGACGATCATCGCGGTCGTCGCGTCGACCGACCCCGGATCGAGCACCGCGCGCAGCGCGTCACCCGCGGGCAACTGCGCGGAACCGCTCGCGAGCGAGACGATCGATGCGGCGACGAGTATCGCAGAGGCGATCGCGATGCTGATCCAGAAGCGCCTCACTTTGCGCTACTCCTCCACTTCGGCTCGCAGACGCCTTTCGGGAAGAGCTCGGGATGCAGATTCGCGGCGAGCTCGCGCAGGCCGATGACGAGCCGGTGCGACGGGCGGTCGATCGTCCGGCTGTCGATCATCCGGATCGCGCCGCGCTTCACCGCGGGAATCGCGGGCCAGCGCCCGAGCCACGCCTTCCACGCGTCGAGATCCTTCGACGGGTTCATCGTGCTGACGACGATCACTTCCGGCGCGAGCGCGATCAGCCCCTCGGCCGAGAGTCGCGGGTAAGGCGCCGGATTGCCTTTCGTCACGGAGTCGCCGCCCGCCATGCCGATGAGCTGGTTGGTGAACGAGTCCTGTCCCGGGGCGATTACCGGGTTCATGTCGAAGGCGAAGAGGACGCGCGGGCGCTTGGCCCCCTTTGTCGCGGCGGAGACGCAGCCGGCGACGCGGTCCATCTCGGCGACGAGCTCCTTCGCTTCGCGCTCACGCTCGGTGTGCCTGCCGAGGTCGAGGATGGACGCCTGCGTGGTTTCCCAGTAGCGGAGGTCGAGCACGACGACGTCGATGCCGAGGCGGCGAAGACGGTCGATTACCGCGGGAGAGTTTCCGTCGCTCGTCGCGACGGCGAGATCGGGGCGGAGAGCGACGGTCGCCTCGATGTTGAGGTTGTTGAACGCGCCGACCTTCGGAAGCGCCTCCATGCCCGCCGGGAAATCGGTGTAGTCGGTGACGCCGACGATCCGGCCGGCGAGGCCGAGCCCGTCGAGCACCTCGGCGGCGCTCGGGACGAGCGTGACGATGCGATGCGGCTCTGCGGCTGCGGCTGGAAGCGCGAGCAGAGCGAGAGTCAGGAGTAGCGCGCGGCCGAATTGAAAATTGAGAATTGAGAATTGCGGGATGGCGAAGGAGCGTGTAGCGCAGACACTCCTGTCTGCGCGCGGCGCGAAGCGCCGCATTCGCGAGCATAGGAGACGGTCACTCGGCGCCGGCCCCCATTCCGCATTCCGCATTCCACATTCCGCATTCGATCCGGCCACCTTCGGCGGCGCGCAGGCAGGAGTGCCTGCGCCACATCGCTTCGCGTGGACGGAAATGAAAAGGGATGCTTGCCAGTGTCGATACGACGGGAAACGAACTGACGGGCCGCGAAGCGGCATGGACGAACCTCCTGGATCCTCGAGGGGGTTGCTCTGACTGATCCTCGCCCGAAGGTTTCCTGACTTGCGACTTCCTACTTGCCGCACCTTCCCGGGCTCTCAGAGGAGCCCAGTGGCGTAGCGCTCCTCATCCGAGGACGCGTTGGCGGCGTTCGTTTCGCTCACAGTAGCGGGCCTGCAACGGATTCACACCGTTTTCCCTTGCGAAAGCGAGGCTTCGAATTGAAAAGAACGAATCTACTAGCAGGTGGTTAAACCACTCTGCAGGGGGGATGTCAAGGCGACATGTGGAGTACGAAAGCGAAGCTTTCGCTCTTACACGCCGAAGCGCAGCTTCGGCGACCGTGACGCGTCACGAAAAGCGAACGGGCGGCGCGGTGGGTCGCCCGTCGTTTTTCCCGGCAAGGGAGCGGAAGCTGCGCTTGCGCACTCCACATGAGTCAGGGCTCAGGTTCCGGCGCGGGGACCGAGACTCCGCGCCTTGCAAGCACGAGGTTCGATCCCGAATAGATGGCCAGGGCGAGCCAGATGAAGGCGAAGGCGACGAAGCGCTCGTGGCCGAACGGCTCGTGGAAGAGGAAGACGGCGAAGAGGAACTGGATCGTCGGCGAGATGTACTGCAGCACGCCGACCGTGGCGAGACGCAGGCGCTGCACGGCGTGCGCGAACCAGAGCAGCGGCAGCGCCGTGATGATCCCCGCAAGGCTCAGGAGGATGTCGGTCCGAAGATCGACGGCGCCGAAGGCGATCGTTCCCGCGATCGCTAGCCAGGCCAGGTAGCCGCCGGCGAGCGGAAGGAGGATCGTCGTCTCGATCGTCAGCCCTTCGAGCGACGGGACGCGCGCGAGCTTGCGGACGAGCCCGTAGAGGGCGAAGGTCACCGCGAGGATCAGGGAGATCCAGGGAACCGTGCCGACGCTCCAGGTCAGCCACGCGACGCTGAAGGCCGCGATCGCGACGCTGACTTTCTCGGCCGTCCGGAGACGCTCTCCGAGGAACGCGTAGCCGAAGAGGACGTTGACGAGCGGATTGATGTAGTAACCGAGGCTCGCCTGGAGCAGGTTGCCGCTGGCGACCGACCAGATGAAGACGAACCAGTTGACCGCGATGAGTACCGTCGACGCGGCGAGATACAGGACCATCCGTCGCGACCGGAGCACGTCCCGGATCGAGTTCCAGCGGTTCTTCGCCGCGACGATGATCGCGAGGACGAGCACCGACCAGACAATCCGGTGCGCGAGGATCTCGGGCGCCGGCACGTGCCCGATCATGCGGAAGTAGACGGCGACGAACCCCCACCAGCCGTATGCCGCGACGCCGTAGAGAAGGCCGGTGACGTGGGGGCTGCGGGGGGAGGAGGACATGGCCGCGCGTGAGAAGGATATCGGAGGGGAAGGGATTCCGGATCGGGCGGCCGCTCTGCATTCTTCATTCCTCATTCGACATTCTCCATTTCGGTTTTCTCGCACGCACGGAAACCGCAATGAAGAATGTCGAATGAGGAATGGAGAATGCAGAAATGAAGAACGGGCGTTTCACTCTGGCAAGGTCCACCGGTCCTGGAGGGCTTTGCCCGTACGCCTTCTTCTCTACGTGAGCCGCGTCACCTTGCCTACCCTATCGCCCCGCGATAGCATCCCGACGGCGTCGAGAGGCTCGCAGAGCCGGTTTCGCAATCCGCTGAACCTCTGGCGCGCGGTTCTTCAAGTCTCAAGTCCCAATTCTCAATTCTCCTCTGGAGGCACCATGGCCAACGGCATCATCCGCATCCCGACCCCCGTCAACGAGCCGGTTCGCGCGTACGCGCCCGGCTCCGCCGAGAAGGCGTCGCTCAAGAAGAAGCTGGACGAAATGCTCTCGCAGGAAATCGAGATCCCGCTGATCATCGGCGGGAAGGAGATCCGCACCGGCAACACCGCGAAAGCGGTCTGCCCGTTCGACCACAAGCACGTCCTCGCGACCTACCACCAGGCGGGCGCGAAGGAAGTCGCGCTCGCGATCGAGGCGTCGCAGACGGCGTGGAAGGCGTGGTCGGAGATGCCGTGGACCGATCGCGCCGCGATCTTCCTCAAGGCGGGTGACCTGCTCGCCGGCCCGTGGCGCGACACCTGCAACGCCGCGACGATGCTGAACCAGGCGAAGACGGTGCACCAGGCCGAGATCGACGCGGCGTGCGAGATGATCGACTTCTTCCGTTTCAACGTCCACTTCATGCAGCAGATCTACGCGCAACAGCCCGAGAGCTCCCCGCAGACCTGGAACTACGTCGAGTACCGCGCCCTCGAGGGCTTCGTCTTCGCGATCACGCCCTTCAACTTCAGCTCGATCGGCGGCAACCTGCCGACCTCGGCCGCGATGATGGGCAATGTCGTCCTCTGGAAGCCGGCCTCGTCGGCCGTCTACTTCGCGTACCACTTCATGAAGATGATGGAAGCGGCGGGCCTGCCCCCCGGCGTCATCAACTTCGTCCCGGGACGCGGCGGCCAGGTGGGCGATCCGGTGCTCGAGAGCCCGCACTTTGCCGGCGTGCATTTCACCGGCTCGACCGGCGTCTTCCAGGACATGTGGGCGAAGATCGGCACCAACATCGCGAAGTACAAGACCTACCCGCGCATCGTCGGCGAGACGGGCGGCAAGGACTTCATCTTCGCGCACCCTTCGGCCGACGTGCCTTCTCTCGCCACGGCGATGGTCCGCGGCGCGTTCGAGTACCAGGGGCAGAAGTGCTCCGCCGCCTCGCGCGCCTACATCCCGAAATCGATCTGGCCTGCAGTGAAAAAAGACCTTCTCGCGCAGCTCGCCGAAGTGAAGATGGGCGCGCCGACCGACTTCCGGAACTTCTTCTCCGCCGTCATCGACGCTGGCGCGTACAAGACGATCAAAAGCTACATCGACTACGCGAAGGAGCACAAGGACGTCGCTGAGATCATCGCCGGCGGCGGATGCGACGACTCGAAGGGGTACTTCATCGAGCCGACGGTCGTGGTGACGACCGACCCGAAGTTCAAGCTGATCCGCGAGGAGATCTTCGGCCCGGTGCTGACGCTCTTCGTCTACGAGGACGCCAAGCTCGACCAGACGCTCGTTGAGCTCGACACCGCGTCCGACTACGCTCTGACCGGCGCGATCTTTGCGCAGGGCCGCGACGTGATCGTCGACCTGTCGAACAAGCTGCGCCACGCGGCCGGTAACTTCTACATCAACGACAAGCCGACCGGGGCGGTCGTCGGCCAGCAGCCATTCGGAGGCGCGCGCGCCTCGGGGACGAACGACAAGGCAGGATCCTACGTGAACCTGCTCCGCTGGACTTCACTCCGAGCCATCAAGGAGAACTTCGTTCCGCCGACGCACTTCTCGTACCCGTTCCTCGGGGAGGAGTAGCACCTTCGGCGAATTAAGACCTGGGAATTGAGATTTGAGAGACGGCAGTGCCGACGGGCGAGCGCGAGCTCGCCCGTCTTGCATTTGAGGGCGAATTTAGAATGGGCCGCGTCTCGGCCGCGTTGGCGGCCGTCTCTGGACAGCCAAAGTCTTCTTCCGCACGCGCCCTTCGCCTCGTCGCCTGCTGCTAATCCACCGCGCGAAGCGATCTCCGCCTGAACCAACCCGTGAGGCTGTAGCGCTCGCGCATCGAGACGAGCACCTCGTGCGGAACGGAGTCGCTGCGGAAGACGACCATGGTGCCCGCGGCGGGCAGGACGTCGACGGGGCCACCTTCGACATGGAGGCGGAGCGCGCCTCCGTCTTCGAGGCGCCACGCGTCGTTGAGGTAGAGCGTGCAGGAGATCATCCGCTCGTCGGCCGTTTCGAAGCGATCGACGTGCGTCTTGTAGAAGGCGCCGGGACCGTAGACGGCGAACTGCGCCTCGAAGGCGACGAGACTCAGGAAGAGCTCGCGGTTCAGGTCGATCTGAAGGTCCTCGACGGCGCGCCAGTAGGCCAGTTGCGCCGGAGTCGCCTCAGCAGGATCGAGCCAGAGGATCTTGTCGCCCCGGATCGCGTTCTCGACCTCGTGATCGGAACCGCGGCCGACGCCCGCCTCGTGGAACTGATTGCGCGCGATTCCCTCGCGCGCCTCCTCGCGAAGCCGCCTGGCGACGTCCAGCGGAAGAAAGTCACGCAGGATCGTCCAGCCGCGCGTCGCGAGCTCCACAACCGTCCGGTCACTCCACGGAACAATGCTCATCGCCACACCCTGGCGTCGGGGCCAGACGCCGCCGGGAGGAGAAAGATGCGCTCATTGAAACAAGGTGTCAAGTGAGGGAGCGGTGAGGATCGTGCAACGGGCAGACTGCCTCCACCCTCGAAAGCGATAGCGCGGCAGGGCGGAACGCCTCCCGAGAGGGCGGGGATGAAACAGGCAGTCATACCGGATGAGCCGGCGCGCCTCGGCCACAGTCAGCTGCGCGCGACTCCCGCAACTCGCGCCGTTCAGCTCGCCCGACCAGCCACATTCCGGAGCGAACGCTCGGGAGTAGTACCATCTCGCTGAACGCGATGCCCGACCATCGAAAAGCACTGTTCGATCGGATCTCTGCGGGGAGCCCCGCATGATCGCCGCACCGCTTCCTCCCGACGAGAAGGGCCGCCTCGCAGAGCTACGGCGCTACAACGTGCTGGACACGCTGCCGGAATCGGACTTCGACAACCTGACGAAGATCGCGGCTGCCATCTGCGGAACGCCAATCGCGCTCGTCAGCCTGGTCGACGGGGACCGCCAGTGGTTCAAGTCGAAAGTCGGGCTGGCCGCCGACGAGACGCCGCGCGATGTGGCGTTCTGCGCGCACGCGATCCTCGGTGACGAGGTGTTCGTCGTCGAGGATGCCTTCTCCGATCCGAGGTTCAGCGACAACCCTTTGGTTACCGGCGATCCGCACGTCCGCTTCTATGCCGGGGCGCCGCTGCAATCGCCGTCGGGGCACAACGTCGGAACTCTGTGCGTCATCGACCACGTCCCGAGGATGCTCACCGACGAGCAGCGCGAAGCGCTTGCGGCGCTGTCTCACCAGGCGGTCGCCCAGCTCGAACTGCGCGGGAGGGTCGCCGAGCTCGAACGCGTCACGACGTCATGGGAGCGCGCCGAGGAGAGTCTCCGCACGGCAACCGGTCCCCTTCGGACGCTGACGCCGAGATCGGAAATCGCGATTCCCACTCCCGGGCGACTTCGACTGCTCTGGCTGCTCGTGGCCGCCGCGTTCATCGCCGGCTCGATCGTCACGCTCTGGCTCGCGTCGCTGGCCCGCGGGTTCAACGAACGAACGCGGCTGGAACGCTTCGCTGCCGAAGTGCGCTGGGTTCATTCAGGAATCGATGCCCGGATGAACGCCTATGAGCACTTGCTGCAAGGCTGCGCCGGGTTGTACGCGGCAAGCGACGAGGTGACTCCGGAGGAGTGGCACGACTACATCTCGTCGATCGGAGTGGATGCTAACTACCCCGGCATTCTCGGCACGGGCTTCGCGCGATTCGTTCCTCTCGCGCAGAAGTCCACGTTCCTCGATGACGCTCGGGGACGATTCGGTGCGGACTACGCCATACGGCCTGACGGCGAACGACCCGACTACTTCCCGATCGTGACGATCGAGCCGAGAGACAGGAACGAGGAAGCGATCGGATTCGATCTGGGCTCGGAGAAGGAGCGGAGGATCGCCGCCGAGCGAGCCCGTGACACAGGGCGCGCTGCCGTCACGGCGCCGATCACCCTCGTGCAGGACCAGGATCGACTCCCCGGATTTCTCCTCCTTCTGCCCGTCTACCGGAACGGCTCGCGCCTGAACAGTGTCGAAGATCGGCGTCATGCCATTCTCGGCTGGGTCTTCGTCGCCTCACGCATCGGGGACCTGATGTCCCAACTGCCCAATGTCAGAACCGAGGAGGCGGCATTCAAGGTGTGGGACAGCAGCGCGCTCACGGAGAGTCCGCTTTTCGAGAGTGGACAGTTCCCAGCGAAAGGCAGTCCCGGGTTCAATCTCGCAACACATGACGAGCTCGAGATCTACGGAAGGCGCTGGCTGGTGTCGGTTGCGCCGGCATCGCTTTCTTTCGAGCGGACCGCGGACTACGCGTATCAGGCGATTCTGATCGGCGGCTTCCTGGCAAGCCTTCTCATCGCCACCGTTCTGTGGACGCTGCTGTCGACGCGCCGGCAGGCGCTCGTGCTGGCGGAAGGCATCGCCGAGGAGATGACGCAAACGGTTCGGGTAAGCCAACAGTACCTTCGCAAGCTCGTCGATTCCGTCGGCGAAGCGATCATCGTCGTCGACCCGGATGGCGTCATTCTGTCGGTCAACCTCGCGGCCGAGGCCCTGCTTGCCACGAGGCCGTCCGAGGCGATCGGAAGGAAAATCGTCGAGTTCGTGCCCGCGCTGCACCTTCCGGAGCTCAGGGGCGTGAGGGACACCACCATCCGCGCCGCGAACGGATCGTTCCGGGTCGTGGAAGTCCTCTCGAGCAGCATGGAATCGCCTCTCGGCAACGAGACCGTGCTGATCATGAGGGACGTCACCGACAAGAAGGCGGCGGAACGCGAGAAATCAATCGTGCAGGCGACGAGCATCGCCGTCGCCGGGGCGCACTCGTTCGAACTCGCGTTGCAGGCCATGATGCGGACTCTGGGAACCCTCGGCGCGTGGGAGTTCGTGGAATCGTGGGTCCCCGATCGCGACGGCACGAGCATCCGCAGGGGACCGGCGTGGTTCCCGGCGGACCCTGAAGCGCGACTCTCGCGACTCGAGGAGCGCTTCCGAACCGCTGAATTCGCTCCCGACTCCGGCCTTCCGGGGCGATCGTGGGCACAGCGCGACGTCATCGTCGTCCCCGACGTCTCCGTCACGCCGACCTTTCTTCGCGGCAAGGAGTTCGCGGACGCCGGGCTGGCCGCAGCGGTTGCGGTTCCGGTCGTCGCCGAAGGAGGCGAGGTCGCGTGCGTGCTCGTTTTCTGCTCCGCGTCGCTGGCAGTAGGCGTAGAGCGACACATTGCGCTGATCTCCGCCGTCGCGTGCCAGATCGGGTCGCTGCTCCAGCGGGAGCGGGCGCAGGACGACCTGGCGCAGAGCGAGGCGCGCTATCGGGATCTGTTCGAGGGAGCGCACGACCTGATCCAGGCCGTCGCACCCGACGGGCGAATCCTCTATGTCAACCATGCGTGGCTTCGAACGCTTGGCTACGAGCAGGACGATGTTCCGACGCTGACGATGTGGGACGTCCTGGCTCCGGAAAGTCGCGAGCACTGCGAGGCGCTGCTTCGTCGCGATGCTCCCGCCGAAGACACGTCCGCCGTCGCGATGGTGTTTCTGACGAAGTCGGGGGAACGATGCGAGGTCGAAGGCAACGTGAGCTTCCGCTTCGAGGGCGCGCGTCTGGTGTCGACACGCGGAATCTTCAGGGACGTGACGAAGAGCCACGAGGTCGAGAGGATGAAGAAGGAGTTCGTGGCGACGGTGAGCCACGAACTGCGAACTCCGCTCGCATCGATCCGTGGCTCACTCGATCTTCTTCGCGGACAGATTTTCGGGAGGCTGACCGAGGGAGCGATGGAGGTCGTCGAGATCGCTCATCGCAATTGCACTCGCCTGATCGGCCTGATCAACGACATCCTCGACCTCGAGCGTCTCGACACGGGACGACTCGAGCTTCGGAAGGCGAGAATCGAGGTCGCGGCGCTGTTCCGCGAGGCGACCGAATCGGTGAGCGCGTTCGCATCCGAACATGGCGTGAGAATCACGGTCGGCGACTCGACGGCCTGGATCGACGCCGATCCCGAACGAATGGTTCAAGTGCTGGTGAACCTCCTGTCGAATGCGGTCAAGTTCTCCGATCGCGGTTCAGAGGTCGTGTTGACGGCCGAAGAAGGGGATGACTGCGTCACCCTCTGCGTCGCGGATCAGGGGCGAGGCATCCCTGCAGAGTTCCTCGACCGGATCTTCGATCGATTCCAGCAGGTGGAGTCGAGCGATGCGCGGTCGAAGGGGGGAAGCGGACTCGGGCTCGCGATCTGCCGCGCCATCGTGGAGGGCCACGGCGGCTCCATCGACGTGTCGAGCGCGGCAGGAAAAGGCAGCACGTTCCGAGTACGGCTGGAGTCCGCGTCAGTGCGGCGCGAGTCGGTGGAGTAGAATCGTTCAGGTCCCACTCCCGATCGCAAGGTCGCTCGACGACGCGTCGGCCTTGCCGATCACTCTACGGAGCGAGAAGCCATGCGCGTACTGATCATCGACGACGAGGATGACGTCTCCAGAGTGGCGCTGCTGAGCCTCGTGAACGTCGGCCACATGGAAGTCCAGCGCGCCGCGTCGGCCCGCGAAGGCCTCGAGAAAGCGAGGACGTTCAAGCCCGACGCGATTCTGCTCGACGTCATGATGCCGGACATGGACGGGCGTGCGGCGCTTGCGGCATTACGGAACGAGGTCGCGACGGAAGCGATCCCCGTGGTTTTCGTCACCGCCCGGGCCATGCGCAGCGAGATTGACGAACTGATGGCCCTCGGAGCGCGGGGGGTTCTTACCAAGCCATTCAACGCGCTGACCCTGCCGGACGACCTCAGGAGGCTCCTCCTGTGATTACGCCGCGACTGGACTCACTCCCCGCGTCGGGAGCATCCGCGCAGGGTTCCGTCGCGCGCCGCCCGAAGGTTCTCGTGGTCGACGACGAGGAATCCGTCCTCCTGACCGCGGGACGTACGCTGCTCCGCGAATCGATGGAAGTCCACGAAGCCTCGAGCGTCCAGAAAGCGCTTCTCGAACTGCAGCAGTGGGAACCCGATGCCCTCGTCGTCGATCTGCTCTTCGAGGACGGGTCTGGGCTCGATGTAATTCGCGGTTTTCGCGCTGCAAGAGAGGGCCGCGACGGCGTCGTGATCGTCATCAGCGTGCTCGACGAGTTCACCGACAAGCTCGAGTCGATGCGTGCCGGGGCGGACGCCTACTTCACCAAGCCGGTGGACTGGGACGCGCTGGCACGGAGGCTAACGACACTTCTCCAGGTGCTGGCACGCGACGTGTCGCGCCGCGTGCTGCTCGTCGAAGACGATCTCGTCGATGCGGTTCGGACGCGAACGATTCTGGGTGCATCCGGCTACCAGGTGCTGGTATGCACCGATCCGGCGTCGTTCGGTGAAGACCTCGACGGTTTCCAGCCCGACGTGATCCTGATGGACGTCAACCTGCCCGGAGCGTCCGGCTACGAACTGGCACGGTACGCCCGCCAGCAGGAGCGATACGCCGCGACGCCGATCCTGTTCCTGACCGCCGACAGATCCGAAGGCTCGCGACTGCAGGCGATCCAGTCAGGGGGTGACGATCACCTTTCGAAACCGGCGTCCGAAGAGCTTCTGCTGAGCTCGATCGACTCTCGGCTCCGTCGCTCGCAGTCCGTCATCAGCCTGCTCGAACGGGACGGTTTGACCGGTCTGCTCTCCCATTCCGTCGTCATGTCGCGCGCCGCGGTGGTCATCCAGGAAAAGACGCGCCACCCTGCCCGCAAGTTCGCGCTCGTGATGATCGACCTCGATCACTTCAAGCAGATCAACGACCGCTATGGTCATGTAGTGGGCGACAAAGTGCTGGCAGCGCTCGCCGCGTTCCTCCGGGCTCAGCTCCGCAGCACCGACATCCTCGGACGCTACGGTGGCGAGGAATTCGTCGTCGTTCTTCCGGACATCGACAGTGCGTCTGCTGCGAAGCTGGTCGAGCGCCTGCTCGCGAACTTCCGCACCCTGTCTCACACGGGCGATGACGGGACGTCGTTTCACGTCGCCTTCAGTGCCGGCGTCGCGGAACTCGAAGCGGGCTGGAGTCTGGAAGAGTGGAAGGTACTCGCGGACCAGGCGCTCTATGAGGCAAAGGAGAGCGGGCGAGGCCGGGTCTGCGTTGCCGGTCCCTCGAGACGCCCCATCGCGCACACGACGGGCATCCTCGACCCGGACGTCGTCGCGTCGTTGCGAGAGCTGGGCCGGAGGTCGAGCGTCGACCTCCTCTCCGAGGTCACCGAGATGTTCCTGCGCGTCGCACCGGACAGAATGGAGTCGCTCCGAACGGCGTGCGTGACCGCGAACGCGCGTGCTCTTGAAATGACCGCGCATGCTTTCCGCAGCTCGGCCGCCAACATCGGTGCGTCTGAGCTCTCGCGGCTCTGCGAGGCGATCGAATCGGCTGCGCGGAACGGGAATCTCGAATCGATGGAGTCGCTGGTCGAAGCCACGGCCGTGGAGTTATCCCGCGTCACTCGGGCACTCGCACCGAGCGACAATTCCAACCGGCCGTGAACGGGCATCCCAGCTACACGAGGGATGAGCGAGAGTGGGGGTTTGCCGATGAAGCAGAGGGGACGAAACGCCGTGGTTCTCGTCGTGGACGACGACCCGCTGAGCACGATGCTGCTCACTCCACTCCTCAGGCAGATCGAGGTCGACGTGCTAACCGCCTCGACCGGAGAACAGGCCCTCGAGCTCCTGCAAAGGGCCGATCTCATTCTCCTCGACATCTCGCTCCCGGGGATGGATGGTCACGAGGTCGCAGCTCGCGCGCGGGCAGAGCACGGAACGAACGCTCCCCCAATTGTATTCATCACGACCCACAAAGAGTCTGCCGAAAAGGCCCGCGCGTTCGAGTCAGGCGCGAGCGACTACATCACTAAGCCGTTCGATTTCGAAGAAGTCCGGCTTCGGATAAAGAATCAGCTCCGGCTTCTCAATCTCAGGGACGAGCTCGAGAGCCGGAATCGAGAGCTCCAGCAGCAGAACGAAGAGCTGAGCCGGGCGATCCAGCAGATCCAGGAAAAGGAAGAGCAGCTCTCGTCCTCCAGGCGAGATCTGATTCTGACCGAGCAACACCTTATGGATTCGCGGCGCAGCGTCGACCGAATCTTCAGCACGCTCTCCGAGATTCTTCCAGGAACGGTTCTCGACAATCGGTACAAGCTGGAATCGCTGATCGGCACCGGAGGCTTCGGTTCCGTCTACCGGGCCAGGCATCTGATCCTCGACCGGCCGGTCGCCGTAAAAGTACTTCAACCGCCGCGGGGAGCCGATGCCGAAGAGCAGCTGGCCAGATTCCGCGCCGAAGCCATGTTTGCGTACAGATTCAACCACCCGAACGCGGTCAGCGTCCTCGACGCCAGCGTCTCGAGCAGCGGGCTTCCATACATCGTGATGGAGTTTCTCGAAGGCTGGTCCCTGCGCGAGGAGCTCGAGAACTCCGGCCGCCTCACGTTGAAGCGCTGCGCCGAGATCATCGTCCCCGTATGCGATGTCATCTCTCGCGCGCACAAGAGCGGGATGAGCCATCGAGACATCAAGCCCGACAACATCTTTGTCGACCTGACGAGCGGCGCGGAAATCGTCAAGGTTCTCGACTTCGGCCTTGCAACACTCCATGTGCCTTCCGAGAGCTCTCCGACTCCCGGCAGGAGTGCGCGCTACGTCAGCGGCACGCCGGCGTACATGGCGCCCGAGACGTTCACGGGGGCACCGAGCGACGCCTCGAAGATCGACCTGTATGCGATCGCGGTCGTCACGTTCGAGCTTCTCTCCGGACAGCTGCCGTTCCCGATCGGTCCGGGAGGCGTGCCCGCACTCATCGCACAACACCTTTCCACGGCAGCTCCCGCGATCGGAACGCTCGTCCCCGGAATCTCGAAGGGCGTCGAGAATCTCCTGCTCGGAGGGCTCGAGAAGTCGCCCGATTTGCGCCCCACGGTCCGAGCCTTTGGCGAACAATTGATCATCGCGACGCTCTCGAGCGACGAACCGCTCACGGAGGAGGAACAGGCGACGCTGCGCCTCAAGCCGCTGGACGAGGACTGACCCTGACGCTCAAAGATTCGACGCGTCCATCATCCCCGGATAGTCGTCGGCGCGGATGAGGATCTCGCGCGGTTTCGAACCCTGCGACGGACCGAGGATGCCGTTCGCCTCCATCATCTCGATGAGGCGCGCGGCGCGCGAGTAGCCAAGCTTCATGCGGCGCTGCAGATACGACGCCGAGGCCTGGCCGGTGGAAAGCACCGTGCGCACCGCCTCGTCGTACTTCGGGTCGGTCATGAACTCGAAGGAGTCCTGGTTCTCCTTCTCCTCGGCCACCTGGATGATCCCGTCGATGTACTCGGGACGTCCCTGGTTCTTCTTCACGAAGTCGACGATCTCGACGATCTCTTTCTCGGAGACGTAGGCGCCGTGGATGCGCCTCACGCGCGCGGTGCCCGGTGGCAGGAAGAGCGAGTCGCCCATGCCGAGCAGTTTCTCCGCGCCCTGGGCGTCGAGAATCGTGCGTGAATCGACCTTCGAGGCGACCTGGAAGGAGATGCGCGACGGGAAGTTCGCCTTGATGACGCCGGTGATGACGTCGACCGAGGGGCGCTGCGTGGCGATGATCAGATGGACGCCGACCGCGCGCGCCTTCTGCGCGAGGCGCGTCACCGATTCCTCGACGTCCTTCGGCGCGACCATCATCAGGTCGGCGAACTCGTCGATCACGATGACGATGTAGTGCATCTGCTCGGTGTCGCCCAGTTCCTGGTCGGCGCCGAGGCGGCGGCCGCGCCGCAGCGCTTCGGGGTCGCGCACCAGCACGTTGTACTGCTCGATGTTCCGCACGCCGCATTCCGCGAGCTTGCGGTAGCGGTTCTCCATCTCCTGCACGGCCCAGGTGAGGGCGTGCGAGGCGAGCTTCGGATCGGTGACGATCGGGTGGAGCAGGTGCGGGATGTCCTCGTAGACCTTCAGCTCGACCATCTTCGGATCGATCATCAGCATCCGGAGCTGCTTGGGCAGCGCCTTGTAGAGGAGCGAGACGATCATCGAGTTGAGGCCGACCGACTTGCCCGCGCCGGTCGCGCCCGCGACGAGCAGATGCGGCATCCGCGCGAGGTCGGTCACGACCGGATCGCCGTGGATGTCCTTGCCGAGCGCGAGGGTGAGCAGCGACGGCGAGTTCGAGAAGACGTCGCTGTCGATGATCTCGCGCAGCGCGATGATCTCCCGCTTCGCGTTAGGCACCTCGATGCCGACCGTCGACGAGCCGGAGATGCGCTCGATGCGGATCGACTCGGCGCGCAGTGCGAGCGCAAGGTCGTCGCCGAGGTTCACGACGCGGGCGTACTTCACGCCGGCGGAGGGCTTGAACTCGAACGTCGTGACGACGGGGCCGGGATGGTACGCGGTCACCTCGCCTTCGACGTTGAACTCGCGGCTCTTCTCTTCGATGTGGCGGCCGACCTCGAGGAACCTCCGGTGCGAGTCGTCGTTGATCTCTCCGCGCTCGGGCCCCGGCTTCAGGAGATTCATGAACGGCAGGCGCTGCGCCGAGAGGTTCTTCTTCGCCTCGTCGCGCACGGCCTGCTTCGCAGCGGGACGCGGCTTCGGTCGTGGAAGCTTCGGCAGGGCCCGCTCGTCGGCTTCGATCTCGTCGTCGTCAGCGAGAAACTCGAGGTCATCCTCGACCGGCGGCGGTGCGGGCGCCTGACGCTGCGGAAAGCGACGCATCGGCATCGCGTCGAGCTCGCGGTTGAAGAACGCAGGAGCGGGAATCTGCTGCTCGACCCGCTCCTCCGGAGCTTTGATTCCCTCGGCGACGAGGTCCAGTGCGGCCTTGCGTAGATCGGCCTTGGTGACCTTGCGGATGCGGAAGCCGCCCGGGCCGGGCACCTGGCGCACCGAAGGGCCGCGGCTCGTGAACGAAACGACGTTGCTTCCTTCGGTAGCGAGCGACGGCGGCTCGCTCAACTCGACAGGAGTCTCTTCGGCGACGCGCGCCTCGCTCAGCTTCGTGTTGAGGAGCTTCGCCTTCATCTGCTCCTTGCGGCGGCGTTCGGTGAAGCGCGCCCAGCGCACGTAGAGCGCGCGGCCCGTGGCGACGAGCCGCTCTTTGCAGAAGACGAAGATCGACGCAAGGCTGATGCGCGTGGCGAGCAGGAGGCCGATCAGGATCGCTGTCGTGAGCGCGATCGACGCACCGACGACGTTGAGGCTCGCGGAAATCGCGCCGCCGATCTCGTGTCCGAGATAGCCGCCTGCACGCACGAGCGCTCCGCGCAGCCAGACCTCGCCGAAGCCGAGGTCGAGGATCGGCGGGATCGCGAGCAGCAGGACGATGCAGCCGAGGAGTTTCGTGTGGAAGTGCTCGACCTCTTTGCCCCAGAAGCGGTTCCAGCCGAGAAGCAGCAGCGCGGTCGGAAGCAGGAGACTGGCGAAACCGAAGAAGCCGACGAGGATCCAGGCGATCGTCGCACCGTAGTAGCCGATGCCGTTGCCAATGTCGGTGGTCGTCGAGGTGAAGAAGGCGGACGAATCGGTGGGGTTGTAGGTGACTAGCGAGATCGCGAGGATCACCCCTGTAGCCAGGATCACGATCCCAAGCAACTCGCTTCCGCGCCTGCTTTTCAGCAGCTCCGACACTTCCATCACACCCGACACGGCAGGGTAAGAATAGCAGATCGAGAGGGTTGGGTGGAAGGCGATTTCCGAATGCGGATTGAGGAACGCGGAATGCGGATGTTGGAACGAGCGCGCGGGACGCGGTCTCCCCCCAATTCGAACGCGTCAACTGTTCGAATCCCCCGCCATGACGCTCGACCGCGCCTGCGCCATCTCTCAGTCCTCAATTCTGAGCTCTCGATTCGCTTCTCGTTGCGCTCCTCGCCCGAGCGTCGCAGAATTAGCGCCGCCATGAATTTCACCAACGTTTACGAAGACGCGAAACGCGCCGAGGCCTACGACAAGCTCGAGTTCCCGGGGACGTACTACCTCGCCTACCGTGACCTTCCCACAATCTTCGAGAAGCACGCCCCCGGACGCGCGGCGCTCGATTTCGGCTGCGGCACCGGGCGTTCCACGCGTTTCCTGAAGCACCTCGGATTCGAGGCCGTTGGAGTCGACATCTCCGAGGAGATGGTGCGCAGGGCGCGCGAGCGCGACCCGGGCGGCGACTACCGCGTCGTGGGCGACGGCGACCTCGGCGCGATCCCCTCGGATTCGTTCGACCTTGCCCTCGCCGCTTTCACCTTCGACAACATCCCGACCGAGGAACGAAAGAGCCGGCTTTTCTCCGAGTTGCGGCGGGTGCTCCGGCGCGACGGCCGGCTCGTCATCCTCGTCTCGTCTCCCGAGATCTACACCCACGAGTGGGCGTCGTTCACGACGAAGGACTTCCCGGAGAACGCGGCAGCGAAGTGCGGCGACACCGTGAAGATCATCATGACCGACGTCGAAGATCGCCGGCCCGTCGAGGACATTGTCTGGCCCGATGCGGACTATCGTCGCGTCTTCACGGCTGCGGGACTCACCGTCATCGACGTGCACAAACCGTTAGGCCTCGCATCCGAGCCGATCGCGTGGGTCAGTGAGACGACGGTCGCTCCATGGACGATCTATGCGCTCGGACGCACGTAGACGGCAGGGTCTCGCCTCGTAGCCGCGCATTCCGATGCGCGGCGGTCACTCCCGGGTACACCACGCTTCCGGCGCTTGGCGCCGTGCGGCGGATCGGAATCCGCCGCTACGAGGCGAACTTCCCCGCCATCTTGCGGACCGTGTTCGCGTTGCGGAACGTCGCCCGGATCTTCAGCGTTCGCTCGAGGCGCGCTAGCGAGAACTCGGAGTCCATCGACTTCACGCTGCACGACCAGTAGAGCTCGCGCCCTCGGAGCGCGAAATCGTCGACCGGGGTGCGGAACGCCAGCACTGCGCGTTCCTGCTCCTTCGTGAGCGGCTTCTCCAGAAAGCCGACGTAGAGCGTGGCTGTGTCCCGCTTCGGAAACGGCTCGTGGCGCGCGACCTCACCGAGCTCCGCCGTCGTGCGCACGAATGTGGCGACCTCGTAGCCGAGCTCGCTCTCGAGATGCCCGGCGATCTTCGCTTCCAGTCCCGTGCCGTTCCGCGCTGTCGAATCGAAGACGACGTTTCCGCTCGCGATATACGTTTCGACGTTCGTGAAACCGAGCGATTCGAACAGCTCGCGCAGTCGGTCCATCTTCACGACGTGCCCGCCGACGTTGATGGCGCGGAGAAAGGCGACCAGCCGTGTCACTGCAGGCACGCTACGGATTCACCGTCATGACGCCGTTCATGCCGCCGTGCCCGGTGCCGCAGGAGACGGTGCAGAAGAAGGTGAAGTTGCCCGACTGAATCGCATCGAACTCGACGCGCACGGTGGTACCGGGATTCAGCGAGCGGCTCGTGACATAGGGCGACATCGAGAAGCCGTGCGTGACGTCCTGCGCGGTGATGTTGAGGATCACCTTGTCGCCCTTGTTTACCGTGAACGCATCGGTCGTCGACGCTCCGCCGCCGACCGGAGTGATCGTGTACGCGAAGGTGCGCGCCGTGATGTTGAACTCCTTGATCGCCTGCGACGGGGGCTTCACTCCCGAGTCGGCAACGGCCGGGACGAACGTCGGGTCGATCGTTCCGTTGTCGACCACCGAACCGTACGCGGCGAGTGCGCGATCCGACTCGAAAGAGAGCCAGCAGTCCGAAAGATCGGCCGTGATCCCTCCACCCATCAGCGCCGTGACCTCGGTGGGGGCAACGACGCCGCGCGGCTGGAGCGTCAGTGTCGACGTCTTCGCCACCGCGTTGTCCTTCCCGTAGAGCGTCAGGGCAACCGTCGCCACCGCGGCCTCGGTGTTCTGGAATCCCACGTTGGTCCGGTTCTCCGCGTGAGACTTGAGCTGGAGCATCGCGCCTTTGGTCAGCGCGTCGTCGCTCGCGATCCCGACCTCGAATTGTCCGAGTTTGCCGTTCGCCGCCTGGGCATAAATTCGCGCCGTAACGGCGAAGTCGTCAGGGGACGAAAGCCGAAGTCCGGCGGTCCCCGTCGCACCAAAGAGTGACGATACAACGTCGTCGTAGACCCTCATCTGCCGCGCGGGGACATCGAACGAGATCGGCGTCACTCCCGCGTTGTCGATGTTGCCGGCCGGCAGAAGGTAGGCCTGCACCGTGATCGCCTTCGTGTACGAAGGGTTGAAGACGCGCGCGTCGGTCCGGAAGACGCCGACGCTGCCGGCGATCGGAACGTAGACGTCCTTCGCTTCGATGCCGGGAGCGAGAACCGAGAGAGCGAGAATCGCGACGAGGGTCAGCTTGCGCACAGTACCTCCGTTTGTGGTTGCCCTACAGACGGTCGCGCCTGCAGTTCCGTTTACGGGATTCGAATTCGATGTGCGGACTAGAACAGCGCCGGCTCCGTGTACGTTCCAAAGACCTCACGAAGGGCGTCGGAGATTTCCCCAACTGTTGCGTACGCCTTCACGCAGTCGACGAAGAACGGCATTGTGTTCTCGGTCTCGCTCTCGGCGGCCCTCTTGAGGGCGGCTAGGGTCCGTCCGACGGCCGCTCCGTCTCGCTTCGCCTTGACCGCCGCCAGAAGCTCGAGCTGCTCCCGGGAGGCAGCTTCGTCGATGTAGAGGGTGTCGAACACCTCGTCGTCCTCGACGGTGAGGTCGTTCACGCCGACGATGATCTTCTCCTTCGAATCGATCGCCATCTGGTAGCGGTAGCTCGCGTCCCAGACTTCCTTCTGCGGGAAGCCGGCCTCGATCGCCTCGACCATCCCGCCGAGGGCGTCGATCTTCTCGAAATACTCGAAGGCGCCCTTTTCCATCTGGTCGGTCAGCTCTTCGATGAAGAACGAGCCGCCGAACGGGTCGATCGTGTTGATGACTCCCGACTCGTGCGCGATGATCTGCTGGGTCCGGAGGGCGATGCGCGCCGAGCGTTCGGTCGGCAGCGCGAGCGTCTCGTCGAGCGAGTTCGTGTGGAGCGAGTTCGTCCCGCCCATCACCGCGGCGAGAGCCTGGAGCGTCACGCGCACGACGTTGTTGTATGGCTGCTGCGCGGTCAGCGAACAACCGGCCGTCTGCGTGTGGAAGCGCAGCTGCAGCGAGCGCGGATCCTTCGCGCCAAAGCGGTCGCGCATGACTTTCGCCCAGATACGGCGCGCCGCGCGGAACTTCGCGACCTCCTCGAAGAAGTCGTTGTGCGAGTTGAAGAAAAACGAGAGGCGCGGCGCAAACTCGTCGACATCGAGCCCCGCCTTGATGCCGTACTCGACGTACTCGATGCCGTCGCGCAGCGTGAACGCGAGCTCCTGCAACGCTGTCGAGCCCGCCTCGCGGATGTGGTAGCCGGAGATCGAGATCGTGTTGTACTTCGGCACGCGCTCGGCGCAGAACTTGAAGATGTCGGTGATCAGCCGCATCGAGGGACGCGGCGGGAAGATGTACTCCTTCTGCGCGATGTACTCCTTGAGGATGTCGTTCTGCAGAGTCCCGGAGATCTTGCGCCAGTCGGCCCCCTGTTTCTCGGCGACCGCCAGGTACATCGCGAGCAGGATCGGAGACGTCGAGTTGATCGTCATCGAGACGGTCACTTCCTCGAGGTTGATCCCGTCGAACACCGTCTCCATGTCGGCCAGCGTGTCGATCGCGACTCCGCACTTGCCGACCTCGCCTGCCGCGAAGTGGTGATCGGAGTCGTAGCCGTAGAGCGTCGGGAGGTGGAACGCGATCGAGAGGCCGTGCTGTCCGTGCGCGAGGAGGTACTTGTAGCGCTCGTTCGACTGCTTCGCCGTTCCGAAGCCCGCGAACTGCCGCATCGTCCAGAGCTTGCCGCGATAGCCTGTCGGGTGAATGCCGCGGGTGTAGGGGAACTCGCCCGGCATCCCGAGATCGCGGACCGCGTCGAGATGCTCGACGTCGAGCGGCGTCGCGAGCGGGTTGATCTCCAGGCTCGAGACGGTCGTGAAGTCCTTCTTCCAGAACGCCTTCTTCGCCGTCAACGGCTCGAGGCTCTCCTTCTTCCACCGGGCGACCTCGGTGCGGACGCGTTCGACGGTCTCGCGGTTGAAGAGCGGAAGCTGCTCGCCTTCCT
>JBPPMG010000533.1:0-6651 GCA_051305935.1 Thermoanaerobaculia bacterium
GACGAACGCTGCTTCGCACTTTCATGATTAGTCGTCTCGCTTTCGACGTTCGCCGCGGCAGATGATGCGCCCTTTGGTCAGGTCGTAGGGCGACATCTCCACCGTGATCTTGTCGCCGGGCAGGATGCGAATGTAGTGCATGCGCATCTTCCCGCTGACGTGTGCGAGGATCTCGTGGCCCGACTCGAGCCGCGCGCGGAAACGCGCGTTCGGCAGCGATTCGGTCACGATGGCCTCGACCGTGATCGGTTCTTCCTTAGGCATCAGGCCCTCGCTCTGGGAAAGGCCCGCGCGCGCAGGTCGTTGAAGACGACCTCAGGCGCGCGATTGCCGTCGACACTGACGAGGATGCCGCGTTGGTTGTACCAGCCCTCGAGCGGCTGCGTCTGCTGGCGGTAGACCGCGAGACGTTTGCCGAAGACTTCGGCGCTGTCGTCGGCGCGGAGCTCGAGCTCGCCGCCGCAGTCGTCGCACTGGCCCGCGACCTTCGAAGGCGCGTTGCGCACGTGATGGACGTGTTTGCACTTCTTGCAAGTGCGCCGGCCGGTCACGCGCTCGAGGAGCACGTCGTCGGGCACTTGCAGGTTGAGCACGGAGACCATGTCTTTCGGCGAGAGACGCTTCTGGAGCGCTTCCGCTTGGGCGATCGTGCGCGGAAACCCGTCGAGCATGTAGCCGTCCGCGCAATCGGGCTTCGAGACGCGCTCGAAGAGCATGTCGAGCACGAGGTCGTCGGGCACGAGCTGGCCCGCGTCCATGTACTCCTGAGCTTTCTTGCCGAGCGGCGTGCCGTTCTTCTTGTTCTCGCGGAACAGGTCCCCCGTCGAGACGTGCGGGAGCGCGAGCGCGCCGGAGAGCCGGCTCGCTTGCGTGCCTTTGCCCGCACCCGGAGGACCGAAGAGGATGAGCACCCGTGCCATGGAAGTCGCGTCGAGCGAATGAGCGCGTTGCGCTCAGCTCTGTCCGCCTCCGTCTTGTTTCTTGGTCCAGCCGGTGCCCGTGCTCTTCATGAAGCCGTCGTAGTTGCGCATGACGAGCTGCGCGTTCAGACGATCGACGAGCTCGAGCGCGACGCCGACGACGATCAGCACCGAAGTACCGCCGAGGAAGTACTTCATGTCCTGCGGCATCGACTGATTCTTGGTCACGAACGCCGGCAGGATCGCGATCATCGCGAGGAACGCCGCGCCGGCGAGCGTGATGCGCGTCAGCGTGTGATCGAGGTACTCGGCCGTGCGCGCACCCGGGCGGATGCCCGGGATGAACGAGCCGTGCTCGCGCAGGTTGTCGGCGATCTCGTGGGGCTGGAACATCAGGCGGTTCCAGAAGAAGCAGAAGAAGAACACGAGCGCCACATACATCGAGATGTGCACGAAGCCCGTCGGCGTCGAGAAGATCGTGTTGAGGTCCGACCAGTCGAGCCACTGGAAGACCACCGCCGGGAGGATGAAGATCACCGACGCGAACACGATCGGCATGACGCCGGCCATGTTGATCTTGAGCGGCAGGAAGTGCTTCTGCCCGCCGTAGACGCGCGTGCCGCGCTGGAGGCGCGCGTACTGGATCGGCACGCGGCGCGCACCTTTGTGGATGAAGACGACGCCGAGCACGGTCACGGCCCAGATCGAGGCGAGGAAGAGCAGCGTCTCCCAGAACTCGGGGTCTTCCTGGATCGTGTAGAGCGCATGCGGGATGCGCGAGATGATGCCCGCCATGATGATCAACGACGCGCCGTTGCCGACTCCGTACTCGGTGATCAGCTCGCCGAGCCACATCACGACGAGCGAGCCGGCGAGGATCGAGACGACGACGATGACGCCGAGCGCCATCGGGTTGTCCTGCATGTTCGGCGCGATCATCTGCTGGTTCGGCAAGAAGATCGACGTGTAGATGAAGATGCCCTGGATCAGCGCGATCGGCACCGACGCGAGGCGCGTCCACTGGTTGATCTTCTTCTGACCGGCGGCGCCCTCTTTCGCGACGGCTTCGATCGCCGGCGACACCTTCGAGAGCATCGAGAAGATGATCGACGCCGAAATGTACGGCATGATCCCGAGCGAGAAGATCACGGCCTGGCCGATCTGACCGCCGGAGAACGCGCTCATCAGGCCGAAGAGCGCGCCCGTGTCCCTCTGACCGTTCAGGAACGTGGGATCCATCCCGGGGATCGGGACCTGGAAGCCCAAGCGGTAGACCAGCAGGATCCCGAGTGTGGTCAGGATCCGGTTCTTGGTCTCCGGAATCTTGAAGAGCTGGAGGAAGTTGTTCACGGCGTGGGTCCGCAGATCAGCGCGTCTTGTCCGCGCGCTTGTCGGCCGCCGACTGTTTCGCGGCGCGCTTGCTCGCGGCGTTCGAGTCTTTCGCGTCCTGGACGATTTGCTCGTCGCCCGCGTCGCGACCGGCTTCGCTGAGCACCGTCGCGGTGCCGCCCGCTTGGGCGATCTTCTCGGCCGCGCTCTTGCTGAACTTCTGCGCGCGCACGGTGAGCTTGCGCTCGAGCTTGCCGTCGCCGAGCACCTTGAGCAGGTTCGAGACCTTGCTCGTCAGGCCCTTCTCGAGCACCGCCGCGAGATCGACCGTGTCACCGTCGGCGAACACGTCGAGCTGCTCGACGTTGACGATCGTGTAGTCGGTGCGGAAGCGCGCGATCGTGAAGCCGCGCTTGGGCACGCGGCGATAGATCGGCATCTGCCCGCCTTCGTAACCCGGACGGCGGCGCGGGCCGGAGCGCTGGCCCCAACCTTTGTGACCGCGCGCGGAGGTCTTGCCGAGGCCAGAGCCCGGGCCGCGGCCGACGCGCTTGCGGTCGGGGTAGCGGACACCTTTTTTCGTGACTGTGCGGAGATCCATGGCGGTATGTGCTCGGGCTGCGGAATGAATGTGCGCTGCGGAATGAACGTGCGCTGCGGAATGAACGTGTGCTGCGGAGTGAGAGTGCGCGCGCGACTCAGAGCTTGACGCCGCGCAGTTCCGCGACGCGTTCGGGCGTGCGGAGTTCCGCCAGCGCGTTCATCGTGGCCTTGATCAGGTTCACCGGGTTCGGCGAGCCGTAGGCCTTCGAGAGGATGTCCTTGATGCCGGCTTGCTCGCAGACCGCGCGCACGGACGGGCACGCGATGATGCCCGTACCGGGCGACGCCGGCAGCAGGCGCACGCGCGACGCACCGAAGGTCGCCTCGACGACGTGCGGGATCGTGCCCGCTTGCGTCATCGGCACACGCATCAGGTGCTTCTTCCCGTCGCGCGCGGCTTTCTCGATCGCACCGGGAACCTGGCGCGACTTGCCGAAGCCGTAACCGACGACGCCGGCCTTGTTGCCGCTCACGGAGAGCGCGGCGAACGAGAAGCGACGGCCGCCTTTCACGACGGCGGCGGAGCGGTTCACTTTGACGAGCGTCTCGGTCAGGTTCTGGACGTCCTGAGCTTCGATGCCGTCGATGTAGCGGAAGTTCTTCTTGGCCATGTGGGTGTGAGTCTCGCGCGCCCGATCAGAACTTGAGGCCGCCGGCGCGCGCGGCGTCGGCGAGAGCTTTGACACGGCCGTGGAAGCGGGCGCTGCCACGATCGAACACGACCTTCTCGATGCCGAGGGCCTTGGCCTTCTTCGCGATCTCGCCGCCGATGAAAGCGGCGCGTTCGCTCTTCTTCTTGCCTTGCAATGCGGGCGCGAGCTCTTTCGTCGTCGAGCAGGCGTGGCACAGCGTCTTGCCGCTCACGTCGTCGATGATCTGCGCCTGGATGTGCTTGACCGAACGCGCGACCGAAAGACGCGGAGCGTCGCTCGTCTTGCGCAGTTTCGTGCGCAGCCGGCGAGCACGGCGCTCGCGGCGAAAGTTCTTGCCGATGACTTCGTTCATGACGCTCTACCTCAGGTTCCGAAGCTCTTGCCGGCCTTGCGCTAGACGGTCTCGCCTCCGTCGCGGATGCCTGTGCCTTTGTAGGGCTCGGGCGGCCGGCGCTTGCGGATCGAAGCGGCCATGTGGCCGACCATGTGTTTGTCCGCGCCGAAAATCACGATCTGCGTCGGAATCGGGGTCGCGACGGTGACGCCTTTCGGCATCTCCACCGTCACCGGCTTGTTGAAGCCGATGTTGAGCACGAGCTTCGAGCCCTGCGCGGCGGCGTTCCAGCCGACACCCTGGATCTCGAGCTTCTTCTCGTAGCCCTTCTGCACGCCGGTGACCATGTTGCTCAGCAGCGCGCGCGTGAGGCCGTGATACGCGCGCACTTCGCGCTGCTCCGGATCACCGACGACGCTGACGGAGGCCGAAGCCTTCTCGATCGCGACGTCGACTTCGGGGCGCAGCTTGAGCACGAGCTCACCTTTGGGGCCCTTGACCGTGACCTGGCTCGCCGCCTTGGTCATCGTCACGCCCGCCGGGATCGCGACCGGTTGTTTGCCGATACGAGACATGGATCAGAACACCTCGCACAGGACCTCACCGCCGAGCTTCTCAGCTCGCGCGGTGCGGTCGGACACGATGCCCTTGTTCGTCGAGAGAACCCGCATGCCCATGCCACGGAGGACGGGCTTGAGTTCGTGCGAGCCGACGTAGATGCGGCAGCCCGGCTTCGAGATGCGCGTGATCTCGCGGATGACGCGCTCGCCTTCGTCCCCGTACTTCAGCTTGAGCACGAGCGTGCTCGCGGGCTTGCCGGGTTCGACGGTGTAGTCGGCGATGAAGCCTTCTTCTTTGAGGATCTGCGCGACGCCGACCTTCACTCGGGAGGCGGGCATGCTCGTGGACTTCATGCGGATCGCGTTGGCGTTGCGAATCCGCGTGCAGAGATCGGCGATCGGATCGGTCATCATGGTGAGGAGCTCCCGTTTACCACGAGGCCTTGCGCATGCCTGGGATCTCGCCCTTGTGAGCGAGTTCGCGCAGGCAGATGCGGCAGATCTTGAACTTCTGATAGACGGCGCGGGCGCGTCCGCACATCGTGCAACGCGTGTAGCCCCGCACCTTGAACTTGGGCTTCGCTTGCGACTTGAGGATCCAGGTCAGTTTGGCCATGGCTCAGCTCTTGCCCTTCTGCACTTCGCGCTGCACGAACGGCATCCCGAGCTCTTTCAGGAGCGCGTGCCCGTGTTCGTCCGTCGTCGCACTCGTGACGAACGTGATGTCCATGCCCTGCGCGAACTCGATCTTGTCGAACTCGATCTCGGGGAAGACGCTCTGCTCGGAGAGTCCGAGCGTGTAATTGCCGCGTCCGTCGAGCTTGTCCTTCACGCCGCGGAAGTCGCGGATACGCGGGAGGACGATCGTCAGCAGACGGTCGGCGAACTCCCACATGCGATCGCGGCGCAGCGTGACCGAGCAGCCGATCGGCATGCCTTCGCGCAGCTTGAAGCCCGAGATGGCTTGCTTCGCGAGGCGCACGACCGGACGTTGGCCCGTGATCGTCGCGAGATCGCGCGCGGCGACTTCGACGCGGCCTTTGTTCTCGACGGCCGAGCCGACACCCATGTTGACTACGATCTTCTTCAACTGGGGGACGGCGTGGTCGTTCTCGATGCCGAACCGCTGCTTGAGGCGCGGACGGACGTCCTGCATGTACTTGTCTCTGAGGCGTGCCATGTTCTCTCGCTGGACCGTCGTTTTTCGCTAGACCGTCTGGGTGGTCTGCTGGCTGGGGTGCGCGGCTCGGGAGCTCACTTACCGGACTTCTTCGCGGCCTTCGCAGGCTTCGCGGCGGGTTGTTTCTGTTTCGCGTCAGCGCTCGGGCGCTTGCGCGTCGGCTTGCCCGTGCTCGGGTCGAGCAACATCACGTTGCTCGCGTGGATCGAGCACTCGATCTGCGTGCGCTCGCCTTTCGGGTTCGTCTGCGAGGGCTTCTTGTGCTTCCAACGCAGGTTGATGCCTTCGACGATCACGCGCTCGTCTTCGCGGAGCACGGTGCGGACCGTGCCCTGCTTGCCTTTGTCGTTGCCGGCGATGACGACGACGTCGTCACCCTTCTTGATCTTCATCGAACGCCGGACCTTCGCCGAACGCTTGTTGCTCATCGAAAGCTTGGTCTTCATCAGACGACCTCCTGCGCGAGCGAGATGATCTTCATGAAGTTGCGCTCGCGCAGCTCGCGCGCGACGGCGCCGAAGATGCGCGTGCCCTTCGGATTGCCTTCCGTGTCGATGAACACGATCGCGTTCTGATCGAAGCGGACGTACGAGCCGTCGGAACGGCGCGTGTTCTTCTTGACGCGCACGATCACACCTTTGGCGACCGAGCCTTCCTTGAGCTCGCTGGTCGGCAGCGCCTTCTTCACCGCGACGACGACGATGTCGCCGAGCGTGGCGGTGCGGCGGTGTGTACCACCGAGCACCTTGATGCACTGGCACAGCTTCGCGCCGGTGTTGTCGGCGACGTCGAGCCACGTCTGCATCTGGATCATTGGGCAGTCTCCTTCTTCTTGACGCCGAGCGCGCCTTCGAGCTCCGCGGTCATGCCGAGGTCAGCGGTCATCACGCCGCGCTCGATGACGCGCACGAGACGCCAGCGCTTGAGCTTGGACATCGGACGGCAGGCCATCAGCTCGACGCGGTCACCCACGCGCGCTTCGCTCTGCTCGTCGTGAGCGTGGTACTTCTTCTTCTTGCGGACGAACTTCTTGTACTTCGCGTGGCTGTAGGTGCGCACGACCTCGACAGTG
>JBPPMG010000387.1:0-12443 GCA_051305935.1 Thermoanaerobaculia bacterium
CCGGACAACTTGAGGAAAGCGTCCTCGATCTAGCGCTCCGAGGCTTTTTCGTCGACCTTCAACAGATCGAACGGGTCCTGCCTGCGGAAGGCGAGGAATGCCTGCATGATCTCGTCGCGAAGCTTCTCCGCGTCGGCAGGCGCCTGCTGTGGCGGCGGCGCAACCTGCGGGATCGGCACGAGCCCCGCGGTCGTCCCCATCGATACCGCTGCCTTCGGTTGCGGCTTCGGCTGCTGCGCGCGTCGCATTGCGGGCGAGACGAGCTCCGCTCTCACGACGATGCCGATCACGGCGAGCGCGTAGAGGACACGCGTGACGTCCTCGTACGGGAGGTCGCCCGCGGCGAGCTGGTCGATGCGGAACTCCCCGTTGATCGAATCGAGCAGCCTCATGTGCGCCGGCGGGAGCTTGATCTCGTCGAGCGGAAACTGGGGCGACGGATGAAGGAGAAGCTGCTTGCCGATCAGCGGGACGACCGACTTGTCGACCTCTTCCTGCGACGCGAACTTCATGACGCCGGTGACGATCAGCTGCGGCGCCTTCACCTTCAGCGACGAGTCGACGTCGGGAGGATCGGGTTTGATCTCGAACGCCCCGTCGCGCCAGGTGAAGCAGTCGAGCAGCTTCTTCGCGAGATTCTGCTGCAGTACGCGGTAGAGCTCGAACGCGCCGATCAACTCGTTCTCGATCAGGATCTCACCGAGCGGAACGCCTCTCGACGCCGCCTTCCCAAGACACGCGTTGAACGTCTCCTCGTTGAGCTTTCCTTCGGAGATGAGGAACCGTCCGAGTGTCTCGTGCGCGAGGTTCGACCGGCAGTCGACGGGTGAGCCCTTCTCGAAGACGATCTTCTTTTCGAGCTGGTTTCGCCGGAGCTCGAGGAGCACCGTCTTCTCCCCGGTGGCAATGCTGCAGAGAAGGGTGGCGAACGGGACCTGCTTCAGGTTCCCGGCGGTCATCGTGCCGATCGCGGAAAGCTGTTCCGGCGTGGGGATCATCGGGTCGGGAAAAGGTTAGCACGGGGCTGCGGGGGATTTCGGAATTCGGATTTCGAATTTCGGATTTCGGAGTTGGCTTCGCTTAGCCGGACGATTTCGCGGCACGAGGTCATTTGTCGTGTCCCGTTGGACCGGGACAATCCGAAACTCGAAATCCGCAATCCGAAATCGCCTTCCGACCATGCTGCGCGCCCTTCGCCACCGCAACTACCGCCTCTTCTTCTTCGGCCAGCTGACCTCGCTCGTCGGCAGCTGGATGCAGACGGTCGCGCAGTCGTGGCTCGTCTACCGGCTGACCGGATCGGCGCTGCTCCTCGGTGTCGTGGCATTCGCGTCGCAGGCCCCGGTCGTTTTCGCGTCGCCGATCGGAGGGGTGCTCGCCGATCGATTCGACCGCCGCCGGATGCTGATCTGGGTGCAGTTCGGGCTGATGATTCCCGCGGTCACGCTCGCCGTGCTCACGCTCACCGACCGGATCGAGGTCGGCCACGTGATCGTACTCGCGTCGCTCCTCGCCGTCGTCTACGGCATCGACATCCCGGTGCGCCAGTCGTTCGTCGTGGAAATGGTGGGGCGGGAGGATCTCGTCAACGCGATCGGCCTCAACTCGTCGATCTTCAACGGCGCGCGGGTGATCGGCCCCGCCATCGCCGGCATCCTCGTGGCTACCGTCGGCGAGGGATGGTGCTTCGCGATCAACGCGGTCAGCTTCGTGCCGATCATCGCGTGCCTCGTGCTGATGCGGATCGAGCCACGGGAGACGAGGCCGGAGGGACGAGCTCCGGTGCAGCAGTTGCTCGATGGGCTGCGCTTCACCTGGAACCACAAGCCGATTCGCGCGATCATCGCGCTCGTCGGCGTCGGCAGCTTCACCGCCAGCCCGTACGTCGTGCTGATGCCGATCATCGCCGACCGCGGCTTCCATTCCGGTCCGCGCGGGCTCGGGATGCTCGCCGCCGCCGGAGGCATCGGTGCAGTCGTCGGAGCGCTCACGCTCGCCTCGCGGCGCGGCATCCGAGGGCTCGGTCGCTGGGCCGCGATCGGCGCGACCGCGTTCGGCGCGAGCCTGATCGCCTTCGCATTCGCACCGTCGCTCTACGTCGCTGTGGCCCTTCTGCTTCCGGTTGGCTTCTTCGCGATCCTGCAGCTCTCGTCGTCCAACACACTGGTCCAGGCGATGGTCCCCGACGAGCTCCGCGGCCGCGTGATGTCGCTCTACTCGATGGTTTTCATGGGGATGGCGCCGCTCGGCTCCATGGTCGCGGGGACGCTCGGGGACACGCTCGGCGCGCCCGGGACGATCGCGATCTGCGGGACGGTCGCAATTTGCGGCGGGCTCGTCTTCGCGCGCTACCTGCCGGTGCTGCGCGCCGAGGCCCAGCGGCTCGCGCTCGAGCCGCGAAGCGTGGTCATGCCCGCCGGAGCCCCGCTGCAGTGACGATCGCTCCGCGCGATCTCACCGCGCGGTCTTCGACTCCAGCCAGTAGAGATAGCGCAGCGCGTCATCGGTCGTCTCGCCGCACATCTCCACCATCGGCGTGAGGCGATTGCACACCTCCGGGCGGTCGGGCTTCCCCCAGAGCAGGCATCGGTTGTCGTCCGTCAGCTGCACGCAGCGCACCCCCGACGGCTTTCCATCCGGCATCCCGGGAATCGGGGACGAGATCGAGAGCGCGATACAGCACGCCCCACAGCCGATGCGGCAGTCCATCGTGCAGCTGGGAACGGAAGGGGAGGCCGGGCGATTTCAGGAATAGGCACGCCAGAGGCCAAAGGCCAAAGGCCAAAGCAGGCAATGACCTGAGATAGCTGAGCGAGCGGCGAACATGAATCGCGCAAGAATCACTGCCTGCTTTGGCCTTTGGCCTCTGGCCTCTGGCCTGAATCTCGCCTCAAACCGCCATCACGCTGATCTTCGGCACGTTCTTCTCCGGGTCGGCGCTGAAGCCCGCGACGCCGAGGATGTGGTCTCCGGGCGCGCCAAGGTCGAGCTCCAGGGCGAGCCGGCGAGCGAGGGGACGGGCGGAGTCGAAGTCGGCGGCTTCGACGAGAATTGGCTCGACGCCCCAGTAGAGATTCATGCGCCGCGTCGCGGGGGCGCTGTCTGAGATGGCGACGAGCGGCGCCGCCGGACGCGCGGCGGCGACGAAGCGTGCCGTCGTGCCGCTGCGCGAGATGACGAAGATCGATCGCACCTGGAGATCGCGCGAGAGCTGCGCCGTCGCCCGCCCGATCGCGTCGGGCAGCGGAATCGGCGGCGACGGCAGGTCGTGATCGGCAATCGTCGAGAACGCTCCCTGACTCCAGAGGTACGCCTCGGCGCGCCGCGCGACGCGGTCCATCATCTCCACCGCTTTCACCGGATGCGCGCCCGAAGCCGTCTCCGCCGAGAGCATCACGGCGTCGGTGCCGTGCATCACGGCGTTGGCGACGTCGGAAACCTCCGCGCGCGTCGGCCGCGAGTTCGTGATCATCGACTCGAGCATCTGAGTCGCGACGATGACCGGCTTGCACTTCACCCTGCCGAGATCGATGAGCTGCGTCTGCGTGACCGGAACGCTCTCGGCGGGGAGCTCGACGCCCAGGTCGCCGCGCGCAACCATGATGCCGTCGGCGGCGTCGAGGATCTCGTCGATGTTGTCGAGCGCTTCGGGCTTCTCGATCTTCGCGATGATCGAGACGTCGGCGCCACGGCTCGTGACGAGCTCACGGAGTGAGCGGACGTCGTCGGCAGTGCGCACGAACGACAGCGCGATGAAGTCGACGCCTAACCCGAGGGCGAACACGGCGTCGTCGCGGTCTTTTTGCGTGAGCGAAGGCGCGGAGACGTTGGCGCCGGGGAGGTTGATCCCTTTCCTGTCTTTGAGCCTGCCGCCGTCGATCACGGTGCATTGGATCTCGGTTCCCGTGACGCTCTCGACGCGCAGCTCGAGATTACCGTCGTCGAGCAGGATGCGATTGCCGCGCGTGACGTCGGAGGCGAGAGCCGCGTACTGCGAAGGGATCAGCCCGGGGCCGCCGATGACGTCGCGCGTGGTGACCGTTACCTGCTCGTTGCGCCGCAGCTCGATGCTTCCCCCTTCGAACTGTCCGCAGCGGATCTTCGGGCCGCAGAGGTCGGCGAGAATCGCGACCGGCCTGTCGCGATGCCCGGCGGCCGCGCGGATGCTCTCGTACGCCGCGCGATGCCCGTCCTGCGTGCCGTGCGACATGTTGAGGCGAAAGACGTTCACCCCGGCGTCGATGAGCTGTCCGAGCGTCTCCGGGCTCGACGACGCGGGGCCGACCGTGGCGACGATTTTCGTGCGGCGCCTCTTGAGAAGCTGCGGCTGTGCGGCGATGGGCATCTCAGTCTCCGATTGTGAAGTGGTGGAGCGATTCTAGTCGGAATTGCGGTCGATCACTGCTTGCGGTCGTCGCCGAGCTCCATGTGGACGGAGAGAAAACCGGCGAGGTCCTTGAGCGTGAGGATGCCGAGCAGCCGGCCGTCATCGACTACGAGCAGGCGCGAGCGGTTCGCCGCCGACATGCGGCCCAGCACCTTCATCGCGTCGGCGTCGGGCGCCACGGTGTTCTCGTCCGAGCAGGGCTCGGCGATCGACCCGGTCGTCTGGCGCTCCCATTCCGCCCGGGGAAGCTCGCGGATCGCACGCGTCGTCACGCAGCCGACGAGGCGATCGCCGTCGAGCACCGGGAACATCTTGTGGTGGTAGCGGTAGACGTACTCCTCGATCAGCTCGGAGACCGCCATCGAGCGCTGCACGGTGACCGGATCGGCCGTCATGAAACGGCTGATCGGCACCCCCTCGAGGAACTGCTTCAGCAACTGCTGCTGCCATGTCGACTGCGCGACGCTCCGGATGAACATGCCGATGAGAAACCACCAGAGCCCCGCGATGAAGTTTCCGCTCACCAGGGTGATGACGCCCAGACCGATGAGGACCATTCCGAAGATCGAGCCGGCGTCGGACGCCGTCTTCGTCGCTGCGCGAGAATCGCCGCGCCACATCCAGAGCAGCGCCCGGAGGATCCTCCCCCCGTCCATCGGAAAGGCCGGCACCAGGTTGAACGCGACGAGCAGCGCGTTCACCCAGCAGAGATACTGGAAGACGGCCACGACCTGCGCGTTCCAGCCGAGCCATACGCCGCCGTACGCGAGTGCGAGAAAGATGCCTGCGATCAGCAGGCTTGCGGCCGGTCCGGCAGCCGCCATCAGCAGCTCCGTGCGCGGGTTCTTCGGCTCCTCGTGCATCTCCGCCACGCCGCCGAAAATGAAGAGGGTGATCCCCTTGATCTTGATGCCGAATCGCCGCGCGGCCATCGCGTGCGCGAACTCGTGCAGCACGATCGAGAGAAATAGCGCGATCGTGCCCGCGAGCCCCATCGTCAGGTAGACGTCAGGCGAGAGCCCCGGGTGCATCGACGGAAAGACCCGCACCGACAACGACCACGCGATGAGCACCACGATGAAGAGCCACGTCGCATCCGCGCGGACCGCGAACCCGAAGAGGCGGAAGAGCGTGACGGTACGGCCGAGCATGCGAACGTTTTAGCACGGCAGCCCTGGGGCGGAGCATTTCGAATTTCGAATTTCGGATTTCGAATTTGGCTCCGCCTCGAACGTCGATGCTGGTTCTCCGCATAATTCGTGGGAGATCGATGTGGTGCAGAATCCGAAATCGCCCTTGCCTTCAAATTCGAAATTCGAAATCCGAGCTTCGAAATCCGATGCTCTTCGTCTCAAGGATCCCTGAAGCTGACAGTATCCGACCCGTGCCCCCTGTAGGTCTTCTCGGCGCGCGTGAAGCTGTCGCGCACGGTGATCTCGTAGTCGAGGTCGGTCAGGCCGCCCCAGAAGACCCACCAGCGATCGTTCACCCCGCGGCCGTCGATCAGCTTCACGAAGACTTCGGGGTTGTCCGCGTTCCCTGTCGACCCCGGAAAACTGAAGAAGCCATAGAGCTCGCTCTGCGTCCGCGGCGCCGCGACGATCGTCGCGCCCGTCCTCGGGTCAGTCGCCCGCACACGGAAGGAGAACCGGCCGCGCAGGCAGAGCGTGGAGTCGTCGGCGAGGCAGAAGTTCTCCCGGTCGGAGAGCAGGCAGGTGAGCGAGATCCGATAGCTTCCTTCCGCGCCCGCCGGCTGCCCGACGACTCGGAAGAGGTACGGCCCCGGCTCCAGCACCCGCGAGATCTGCGCGGTCGTCCGGCCGCCGACGCTGTCGTTCGACTCGATCAGCTCCGCGTTGCCGTCGAGCAGGTCGAGCCGCGGATCGAAGGCCTCGGACGAGGCAGTCACCGTGACGAGCGTCGTCTGCGCGAAGACCTGCACCCTCCAGACCGACGCCCACTCGCCGCAGGTCGTCACGCAGGTTCCGTCGGGAAGCTCGGCGTCGATCCCGTTTCCACACTGCAGTGACCTCTGCATGCACGCGAGAAGCTCCGATGCGATGACACCCTGCGCCTCGGTGGCGACCGGTATCACGACGAGGAGCAGCAGGATCGCCAGACGATTACGAATCATCGAGTGCCTCCAGGGAGTGAACGGAGAGGGGGGGGCTGAGGTGGCGCGGAGAGAGGAAACCGGGAGGAAACGGTGGCGGAGGCTGTGCCAGGCGACGCTCCGGCCCGTGGCCGGCTGGCTGGGGAGGGAGGATTCGAACCTCCGAATGGCGGCTCCAAAGGCCGCTGCCTTACCACTTGGCGACTCCCCAAAGTAAGCGCCGGATTCTGGGAAACCCGTGAAGCAAGACATACATTCTCCGTGTCCCCCGAGCCGTAGATTGTCGCATGAAGAGCCCCTGGGAGGCTCGCCGCGCGTGAAGGCGGCGCGAGGGAGCGATAGCGGCGCTGCCCTACGCGAAGCGGCGCGAGGAGGTCGGCGATGACTCCGGGCGAATGTTGCGTTCCTGTTGCGATTGGTACGCGGCTCCTTGCCAAGCGGACGGGGCTGGTGTCGAATAGCCGGGCCTTCAAGACCGACACAACTTACCGATTCGAGGAGATTGAACGATGAGACAGCATGCAATCGCTGCCGCACTGGCGCTCGCCATTTCCGTACCGGCGTTCGCGCAGCTTGCCCTTCCGCGCCCCAGCCCGAACGCCACCGTAAAGCAGCTGGTCGGCGTCACCGACGTCACCGTCGCCTACAGCCGCCCCGGAGTGAAGGAGCGCAAGATCTGGGGCGACCTGGTTCCGTACGACAAGGTCTGGCGCACGGGAGCAAACGAAGCGACGATCATCACCTTTTCGCAGGACGTGAACGTCAATGGATCGGAGCTGAAGGCCGGCTCGTACAGCCTCCACACGATCCCGACGACCGGCGACTGGACCGTGATCTTCAACTCGGTCGCAGATCCGAAGGCGTTCTACAGCTACGACGAAACCAAGAACGTGCTCAAGGTGATGGCGAAGCCGATGGCGCACGCCATGACGGAGCGCCTGACCTTCTCGTTCCCGACGGTCGAGGACAACTGGGCGAGCCTCGTGATGGCATGGGAGAAGCTCGCGATCGACCTGAAGATCGAGGTCGACACGCAGGGTCACGTGATGGGGCACGCGACGACGATGCTCGATGACGGGCGCACCGCCTTCCAGGCGGCGAACTACGCGTGGGGAAAGGGAGCGAAAACCGAGGCGATGAAGTGGATCGACCAGTCGGTCGCCGCGAAGGAGAGCCTCTCGAACCTGACGCTCAAGTCGCGCATGCTGGCCGACGCCGGCAAGACGAAGGAAGCGATCGCGACGGTCGAGAAGGCGATCACGGTCGGCAAGGCCGCGAAGGCCAACACCGCGAATGCCGAGAAGCTCCTGGCGGAGTGGAAAGCGGCCAAGAAGAAATAGTCGGTCATCGTGGTGGAGGCGTCCCGCCTCCGCACGACGGCCGGAGGTCGTCGCCACGAGCCCGCGATGGCGACACAAGAGCGCACCCTTCGGGGTGCGTTCTCGTTTTTGGGTCGGCCTCGGGGGACGCGCCTTCTTCGGTCTTTCGTTCTGCATTCTCAATTCTGCATTCGGCCTTCATCATTTCGGTTTCCGAGCGGGAGCGAACACCGAAATGTGGAAGGACGAATGAAGAATTGAGACGTGAGAATCGAGGGATCGTGGCGGAGGCGTCCCGCCTCCGTGCGACGGCCGGAGGCCCCTCGCCACTATGCGTCCGCGTTTGCAGGCCGCTTCGCGAACGCCTGCAGCACGAGTGCGGTGACGATCACGACCACGCAGCCGACCACGTTGTACCAGAGGAACGCGATGCCGGTTCCGAACGCGCAGTAGAGCACGGCGGCCTCGGCGGCGATGGCTCCCATGAAGACGGCGTTCCCGCGTACCTTCTTGAAGTAGAACGCCACGAGGAAGACACCGAGGATCGTGCCGTAGAAGAGCGAGCCGACGATGTTCACGAGCTCGATCAGCGACGGCGCGAAGCGGTGCGCGACCATCGCGAAGCCGAGCGCGAAGAGTCCCCAGAAGACCGTCATGATCTTCGAAGTCCTCACGTAGTGCGCGTCCGACTCGTTGGGGCGGATCGATCGCTTGTAGACGTCGATCACGCTCGTCGACGAGAGCGCGTTCAGCTCCGAGGCAACCGACGACATTGCCGCGCAGAAGACCGCCGAGATGACGAGGCCGATCAATCCTGCCGGCAGGTAGCGCATGACGAAGGTGAGGAAGATGTAGTTCGTGTCGGTCGTCGCAGCCTTCGGGTCGTTGGCCTTCATCAGGGCGACCGCGTCGTTGCGAACCTCGCGGAATCTTCCGTCAGCGGCGCGCAGCTCCGTGGCCGCGCGATCGACCGCCGATTCGTCGCCCAGCTCGCTCGCGGCGACCAGCGCCTCGACTTTCTCGCGCCGCGCGGCGTGCGTCTCCTCGTGCCGAGCCTCGAGCTCCTTCCACTCCGCGCCGCGCGGGCTCGCCGCGATCTTGTCGACCTCGACGTGGTTGAAGAAGAGGGGAGGCGCGACGAACTGGAAGAAGACGAAGACCATGATCCCGACGTAGAGGATGAAAAACTGCATCGGGATCTTCAGCAGGCCGTTGAAGAGCAGGCCGATCCGGCTCTGCGCGACCGAGCTTCCGGTGAGATAGCGCCCGACCTGCGACTGGTCGGTGCCGAAGTACGAGAGTTGCAGGAAGAGCCCGCCGATCAGTCCCGACCAGAAGTTGTAGCGGTTGTTCCAGTCGAACGAGAAGTCGATCGCGTTCATCCTTCCGAGCTTGCCAGCGACGACGGTTGCGTCGTAGAGCGACAGCGCCGGCGGGAGCTTGATCAGGATCACGACGACCGCGACGAGCATCCCGAACATGGCGACGCCGAGCTGCAGGCGATTCGTCTTCTCGAGCGCCTTCGATCCGCCGGTCGCCACGTAGAGCACCACGAGCGTGGCCATGATGACGTTCGTGGCGTAGAGATCCCAGCCGAGGATGATCGAGAGGATCAGCGACGGCGCGAAGATCGTCAGGCCCGCGGAGAGGCCGCGCTGCAGGAGGAAGAGCGACGCGGCAAGGGCGCGCGTCTTCAGGTCGAAGCGCCCCTCCAGGTATTCGTACGCGGTGTAGACCTTCAGCCGGTGGTAGATCGGGACGACGGTGACCGAGAGCACGATCATGCCGACGGGGAGTCCGAGGTAGAACTGCACGAAGCGCATGCCGTCGACGTAGGCCTGGCCGGGAGTGGAGATGAAGGTGATCGCGCTCGCCTGCGTCGCCATGATCGAGAAGAGCATGGTGTGCCACTTCATGCTCCGGTCGGAGAGCATGTAGCCCTCGAGCGTGGTGGCGCGGCGCCCCTTCCAGAAGCCGTAGCCTACGACGAGCATCTGCGAGAAGACGAGAACGAACCAGTCGAGGCCGCTCACGAGAAGTGCCTCGTGATCACGGTGAAGGCGACGACGAGGAGGACGAGGGCCGCGAGCACCGCGGTGTAGAGGCGCGCCCAGCTTCCGCCAAACGGAGGCGGCTCATCGGCACCCTGTCGCTCTTTCGTCTCGTCGCGAGGCTCGGTCATCTCTGGTCCCTAACGCGACCGCGCCGCGACGAGATTGAGGAACAGCTTGTACGCGCCCGGAACGCCGGCGGGAAGCTGGCGGAAGAAGGCGAGCCCGGTGTAGACGTAGAGACCCTTGCCGTGCCGCAGCGCGACGAGCGACCCATCGAGCGGCTCCTCGCCCGGGTCGTTCGATGCGATCGGCGACTCGAACGCGGCATCGCGCTCTCCCGCAAAGTAGAGCCCGCGCTCCTGCACCCACCCCTCGAAGTCAGCTTCGGTGATCTTGTTAGGCGTCGTGAGCAGGGGATGGGAGGGGAGGAGCATCGTCATCGGCGCGTCCTCCGCCGTCACGCGGCCGCGCGAGATCTTCAGCGGCTTCGGCGCGATCCGGTCGGGCAGCGACCGGTCGGCCGTGTTGTACTGCACCACCATCGTGCCGCCGCGCTCGACCCACGCGAGAAGACGATCGATCTGCCGTCCCAGCGCCGGCCGCGTGTTGAACGCGCGCACGCCGAGGACGATCGCGTCGAGACCGGCGAAGTCGGAGATCGCCAGGTCGTCGTCGCTCAGCGTCACGATCTCGTATCCGGACTGCTTCAGGGCCGCGGGAACGTCGTCGCCCGATCCTTCGATGTAGCCGATCCGCGAGCCGGCGCGGCGCAGGTCGTCGCGCACGAAGCGCGTCGCCGCGGGCTCGTGGTAGACCTGCGGCGGGATGTGCTCGTAGTCGATCGCGACCCGCGACATCGCCGCGAGCGGACCGCCGTTCTCCAGCTCGATCGCGACACGCGCGTCGGCTTTGGCCTTCGGCGGCGTGACCGTGAACGCGACGACATTCTCGTCGCCCTTGCGACGCAGCGTGACGTCGTGCGATGCGGGCACGACGACCCATCCCGCGGGGACCTTGAGGCGGACTTTCAGCGCCATGCTCTCTTCGGCGCCGCGAACGGTGACGCGCACCTGGCGCGGGGCGGTGTCGGGGAAGACGTAGACCGGCTCCTTGAAACTCGCCGTGGCGCGCGGCTCGATCGCGAACGGGCGGTAGAGCTCGCCGCGTACCGGATCGACCCAGCGGTAGAGGGCCGGGCTGACGAAGTCGAGCTCGCGCCCGGCGATCGCGATGCGGAAGCGAACCGGAAGCGCCGCGCCGGCTTCGGGCGAACCGATGAGCGCGAGATCGTCGACGTGATAGTGCCCCGGATCGGGAGCGCGCTCGAGCCAGTAAGGCTGCGTCGGCTCAGCGTCGGCCGGAACCGTGATCTCGAGGTCGTTCGTGACCGGCGCGTTGAACGCCGCATTCTGCGCCGCGTCCTTCTTCTCCCCGCCCCACTCCGGAACGATCGACACGAGCTGCATCGGCATCGACGAGCGGTTGATCACCGTCGCCTTCACGGAGAGCTTCGAGCCCGGAGTCGCGGTAGCCGACGACGCGATCGCTTCGACCCAGAGCCCGGTCGCGCTGCGGATCACCTCGAGGATCTCCGCGCGCTTGGCGCCGGCCCAGTGCTTGTCCTCGACGCGATCGAGCGCGTCGAGTGCGCGGATGAGGATCGGCACGACTCCCTGCGGGTTCTTCTCGTCGAAGCTCTTCTCGGCCTCGGCGAGGATGGCCGCGACGGCCGGTCCTCCCTTCAGCCGCGACCACGAGACGTCGATGCCTTCGAGCGGATCGCTCGTCGCCGGCGCTCCGCCGAGCATCGACAAGTAGTTCACGATCGAGCCGCGGCGCTCCGGCGCGCCGAAGCCCTGGCTCTTGTGCATGCTGCGCGCCACGCCCGCGATCTCGGTGAACGATCGGCCGAGCAGCGGCGAGTAGGCGCCGAGGTCGATCGTGACCATCGTGCTCGTGTCGACCTTTGCGTCGGGCTGCATCGCGCGCCAGTCGTTCCAGAACACGCGCTTCGGCTGCCAGGGCGGATAGAACGCGAGCTGCTCCGGAAACCGCTTCGGATCGCCGGCCGCCTCGAAGGCCTCGACCGCCAGGATCGCCGATGCCGTGTGCTGCCCATGGCCACCGTCCCCGTTTGCCGGGAAGCGAGTGACGATGATGTCGGGGCGGAACTTGCGGATGACGAAGACGACGTCGGCGAGTGTCTCCTCGCGGCCCCAGAACTCGAAGGTCTCCTCGGGTGACTTCGTGTAGCCGAAGTCGATCGAGCGGGTGAAGAACTGGTGGCCGCCGTCGATCTCTCGCGCGGCGATCAACTCCTGCGTGCGAATCACGCCGAGGGCTGGCCCCTTCTCGCTGCCGATGAGGTTCTGCCCGCCGTCGCCGCGCGTGAGCGAGAGATAGCCGGTGCGCAGCAGCTTCTCCTTCGAGAGCCACGCGATCATCGCGGTGTTCTCGTCGTCGGGATGCGCGGCGAGGTAGAGGGCGCTGCCGACGACCTGGAGCTTGCGGAGCGAGAGCCCAATCTCGGCCGCGTCCATGATTCTTGCGGGACGCGAGACGGGAGCCGC
>JBPPMG010000535.1:0-34944 GCA_051305935.1 Thermoanaerobaculia bacterium
ACGGGCGGGTGGGCGGAGCGCTCGAGATGGAAGCGCCCGAGCACGGCGCGACACTTGCCTGCGGTGGCCTAACACGCGGCCGCAACCGATAGCCTGCAGGCGCCACGACGGGCGTCGTGATCGCGATCGGCGAAACGGCAATTTCCGATGACCTCCCGAACTTCATATATCGGCTCCGACCGCATCTCCACGTGACCGATCACGCCTAGCCCTGTAAAGACTACGCCATGGTTGTTTTCGTTCGAGTCCCGGGCTCGCGGTAGTTCGATCGTAGTATCCCGTAGAGATTCTTTCTATGATCGGGAGCACGATCGGCCTCCAGTTCGCACGATTACTCAAAATCACCAACCCTCGCTGGAACGATTCCACCGACGCCCGGTCCCTCATCACATCTCGACCGAAAGCGGACATGGCGCCAGTGTACGCACTGGCAAGTGCAACGTTTGCTGGACGATCAGACATCGCGTCGACCGCCCAACGAACGACCATGTCAAGCGTTGCCTCGTGAGCGGCCACCGTCGCAAGAAGCACGAGGTCCCGGATGAGGTCAGCCAGATAGTCGTCAGGAATGGTGCTGACCGCGGCAGCCGATTGGAAGCAATCGATGGCCGCGTGAATATACTCTAGCAACCTTCGCTCTTCACCGATGGGCAGATCGATCACTCCCTGGGATAACAACCCCGCCAGACTCAGTTCGTCTTGGTGTTTTGCTTCCGTCACAACGTACTTCACGGCTTCGAAGAACGCGGTCGATACTCGACTCTTGATATCAGCTAAGGCAAAGAGCATTTCGATATTAGGTCGTGGCCGGCAGACCTCTGGACCGCCTAACATCTGCGCAACATGGTCGACGTGGTGACTAGCCAACACCCGAATGCCAGCCATCAAGGCCGATGGCCCTTCGCGCCGCTTTTCGCGACGTAAACATGCTGCGGCGCGATCGAGCACAGCGCTGGATAGAACGATCGACGGCTGTTCTACGATGACGAAACAAACGAACCTGACCGCCGTGCAATCAAGCTTCGCTAGCGATTCCAGAGTCGCCTCGGCCGTTCTCATTTCTTGGCTCATAATCTCAGCCCTAAGGCTGGGCCACGTAGAGATGTCCTTAATCCTCGCAGTCATGTCCACATCTGCATTTTTCATGGAATCACCTTGGCAATGGACGCACATGGACCTGCAGGTCTTGTGACTTCAACCACTTCTCCAGTTTTGGATAACTGGCATTCAAGTTCCAGTCGTACCGAGAAAACGGGTTGCCGAGCAACTGCCGGTCGTGTTTCGCTTGACTTCGGACGTCCTTCAGCCTCTTCGCTAGGTCATTGCGATAGGCCATCGTGGTCTTGGCCTTGCTCCTTCTTGGAACATACACATCATTCGTTCCCGCCTTTCTCCGGAAGTACTTACTCTCTACGCCGACGAAGTCGGTACCCTCATAGGTGTAGTTGTCAGGGAATCGACGACGAATGCCAATTGGAAAGTTCTTTTTCTTTGGCGGACCACCTCCATAGAACTCTCGGTTTATGTAATCTTCGTACGTCTTTCCGTAGTTGACCTGTTGCTTCTTAATGCAGTTGTGTACCAGCAGCTCTGCGTTCGACACGAAGTAGTTGTGATACCCCGCAACTTCGAAGTTGAGAACCTTCGTCTTGCGTTGCTCGCTTCGTACCGCGGTGACACGCTCGAGGGTGTCTGCCTTCGTCTTCAGCTCGTCGCCGGCCTTGACCTCGGACGCTTCGGTCCAGCCCTTTCCGTCGACCCAGAGCGGATGCTCGTCGGTCGTGACAAGGCGCTCGTTCGCCGTCTCGAGGATCCAGACCTCGGAGACCTCGCGGCTGAAGAGCGCGGCGACACGGCCTAACGCCGGTTCCGCACCTGCTGCCTCGACCGCCCAAACCTCATCGCCAGCCTCGATCGTCTCGATCGGCTGCGCGCCCTCTTCCGTCGCGACGAGCGTTCCCGTCGCGAAGCAGTTCCACTGGATCTCGCACTTGACGGGCTTCTCCGGCACCCTCGCCGATTGCGGCTCCATGTTCCTCGCCGCACGCTCCGACGCTTCCTGCTGCGCCTCGCGCCGTGCCGCTCCCTTCGTGCCCTTCTTGAGCAGGCCCGTCGCCTCATCGCTGTTTCGTACTGCTGCCTTCCCGATGTCGTCGGCGTGGCGCGTTACGGCCTGGACTGCCTGGACGACTTCGTCCCCATGCCGCAGCGCCTTCGCCCCGGCGCGGAGTCCCTTCGCGCCGTAACGCATGACCGACGCGCTCGCACCCGGGATCAGTAGCGCGGCCGCCGCAATCGCACGGTCTTCCGCCGAGAGGCGCTCGCCCGCGATGATGTCGTAACCCGTCGCGACCTGGGCCGCGTCGAGCACCTCTCCGAGAATGGGTACCGCACCAGCGCCAATGCTTGCCGCCTGACGGATCCGTTTCCACGCACTTGGCGTTTCCTCGGCGCCTCCTTCGTCGTCACTCCCCGACATGAGCCCTAACGGGTCGCGCCGGTTGACGGGGTCACCGCCGGCGAACGAGTAGAGGTTCGAGGAGTCGGTGTAGCCCATCGGGTCGGGCGAGAGGAAGCTGCCCGTGGCGGGGTCGTACCAGCGAGCACGCGCGTAGACGAGGCCCGTCGCCGGGTCACGCATCGGAAGCGCGTGGAAGTCGAACAGCAGTTTCGTGACCGACTCTGAACGCCCGACGACGTACAGGTCTGCCACTTCGTAGATCGTGGCGCCAGCACTGCTCGAGGCCGCGCTCGAGTTGAACTGGGTTTCGGCCTCGCTGATCGACACTGGTTTGATCAGCGGCCATTCGGATGTGGAGAACGCCTGACCCAGCGTCGATTGCCACGGAGCAGGCGGCTGCAGCGGACGGTCACCCCAGGCCGCAAATCGAAGACCCGATCCCACCGCGATCTGGATTGAATTCGCACCCTCGGTCAGCGTCGTCCATTCGGCGTCGCTCAAACTCCACGTAAGGGCGGTCGCCGAATCGGCAGTCGGCACGACGGCTGAGGTTCGAAGAACATTGCCCGTACCGTCGAGCGCCGCGAGACGGACGCCCTCCGCGATGCTGTCCGCTACGAGCTCCTCGGTGAAGTGAATCGTGATCTTCCGGTTCGACGGGGTGCGGCTGAGCGCCACGCGCTCGACGACCGCACCTTGCAGGTACCGCGGCTGATCACCGTACGCATCGGCGTAGAGAACGCGCTCGACGAGATTGCCATCGCCATCGGCGATCGCCTGCAGTGATCCGGCGCCCGCCTGATCGATGATGGGAAGGTAGCGCTGCGCCGCGGCTCCCGCCGCCGCGGCGATGAGGACCTCGACAGGATCGTCGTAGTCCTGATCTCCATGCAGATACTGCCGCAGCAGCGCTGCTTCCGGATTCGCCGCGGTGGCGCCACTGCGCGCAACCGCCGAGTCGAAGACCGAGACCAATCGGTCCGCGACAACATCCCAGACGAAGGTCGTTTCCGCCGGGAGTGCGTCCCGCGCGAGAACACCCGCTCTCGTCTCGAGCGACCACGAGCCGTCGCTGTTTCGCTGAAGCGCTGTCCGCCCGATCATCCGATCGTTCGGGTCGTAGTCGTAGACAATGCGGCGTCCGAGCGGGGTGCTCTCGACCATCTCGAGCCGGCCCGCCGCATCCCACGTCAGCGTCCAATCGCCGCTCATGGTTCTGCGGCCACCGACGAAATCGAAATCCTTCGTCCCTGCTGCGTCACCGCCTCGCGAAAGCGACATCGCGTCGATCTCGTACGCGGGCTTCGCCGTCGCGAGCCAGGTGAGCGGCTCGATGGCCTTCGCAAGCTCGCCTAACCCTGCTGCGGCAGCCGGCCCGAGGCGAGGCGCGACCGTTCGACCCTCGTAGAAATCCGAGGGCGTGAGGCCATACGCAATCCGAGGCTCGCTCACCGCGATTCCCTCACGGCGAAGCAATACCGATTCCTTCACGCGTCCGCGGTTGTCGTACTTCCAATCGGAATCACGCGAGCCGAGCCCCAGGTCTTCTGCGCTGCCAATTCGCAGCGCCTCGTCACGGAGGATCTCAGTTCCGGCGAGCCGAACGCCCGACCGCAGCGTCTCCATCCGCCCAATGAGACCGGTCGCCGCACCGGGCGCCGCCGGATACACCGGCACCACCGCCGGTCCGGACGCTCCGGGTCCGTCCGCGTATCCGAACTGCGTCGTTAGGCCGGCGTCCGGATTCGCGGTGCGCCGGGTACGATTCGCGACACGACCCACGCCGCGCGCGACCGCGGTGGTGACGAGGTCGCCCATCGTCGGAGCCTTGCGTCCGAACGTTTCCTGCTGCCTGACGACATTGCCGGCCCCGTCAAACTCCTCTTCGATCCAACCGCGCCACGGGGACTCGGGCTCGACCGCGGGAAGTTCCGAACCCGCGCGCGGCATGCGCCAACGCGCCCGTTCATCGAAGACGCTCCATTCGTGGCCTTGCGTGTAGACCTCGGCCACCGCACCGGTCGTGAAGCCGCTGCCGCAGAAACCGGAGGGCGAGCTCGTGCACGGCGCTTTCGCGTAGCGCACGAAGCGGCTGACATGAGGTCTGCCGAGGAGGTCGAAGTCTTCGTAGACGACGGCCGAATCGGCATTCGCGACCTTCACGACCCTGCCAGCAAGGTCATAGCTGTAGCGCACCCACGGGTTCGGCGAGAGATCGGGATCAGGGCCAGTTCCTCCGAGATGCTCGGCTGCGATTCGTCCGCCGAATGAGTCGTACTCGAACCAGATCCACTGACCGGCGCGGTCGCGCTGCGCGAGGACGACACCCGTGCCGTTCTCGTAGCGCGTCTCTTCGCTGGTTCCATCCGGGTAGCGGACCTTCGTGATCCGGCCTAACCCATCCGCGTCGTACTCGGTGAGCTGGCCCTCTTCGTCGAAGTACTTCCGGAGGTTCCCAAGCTCGTCGTAGAGCATGCGCACCGATGTCGAGTCCGGCCGGATCTCTTTGAGCACGAGACCACGGGCATCGTATTCGGTGTGCGCGGGAGCCAGGCCAGGCGCCTGGACCATGAGCTGATTCCCGACTTCGTCATAGGAGCGCAGCGTCGTGTACGCATCGGCCTGAACCGATGCGATCACGCGGCCGAGGCCGTCGTGCGCCATCTTTGTTTCGTAGGACGTGCCCGAGCGCGGCTCGCGGCTCACCCGCTTCGTGATCAGGTCGCCGCCACCTTCGTAGTGGGTAAGCTCCTCGGCGAACACGTTCGATGGCTCGAGAAGCGCGAGACCCTTCGCCTCGCCGACGAGCTCACGGAACACACGTCCTGCCGCGTCGCGATACGACTCGATCATTCGCACGCGGTCGGTGTCCGAGAATTCCGCGGTCGGATTGGGCAGAGAGCCGACACGTCTCGTCGTGAGCGTGTCGCCTTCGGTCCAGTCGAACCGCGTAGCACGCGTGAGGCCCGAGTCGTCGACCTGCTCGAGGAGCTGACGGAGCCGGCCCTTCGGCGTGAATTGGCTGATGGAGCGGCCCATCAGTTTCAGCTCGGTGCCTACGGATTCCCTCCGCTCGAACGCACGGGTCTCGAGCACCTCATCCCATTCGTTCCAGAGCGTTTCCGTACGTGTTCCGTCACTGAGGAGCGTCCCAACCGGCCGGCCGAACGGGTCGTTGCGCGTGATCGCGGCCGCACGCAGGCCGTCCGTCTCATAGACCGGTTGTCCATGGATGTCGTACGAGACGAAGGAACGCACGATCGCGTTCCCGTCGGGAGAGCGGCGCTCGACCGAGATGGCTCGTCCCAGGCCATCCAGTTTCGAAATGGTGCGCGGCGCCGTGGCCTCACTGTCGGTGTGCGGATCGAACTCCGTGGTTTCCCGCGCGGTGAGGTTGTACGCCGTTTTCGTTTTCAGCGTAGTCAGCAGCTCGCCGACTTTCGCGCCGTTCGTCGTCGTCTCGATCTGACGACCAAGAGCGTCGTAGCGGTACGTGTTGACGATGAGGCCGATGCCGGTCTGATTCCTCGACTCGTACGCGAGCTTGCCTTCCGCGTTGTAGCCAAGGCGTTCCTCGGTGACGATGGCAGCGCTGCCGAAGCCGTCACCCACGACGGCCGGGGCGAAGAGCGTTCGCAACACGACGCGACCTTCCACGTCCTTCTGGATGGTCGTCACCGTTCCCCTGATCTCGTCCTTGAGAGTCTCCGTCTCCTCGCCTAACTCGTTCATCGAGTAGGTGAAGTACTCGCTCGTCATTCCGCCGCCGCGCTGAATCCGCTTCGGCCTGCCTGCCTGAATCGGGTTCGTCTCCGATGGTTCCCAATAGTCGATCTTCGTTTGCATCGAAGCGCCACCGCCGGACGAAGTGGAGACGTCGGACAACTGTCCGTTCCGGGAGTAGCCGGCGGAGCTCTTCGCTCCCTCCTGCGCGCTCGACACGGTCTGCCGGTTCCGGCTCGGCGACTGGTTGTCGCGGAAGCTGAAGGGTTTACCGGGGCCGTCGCGGCGGCCGACGCCCGAGACGCTCGCGGATGCGTTCTCCGCGGTGTCGAAGACGTACTGCGTCTCGATGAACTCGCCGCTCGGAGCGTTTTCCTTGCTGGACTTGAGAATCGTGCCGGGAGCGTTGTTCGGAGCTGGGAGCCACTCGTTGATGGTGACCAGGCCGCTGGGGAGCGTGACGCTCGCTTCCTCACCGTGTTCGTTGTAGTCGTAGGCCGTTTCGAGGAACGCTCGCGTCGTTGGACCCTCAGTTGCCGCGATGACTTCCGGCAGTCCGGAGTTTGCCAGCTCAATGACGGGCACGTTAAGCGCGCGCTTCGAGAGGATGTGCTTTCTTCCGTCGAAGCTCGCCGCGGTGGAGAGCGTGTACGAGCGCTCCTGCCCGAGGACGTCCCGGTTCGATGTTGCCGTGAAGGTGGCGGTCTCGCCCGTAGCCCAGGTCTGGGTGAGGTTCCGATCGCGCATCGCCGGATTCGTACCCTGGTCGTAGTCGAGGGTCACGCGTTTCTTGCCGGCGGGGCCGAGGCGCACCTGCTCGGGATCGCGAATTCCCTCGAGGTTGCCGGAGAACTCCATGAAGTCGCTGTAGCGCTGCGATTGCAGCGGCTCGTCCGGTACAGGTGGCGTTAGGTCGCGCCAACTGTATTCGAGCGTAGGGCGGTTGTCGCCGACGAAGCTGAAGGAGTCGGGCACACCACCAGCGTTGCGGAACTCGGGGAGGTTGACGGCTGCGAGCCGTCCGTATAGGTCATACTGGTAAATGGCCGATCGCTTCCGCCACTCCGACTCGACCTTTTGCAGGCGGCCAGGGTAGCCGCACGGCTGATTCGTGGTCTTCAGGATTCCGGGATACGTGCAGTCGGCAGCAGCGGCCTCTTCGCTCCAATACGTGAGCTTCGTCTCGCGACCGAGAGGATCGAGGATTCCTGTGAGGCTTCCACTCTCGTCGTAGACATAGCGAATGACGTTGCCAGAGCCGGGCTTCCCTGGATCGTAGAACTCGTCGGACTCGCTCGTGAGGCGACCCCATTCATCGAAGTTTGCGATGCGCCACTGCTGGTCGAACATCGACCAGCCGCGCTCCGAACGCATGAGCCGGAGGAAGAGTCCCTTCGGCGACTCGTACACCCCGTCGACTACCTTGAACGTCCAGATCTCTCCCGCGCCGTCGTGGAATTCGACGTCCCCGTTAGGCATCGCGAGGAGGAACCTGTAGATCGGGGAATCCCAGCCTTCGCCGAGTGGAGTGCCGCCGAGTGTGCGCGAGCGATAGGTGCGGGAGATCGTGACGTTCACGCCGGCGCGTCCGCCGGCGTCGAGATCGGCGCTCGCCGTCTCGACCTCGCCCGAGTGGAGGTAGTGAGTCTCCTGCAGCATGCCATCGGCAACCGGCGGGTTGTGGGCGGCGACGAGGACCTCCGTCGGGCGCACCTTCCGGCCGCGGATCGTCGAGAGCCTCGCTTCGAGGCGTCCAAGCTCTCCGAGGTACTCGTACGGTGTTCCCGTGAAGACGGTGCCGCCACCAGTCAGGCCGTCGGCGCTGATCCTCAGGAAGCGGCCGCCCGACCAGATCTCGTAGACGCCCTGCGCCTCGGTTTTGCCGCGAAGACGCGCCGGGCGCTCGCACGAGAGACATCCCGCCGCTGCCTTGTCGTCTGCGGTGGGGCTTCCGGTCCACTTGTATTTCTCACTCGCACGCGGATCAGCAATGGCAACGATCCACGGCGAGAGGTAGCGGTTGAAGCCTCGCTGGTGGCGGAGCGCCTTGATGATCTCTGCGCTTTCGACCGAGGTGTTCCCCACAGGGATGTCGCGCTCGAGCACGAGCTCCGTTCGGCGCTCAGCTCGTTCCGCCAGGCCCGAAGGAAGTGTGGTCCGAAGGTTCGACTTCGGATACGAAACCGGTGTCTGTGGCGCAATGATGTTAGGGAACGTCTCGCTCTGAATGGCGAGTCTGAGCCTGCGCCCGTCTTTTTCGAGCTGGTCGGAGACGCCACCGGGCAGCGTCACTTCGACGCGGAATGCGGCGGCTGAGGCGTTCTCACCGGACATCTGATCCTTCAGCGGGCTGCCGGGCTCGATTCCCAGGGGAACGATTCCGCCCGTGGGAGCGACCTGGCCCCCGCCGAGATCCATGAGTACACGAACGTTGGGATCGATCGCGGAGACCGCCCGCATCGCTTTGCCCATCGTCTCGCCGGAGTAGATCATTCCCGTCGAGGGGTCGAAGATCGGTGCGAGCGTTCCGGTCACGGCGTTAGGCTCTGAGGCCCATACGATGCGCGAATCGTCGACGCCGACCTGTCCATAAGGCGCCCCGGCAACAGGGTTCAGTGCCTTGTTGGCGGTGGGGAAGAAGGTGTTCGCGGGTAGGAGGTTTCCGTCCGCGTCGTATCGCTCGTCGATCTTTGAGACGTCGACGAGCAGAATCCGCCCCGTGCCATCGACCGCGACGGCCAGATCCGTCCCAGGAATGCTTCGTACGGAAACGACACCCTGCGGCACCCAGACGCAGCCCGCCAGGTCGCCTTCGCCAAGATGCGCGCTGGCCGGATCACCGACATCGACCGCGAGGAGGCCGTAATGGCCGCCAGCGAGGAGTACGTAATCCGCCTCCACGCCGGAGTAGTAGCTGACCGACTGGAATCGGGGATTCGCAGTTCGTCCCACGAGATCGTACGCGGTGTGAATCGCCTCGAGCCTCGGATGAACGTATCCGCTCGCCCGATCCCGGAGCACGAGCCCGTAGGACCGATCGACGCAATCGATTTCTTGCGTTCCCTGCGAGGTGCCCGCCGACTCCAGCGCCACGGCAACGCCGAGAACGCCCTTGTGGACGTCAGGCGCGAAGGAGGTGACTTTCCACGAGTCCGGCTGGGGTACCGGGGCGGCTTCGGGACTGAGGGCCAGGTCTTCGATCGAAATTGCGGACGACGAGAGCTCGTAACAGGATGACGCGAGATCCGCGCGGGTCACGATGACCTGTTCGCGGAAATTTTCGTAACCTGCAGGTTTCTCCGTGCGCTCGTTCGACTCGATGGCGTTCAGATCAAACACGCCGATGCCGTGACCGAAGAGGCTCACGACTCCGTAGGTGTGACGGTTACGATAGACCTTGAGCTTATGACCCGGCCGCGCGTAAACCGCGGGAATCGTGACGCTGCCGTTGGCCACGACGTCCACGGACCAACGCATGTCGGTGGTCATGTTCTCCACCGTGATGCGCTGCGCGAGATAGTACGGCGTTCCCGCCACAGGGTTGTAGCTGAACGTCACGCTCAGTTTTTCGTAGCCGTCCGGATACTCGCTGACGACCGAGTGAGTGTTGGCTTCCTTGAACTTTGCCAGCGTTTCGTACTCGAGCTCGTCGTCCTGCGTGACGAGCTTCAGCTTCCGCGGGGTCGCTTCGGCACGATCGGATAGCAGCGTTCCGCTGGAGATCGGGAGTGACGACGAGTACCCAGGCCGCCACGAGACGGTGGCCGAGCCGTAGGACTTGCAGTTGGCGCGAGCGGGTGCGGCGGGGAACTGACCGCACATCTCAGACGTCTCTGCAGCGAGGAAGTCTTCGAGGCGGTACGAACGGATGCCGCCAAACATGTTCGTAAAGCCGGTTGCGTAGACGCGACCGTGGTGATCCGCCGCAACCGCCCAGTGGTGTTCGTATCCGTGTGTGAGGTAGCCACCCGCTCCGTCGCTCCACTGTGCGGGAACGAACGCGATGGGCTTCGGCTGGTTCGCGCCCTCGCCTCTTAGCCCGCCAGGATTCGATACGTCGTACGCGAGGAGGCCGCCATCGAGGGCAGAGACGAAGAGCATGTTGTCCCTCTGAACCATGTCGCGCAGCGAGGCGCTCGGATGCGAGGCGTCGGGGAGCAGGTCAAACGCGCCTAATACTCCCTGCGGGCTGCGCACCGTGAAGCGGAGCGTCAGGTCGCGATCACCGCCGGTTGGCATCGGCTCACCGAGCGAGTTCGCCGTGACGCCCTGGCCAAGGCGGTTTCCGGTGAGATCCTTGATTTCCTTCTTGAGAACGAGCTCGTAGCGACCGCCGCGCACGAGGCTGTCGCTGGCGAGGCCGAGCCGGATGCGACGTCCGCCGGAATCGACGAGGTATTGGAGCTGCGGAGTCAGGTCATTGAATCCGAAGTCGAGGATCTGCCTCAACTGTACGAGGCCACGAAGCGCGGCGTCGAATGCGGCATCGTCATCCGGAAGCTGAATCTGTTCGCTGAGAACGACCGAGAGTTCCGCGTCGGGAGAGACATCGGCGACGCCCACGATCAGCGCGACTCGATCGCCAATCTGCGCCGGTACCGACGAGATGATGAAGGAGCCGTCTTCCTTGACGATCGCCGGATCGGTGGAGTCGCCGGTTCTAACATTGAGGAGCTGGACACTCACCCCTTGCGGCAGCTTGCTGTCTGCGGACTCGAACGGATTCCGCGTGACGAAGAGCTCGCCCGCGGTGAGTTTCAGATGGAAGTTCCTGATCCTCGTTTCGTTCGCGACGAGCTCGATCACCTCGACGCGTCCCGGATCCGCAAAGATCGGATGCGGGCCCGTGACGTCGGGGTTCGGGTTCTCGATCGTCACGCCGGTGCCCGGCTCTCCGATCGGACTCGGCAGATACGACTTCTCGAACAACTTGAAGCCTGTGCGCGCGTCGACGCCTTCAATCTTGAACGCGGTGTTCGAAAGGATCGGCATGACGACTTTGCCGCGACCCTCGACGAGATAAAAGTCAGGGATATAGAGCGAAGCAAACGTGTCCCAGAAGAGGTCGTACCCACCCTGGAGCCCCTCGATGACGGCGAAGCCCTGGGGTTGCGACACCTGATCGAACTGAATGCAGTTGTAGACGCCCTTCCGATTGAGGCCAAGGAGGTATTCCTTCACCTCTCGACCCGTGAGTGTCGCGTTCGGCGCGACACTGGTGGGAGCGACACGCGCAGTGCTGGACGCGTCGGTCGTCGTGAGCGTCTGGCCCGACACGCGCATCGTGTCGGTGATCATGATGCGGGGTCCGCGAATCGACTGACCCAGGTACCCGAGGTAGAACGGTCTACTCGTGTTCGCCGAGGAAGGAAGTGGGATCTCGACCTGGAGTCGCTTGCGCGCGACACCCTCGAAGTCGACCTTTACGCCACTGATGAAATCGAGTTCCTGATCGAAGTTAGGCACCGCGGCGACCGCGGCCGCGGTGCTCTTTTCGACGTGGATCTCCGTGAGCCGATCGAAGGCGCCGGCCGGGACAACGACCGTGATGCTGCCGTGCTCCGCGTCGGTCGTGAATCGCGTTTCGAGATCGGGCGGTGCGAGGAAGCCGGTGCCATCGGTGGTGACGAACGGGGTCAGGCGGATGACGCCGGCGAGAATACCGGCGGCGTTGACGAGTTGGAGATCGATGATGTCAGTGGTGCTGACCGCGTCACCCGGCGCCGTGCCGATGGTGATCAAGAATGACTGATCGTTCTTGGCCGCGTCCTGGTAGGGCCTTGTGAAGTCGCGGCCGCGACGCACGGCGACTGCGATCCACCCTTCGGGAAGGGCACCAGGGGTGGTTCCCTCATAACTTTCGCCGATGATCCGCGAAACGCCGTTGGCATCCGGAATCGTGATGCGGATGCGCTCGGGGTGGATCTGGTTGTCGCCAACGAATTGGGTAATCGTCGCGAAGCTGAACGTATGCGCAGTGCCTAACAATGCCTGGTTCGTGCCGCGCACGGTCGGCGCGACGCGGACCGTGTAGCGAGCGTTCGGCTTGAGCGGAATGATGACGCCGAACGAGTCTTTGGCGAGGTTCCATGTCACGAACTGCGACGCGGCGTCGCCAGTCTTTGGAACGACAGTCGCGCCGGGTACGGAAGCGCCGGTGAGGGCGTTCACGACCGTGATCGACTCTGTGGTGATCGATGTGGGATCGACGTTGGTCTTGAAGATCACCTGCACCAATGTCGTCAGCGGCACGTTGACGGCATCAGGGCCCGGCGTTGTGCTTTCCACCTTGAGCGGCGTCGGGGTGAGAACGAGTGTGATCGGCAGGACGCTATCCGCGGCAACGGCAGACGAGTGCGCGTAGGGCGTGCCCTGGCCGAGCGTGCGCGTCTCCGGGCGAAGAACCGGCGCAGCCGCGAGAACCGGTGTCGAATAGAGACCAGTACCGCGGGTTACATCCGCGACGCCGAGCGCATTGTACTGCGCGTCGAGCGTGGCCACACGCGCGTCAACGGCGACAGAACCGGTAGCACTGCCTAACCGGACGAGCCCCGTCGCGTAGGCGATCGGATCGGTCGCCGCGAGAAGCAGATATCGACCTTCGTGAATGATGCCGTCGAGCGGCAGGCCTTCGCGAGATTGGGTGGTCGTTCGCAGTTCTGCTCCGGCTGCGGAGCAAACCGATGCAAGCTGGATGACGGTGCCGTACGGTGTATCGCCGAGTACCTCGGCGAGGATAAGTTGGCGCGTCTCGACGGTCTGCAACGCGAACGTCGCGTTTGCGGACTTGAGCAGCTCGACCGGTGCGACGGCGTCGGGCTGGCCGTCGCCATCGAGATCGGCCGATGCCGGCTGCGTCGCACGGCTGAGCTCGAAATCAAACGCCGAGATGATCGAAAAGCCGATCACAGCCGGCAACGAGCTCGGGTTCGCAACCGGCCTAACTTCTGCCCTAACAGGCTCCGGCGTGGCGCCCGCGGGGATGTCGACGGTGACGGAGCCGTCACCCGGGACGCGACCGCCTTCGTTGCCGATGAGGGTGCCGCGGTCGAGGCGACCCGGGTAGGGTTGGATGCGGATGTGCTCCCAGCCGACGTTGAGGAAGACCTCCGTCGCGCGTTTCGACGGCGCGAGGTGGAAGACGGCGTCGCCCGTCACGCCGCCGAGGGTCCGGTAGAGCAACAGATCCGCCGCGAAGGGGGCTTCGGTGAGAATGCTGCCGTCAGCGAGCCGGAGTTCCTCGCCGATCGAGGCCTGGACCGCCGTACCCGAGGGGAAGAGCGCCGCGTCCTCAGTACCGGGTACGGATTCGACGGTCAGCGTCGCCGTCGTCCGCTGGTCTGGCATGACGACGGGCGGGTGGAGCACGAACGCTTGCTTCGTCAGCGCGCCGCACGCGCCTTCGACGCCGCAGCGATCAGGCACGCCAACGAGCGGAAGCCCAGCCGCCGGTAGCGGCGGCGCGACGAGCGGCGTCTTGTCGGGATACACGAGCGCGTACGCGCCGCCATGCGTGATCGCGACCGTCGCGACGTTCGTCTCCGCGTCCACTCCGACAGTCGCGCTCTCGACCAGCCACTCGTCCCGCGCGGGGTCATAGCGGACGGCCGCCAGGCTCTGCGCGGCCGAGGTGACCGCCCCGGCGCTCACCGCGAACGAGAGCGTGCCGGTGACCGGCACGATCGCTCCGCCGGCCTCCGCCACGACCTCGGCGCTCGCAAGCGGCGACCAGCCGAGCGGCAGGAGGCCAGCGAGCGACTGTTGGCCGACCGAGGTGAGCGTCACGCTGCTGCCTGGTGTCAGGCCGCCCGCGGGTGACGTCAGTGTCACCGGCGTCGTCGCGTCGGCAGCATCGCCGTGCGCGAAGGTCAGCGCGCCTGTCGTAACGCTCGTCGTCGCACCACGCGTCTCGAGCCGGATGTCGATCGGAACGACTCCCGCGCCCGCGGGGACGATGATCTGGCGCCAGGCCGTCGTGTGAGTGGGAGCCGACGCTTCGATCGTGTGCGCCCCTTCGGGGACGAAGACCGTGTAGCGTCCGTGCGTATCGGTCGCGGCCGCGATGGTCGCGATCCGGATGCTCGCGCCTGCGAGGGGACGCCCGTTGGTCGCATCGTAGACCTCACCCGTCACGTAGCCATAGCCCGCGGACGGCGCTCCCGTGGATCCACCCGGGAAGAAGGTCTGCGTGTACGGCGCCGCGAGCGGCCTTCCCTCGAGATCCTTCACCGCCGTCGTGACGAGGAGCGTGAAGACGCTCTCCGCGAGGTTCTCCGAGGGTTGCACCGTCGCCGTCAGCCCGCCGAGCGCAACCGTCCCGCCGATCGCGCGGCCGTCGCTCGTCGTCAGCGCGATCGAGCCCGGAACGCCGAGCGTTGCCGGGTCGACCACGCCCGAGAAGGTGATCGCCAGCGCGTTCGCGCCAGGATCGTACGCAGCCGCAACGACGGACGGGCCCGTGGCACACGCGAGCTCGACGCACGCCTCGGCAGCGGGTGAGAGTGCGCCGTTCGCGCCTAACGTCCGCGCACGCACGAGCTGCGCGCCCGCGGGTCCCGACAGTGACAGCGTCGCACTAAATCGACCGGCGGCGTCGGCCGTCACGATCCGCGGCGTGCTGCCAAGATCGACGCGGACGCGCGCGTTCGGCGCCGTCGTGCCCGATACCGTCAGCTCGTCGTCACAGATCGGGCTCGGGATCGCGTCGAGCGTGGGCGCCGCGCTCGGCGCGCCGAGCTCGGTCATGAAACGCGTGACGACCTCGCCTGCCAGCGCTCCGCCCGCGACATCCGCGAGCGCCTGCCGGACACGAATCGTGTAGCTCGTTCCCTCGCTAAGCGGCGCATTAGGCGCGAACGCGATCACGTCGCGATCCGCGACGATCGTTCCCGCGACCGGCTGCGCACCCGCCTTCTCCACCACGACGTTTCCGGCGACCGACGCGCGATCGACCTCGTGCGTGAACGGCACGAGGATCTGCACGGATGCCGGTACCTGAACCGCGCCATCCCCTGGAAACACGAGGAGCTCGTTCGTCTCCAACCGCTTCACATCGAACGCGCCCGCCAGGCGCACGACGCGCGCCGACGTCAAGCCGACGCCGCCGTCAGGCTGCGTCACGCGAACGACGATCGGCGTCGGCACACCCGCCGGCAGCAGCTCGATCCCCGAGACACTGAAAGTCGCGCCGCTCACGCTCGCACCGATGCCGTTGACCTCCACGCGCGATCCCTCAGCGGCGGTCAGCGCCCCGGTCACGGTGATGGTCGCGATGTCCGACCTGACCCGCGCGTTGTCCGCGGGGCTCTCGATCCGCGCCGCCGGAACACCGAGCGTTCGCGTCACGGTGAGAGTCGCGGTCACGTCGCGGTTCGCCGCGTCGCGGCCGCGCACGGTGATCGTGTTCGCGCCAGCGGTGAGCGGCACGTCGCGCACGACGAAGACGCCGTTGGTGTCGGAGAGCAGCGTGAACGATGCGGAGCCCGCACCCGCGCCACTCGACGCCGCGATCGACTCGGGGATGACTCCGGCCCAGGTACCCGAGACGTCGATGGCAGCCGCGCCGGTCGGCGCTGAGGCGAGCGGCGCGGTGATCGTGAGCTCACCGGCGCGGATCGCGCCAATGACGCGTCGCGTGACCGTGGCGGTGCGCCCCGACACCGTCGCCGCGCGCGCGGCGATGAGATTCTGCCCGTGTGCGATGCGAACGCCGCTGGCCGTGAACGTGCGCGTCGTCGTCGTGTCGGTGCTCGAGAGCGTCGCGAGCACACCGTTGACCGAGACGCTCGTGACGCCTGGACCGGCGGTGCCGGTGACGACGATCGTTTCCGTGGTGAGGACTGCCGCGTCCGCGGGCGAGTCGATCGCGACCGTGGGGAGACCCGTCGCGCGGATGAGCTTCAAAACGTAGGGATCGCCCATCTTCTCGCCGCTCACGAGGCACTCGATCGGGATCAGGTTCTCGCCCTCGCGGTCGAGCTGCACCTGCGTGCAGAACGCGCCATCGACGACCTGGGTCACGATGCCCGCGACGCGTACCGCTTCGGCGTTGGTGCGACCGGCGACGCGCACCGACGGCGACGCGATGACCGCGTCCGTTGCCGGATCGGGAACGAGACTCGTGATCGAGCAGCTCGACACGACACCACGCGATCCCACGGTGAAGCTGCGCTCCGCGCGTGCTTCGTTCCCAGCGGTGTCACGGGCGGTGACCACGACCGTGTGGCCGCCGTTCGACGCGGTCGCCGGGATCGCGACCGCGGTGCCATCGAGCGTGACCTGCACCACCGGGCTCGGCGTCTGCGTGTCGGACACCTCGAGCGTAAGACTCTGCGGCTCGGCGAAGCGTTCTCCTTCTTTTAGCTCGTTGCCGTTCGCGAAGATCTTCAACACGGGCGGGGTGAAGTCGGCCGTCACTTGGACGGACGCGGTCGCGCTCTTTCCGTCCAAGCCTAACGCCGTAGCGCTGATCGTGTTCGGTCCCTCGACGAGGTCGAGTGTCGTGCGGAAGTCGCCTGCGGCGTCGGGGGCCACGATCGTCGAGAACGGCGGCGCATCGGAATGCGCCGCTACGATGGTGATCGTCACCGACTGCACATTCGCGGGCGTAATCACGCGGCCTAGTACTTCAGACTTCGGACGGTTCGTGAGCGACTTGTCAGCGGGGTAGAGAAGAACGATTGCCGGCCCCTCCCCCGCACGCGCCACGGTGACCTCAGCGCGGCCGCTGTTCCCTGCTTCGTCGCGCCCGACGGCGACGAGGACGTTCTCGCCGAGCTCGACCGGTACTACCGCGGTGAAGCCGCCGGCGGAGAGTGTCGCTCCAGCGCCATTCACCGTGACGCTCGTCGCGTCGCCTGAAGTGCCTGTGACTGTGACAGAGTCCATTGCGATGGAAGCGCCCTGCGCGGGCGACGTGATCGCGACGGCCGGAGCCGTCTTGTCGATGCGGAAGGTGACGCTGTGCGAGCCGGAGTGCTGCAGCGCGTCGGTCGCCGTAGCCGCGAGCGTGTACGTGCCGTCGTTCGTGATCGCTGTGCCGCTCGTGTACGTCGCGCCGTTCAGCGTCGCGGTGATCGTCGCGTCGCTCTCGCTCGCGCGGATCTCGGGCGTGACGTCGCGGTTGAAGAGCGCGTCCGGCGCGATCGGCCCGCCGCTCTCGAGAATCTCTACCGACGGCGCCGTCGTCTTGACGGTAACGACGTACGCGAGCTCGCTCGCGTTGCCGGCTTCGTCGGTGGCGCGAAGCGTGAAGCGGTTCGTTCCTTCGTCGAAGGGGACATTCGCGAGGGCGAAGGGTGAACCGGCGGGGATCGTCGTCGCGACAGCCGTCCCGACGATCTCGACCCGCGTCGCATCGTCGCTCGCGCCGGTGATGGAGCCCGGCATGACGCTCGATGTGGCGCCGTTTGCGGGAGTAAGGTTGGCCAGTGTGGGCGCCGTCTTGTCGATACGGAACGCGATCGTGCGCGTCGAGGTGAGACCGGCGCAGTCGCGCGCCGACACTACGAGCGTGTGCGCCCCTTCGGACTCGATGACCGAACCGGAGGCGTACGGATTGCCATCGAGCGTCGCCGCGAGCTGAACCGCGGGATCGGCGTCGGTCGCGCGAACGAAGAGTGCGAGCGAGCGATTCACGAGCGCGGCCCCGAATGCCGCGCCGCCTTCCGAGACTTCGATCACGGGGGCCGTACGGTCGATTCGATAGCTGACGTTCGCCGTCGTGGTGTGTCCGGCAGTATCCGAAGCCTCGATCACGACGCCTAACGTGCCCTCCGCGACGTTGGGGATCGTGACCGTCCATGCGCCGCTCGTCAGCACAGCGTCGTACGTCGTTGCGCCGACTCGCGCCTTCACGCTCGCGAGGCGCCCGTCGCTCGCCGTTCCCGTGATTGTCAGCGACGATGCGCTGACGCACGCGCCATTTGCAGGCGAGGTCACCGCGAGCGCAGGTCCGCGTGTGTCGAGATTCAGGGTGCGCTGGATCTCGGTGACATTGCCCGCCTTATCCGTGCCGACGACTCTGAACGGCGTCGAGCCTTCGAGGATCGAGAGCTCCGCGCTTGACCAGCTCTTCGCCTCGAGATCGACCGTGGCAGCGCCGCCGTTCACGGTGATCGTCACCGCGTCATCGCTCGCGCCGGACAGCGTCACTCCCGGCGACGTGACGACCTGACCCTCGGAATGCGAGGCGACCGAGATTGCGGGCGGCGTCTTGTCGATCGTGAAACTCACAGGATCGAGCAAGGTCTCGTGCCCGACCACGTCGGTGACCATAACGGTGATGCTGTGCGCTCCCTCCGTCGTGACGAGCGGTCCGCTCCAGATCGATGTCGTTCCGGTCACTGGCCCTCGTGTGAACGTAACAGGTACGCCATCGATCGTCGCGGTCACCGTCACCGTGGTGAGGTCACTGATCTCGAGCATCGGCTCGACATCGCGGTTGAACCAGAAGTCCGCGGGGAACGCCGCATCCCGCTCTAGCAGCGACACGACCGGCGCGGATTTGTCGATCATGAAGTCGATCGGACCATCCGTTGCACGGTTCTCGGCCTCATCGATCGCTTCAGCAGCGATCGAATACGCACCTTCCGCACTGATCGTCGTTCCGGCGATGTAGGGCTCGGCATCGAGTGTCATCGTGGCGATCGCCAAGGTGATTGCGTCGGAGACGTTTACGGTGGCGACGACGTCGCGATCGAAGACGTTGCCGGGAGGGAACGGGGCGCCACTTTCGAGAATCGCAATCGAAGGCGGTGTCTTGTCAATGGTGAACGAGATCGAAGGCTGCACGTCGTTGCCCGCGGCATCGGTGACGTGTACCGCAAGGGTGCGAAGCCCCTCGGTCGTCACGATGGCCCCGGCGTAGATGCGCGTGTTTCCGCTCGTCGACTCGAGCGTCAATGGCCAGCTCGCGCCATCCAGCGTCGCCGTGACGTTCGGGACGAGACTGTTGATCACCTCGATCTTCGCGGGAACGTCGCGTCCGAAAATTTCACCGGCCTGAAGCGGCGCGCTCCCATCGAGGAAGCGAACGGCCGGACCCGTCTTGTTGATGACGAATGCGATCGGTCCGGCGGGCGTCACGTGACCGAGGGCGTCGGTGGCGGTTGCCGCGATCGTGTAGTCGCCGTCGTTCGTGATCGCGGTTCCGGCCGCGTAAGGCTGGCCGTTGAGCGACATCGTGACCGTCGTCGGGGTGAGATCCGCGTGCTCGGTGGTTAGGACCACGTTCGTGTTGAACGCGCCACCGGAGAATGCGCCGCCGTCCTTGAGGATCGTGACCGCTGGAGCCGTCTTGTCGATCGTGAAGTGAAGCGACGCCAACGTAGTCACGTTGCCGACGTAGTCGCGCACTTCGACCATGAGCTCGTGGGGGTGCTTCTCGACGCCATAGAGCGGTGCAGGAACGAGCGGCGTTCCTGGTGTGAACGGCGCGCCGTTGAGTGTTGCTGTCACCGTGGTCGAGGATGCATCCTCGATCTCGAGATTGACGCTGACGTCGCGGCCGAACATCTGCCCTTCGACGAGCGGCGCCGTTCCCTCCAGAACGCGCACCGAGGGGCTGGTCGTGTCGATGAAGAACGACACCTGTCCGTCGGCGACATTTCCGACCGAGTCGGTAGCCCGCACCCTGAGCGTGTGCGTTCCCTCGATGGCGACCGTGGAGCCCACGGCGAAGGGCTGATCGTCGAGCGTGACTGTGAATGACGGATTCGGGTCGATGTCGTCAGTGACGCGGATGATCGGAGTCAGGCTCTGGTTCGTCTGGAAGCCGTTCGGCAGTGCAGCGTCACCCGAGCTCGTCGCGTAGAAGAAACTGATCTGAGGCGCCGTGAAGTCGACCGGCGACTTCGCCAGGATCTCGTCGATGTAGTTCTCGCCCTTGACAGCCGACCAGAGGCCGATGTGGCCCCCCGTAAGGCGCTGTGAGGCGGCATCGGTGACGTCTACCTGGAACGTGTCCGGCTCGGCGGAGCCGTCGAGCCACACCTTCGCCTGAATGTGCGTCTTCCCGTCGCGGTCGTCGGTGCGGACGAAGAAGCGATACCACTTGTTCGCCTCGAGCGTGACCCCGCTGTCCCTTGTCCCGGCGAGTCTCGCCGACTGGTCGCCGAGTGGATTCGCGGGATCCTCGAGTGTCTTGTCGAACGCGAAGAGCTGCATCGTCAGCTTCGACGACGCCGGCTGCGACCAGAGGCCGAAGAGGTAGTACTTGTCCGCGGTCGGATACTGAGAGAGGAACGTGACACCGACGCGCCCGTCGTCTCGCGTGCGAATGAGGCGACCGGAGAACTCGAACCGGCCCCTGGCGTCGAACTCCTTCGTCGTCAGTGTCGAGAACGTCCCGATGCGCGGATTGCGCCCTTCCGGCTTGCCAGAGGCCGACTTCGTGCCGTAGACGACGTTTGGCGCTTTGTTTCCCTGTGTCGGATCGGGCCAGGTCTTGTAAAGCCCCTCAGCGACAGGCCCCGGCTTGCCGATTGCAGTGTCCACCCACCCTGGAGGGTTCGCCGGCGTCCCGTACGATTGGAAGTCGTCACGATACAGGACCTCGGAGGGGGATTGGGCGAAGAGGGGGCCTGCGAGTGCGACTGCCACGAAAAGCGCTCGACGAATCGACGCCACCAGATGCCTGCCAGGCCTAACCATGAGCTTCTCCATCACTGTATCTTCCAATTCTCTATGAATCGAGCGTCGCGTAATCGCATCGGAACACTAAGGAGCCGCTGGAGGGATCCTTCCGGTCCGATCGAACCAGGCCTTCCCGCCATAAAGAGTGAATGCCATTCCCTTGAGCTGGGTGCCCTCCACTCCGATCACGGAGGCCGGAACCTCGAGGCGGATCCAATGGCCCATTTCCGGAAGCGCGCCCATGCTCCTGCGGCTGGCGGTGCCATTGGTGCCGTAGTTGATCAGGTTCTCGCCCCAATAGGCGCGATGGTCCCAGTTGCCGTCGTTGAACTGCAGCATGATCTCGCGTGGCGGATCGCACGGGTCGATTAGCACGTACGTGAACAGTGTGTCGCCAGCGCCCACGTCGAGGCGCGCCGTTGCATTGTCGAAGTAATGTTGCCGGTTCCCGGCGTTGTGCGGTTCGAAGTGCGAAGTGCCACCGCTGATCCGCTGGTCCGCGGTCCAGCTCCAGGTTCCGGACGGCACCGCGCCAGCGGGGAGGGCGTCGTCGAACCAGACGGTCTCGCCGGCCGCCGCCTGACCGGCTACGGTTGCGGTCACGCACGTGGCTTCGAAAAGCTGCGAGCTCACGTAGATCCGGTCGCCACTGCCGATGCCGGCCCCGTTGACGAGCGTGAGCGCATCGAAGTGGTACACCCCACGCCACGCATCTCCCGCAATGATCGCGGGAGCTGGCATGACGGCGGACTCGAGCGTGAGCCGGGCCTCACCATTCTGTAGATTCTCGATCGCCTTGATTCGCCAGAGCTCCGCGGCACTCCCACCTGTGGGAAGTACTTCGACGAAGTGATGATGGAAGAACGATGGGATCTCACGATCGACGACCAGAACCACCGATCCGTCGGGGTTCGTGGTTCCTGACCCGGCAAGTGCGACTCCCGAACCGAGCGCGGGAAGCTCCGTCGCCTGGAGCGGATCGACGTCCTCGTCGCTGACCAGCAGTGTCCCGTATGTGCCCGTGCCCCTCATCCAGACGGTACCCGGGGCGGCGCGGAAACTCTCGTTCGAATTCCGCCCCGTTCGGGCTGTCACGTTGGAAGGCAGCAGCCCTATGGACGGCGCATCGAGCGCGATGCGCCCGCCGCCTCCGCCGGCGTGTCCCTGTCCGCCGATCGCGGAGATCGTGCCCGATCCGAGGATTTCGTCCGCCTTGATCCAGACACTACCTCCGGCGGCGCCGCCTGCGTCTGCTCCGTTTCCTCCGTTGGCGGTGACAGAGCCGTCGAGCACCACGCGTTGCGCACGGATTGTGACGACTCCCCCCCCCGGACTGCACGACGTGCAATTGACCGAGCTGCCTCGCCCGCTTCCGGCTGAACCTGCAAGCGTGGGAGCATAGACGGATCCGTAGACGCGACCTGCGTATCCGCCGTGCTGGAGGAAGTCCCCGCCACGCCCGCCGTGACTGCCGCCGCCGCCGTTGTAACTGGTGTCCGCCGAGCTCGGCCACCACGACTTCGCGTAACGGCTCACCGTTCCGTCGTAGCCCATATCGCTCGCGTTGATCGATGCTCCGCGCTCGATCCAGAGAGGCCCGCTGATCGTCAGGTCGAGGGGCGTCACTGCGCCTTTCGCCGCGTAGGCAGGTGGCCTCACGGATGCGCCACTCAGGACGAAGAGTCCTGCCAGGCTTCGTGCTCCGTCGACGACGAGCTCACCCGATTTCGAATCGAGGACACGTGGCATCCCGGCCAGCGCGTCCCAATTGGGCGCCTCGGAGTCGATCCAGATCGCGGAAACCGACTCGACCTGAATCTGAGACTCCGTGAACACGGGCGAGATGTCGTACACGCGAACCGTGATGATCCGGGGTCCCGGCAGCGAGGGGAGCGTGAGGCTCGTTTCAGCCACGAATGCTTTGGTCGTCGTGTTCGTCGCGCTCTCCTGCGCGAACGGCTGCGCCGCGCCTTCCTCATAGAACTCGACGCGGATGACTCCGACGTCATCCGAAGCGTTGATGCCGAGGCGAATCGGGTAGCCGGCGGCGACAGTCGTGTTTGGTGTCGGGAAAGCCCAAGCGACCTGCGGCGGCGCGCCGCCGTCTACTGGAGTCACGGTGATCGTAGTCAGCGATGGCGCCGACTCGAGCCCTCTCGCATCGCGAGCGATCGCTCGAAGCTCGAACGCCGTCTCAGACGGGACGCCGGGCGTGGTCCACGCGAACTGGAATGGGGGCGTCGAGTCGGTTTGGATCGCGCCTCCAACCTCGATCGACACCGATGTGACCTTAACGTTGTCGACCGCATCGACGGAAATCGTTACCGCGGTGCCTGCCGGATATCGCAGACCAGCCGCTGCGGGAAACACTGCAACCGAGTTGATGACCGGTGCCGCGATGTCTTCATCGATGAAGACATCGAGCGCCGACGTTGTCGTCATCGCTCCCGCAGCGTCGTAGATCTCAGCCCAGATCGACAGCCGGTCTCCCGGCACTGCCTCGGTGCTGACTATCACCTGGAACTGGGTCGTGTATGACACGACAGATCCGGTCAATTTCGACTGGTCGGTCGACCCGGCGCCGACGGGTCCCGAAACCTTGAGGACGACACGTGCGAGCGCCTGGGCGTCCTCCGCCGAGACGTCGATATTGATCGTCGCGCCTGCAAGCACAGTTCCCGACTGATTCTCCGCAAGCTTCACGAAACCGGACGGAGGACCGAAATTCGACGCGTACACGGGATCCGGCGAGGCGAATTTCGCTCCAGGTTTGAGGTCCACGAGATCGAACTGGTAGATCCCCTGGATCGAGTCGCCCGGTTCGACCGCAACCGGACTGCCCGCCTCGTCCTGTAGCGTCAGCGACGGCGCGCCCAACGGAACGACGATCCCCATCACGATGAACTCGTTCCAGTCGAGGGTTCCGTCCATGTTCGCGTGCTCGCGCATCCGACCGCTCGCGACCTCTGCGAGCGGAATGCCGTTGACCGAGCCGCAACCGGTCGCCGCACACTTCGTCAAGCCCCACGTCGTCAGGTCCGGGACCTTCGTAAACGTCCCGATCACGCGATCCGACTCGTGCGGGGTGAACGAGATGAACGTGCTGTCGTTGTCGAATTCCCACGTTCCGTTCACATGGCGCGCCGCGAAGACACGCCTGCCGCGCTCGTTCGTCGGCACGTTCGCCGCTCCAAAGTGCTGCTCGAGCGTCAGTGACGAGATGATGAAGTAGCCCGAATACGCCGCATTGTCCCGCGTGCGAACCATCGCGCGCGGCTCCGTGAGCACGTTCGCATTCTGGATGCTCGCGATTTTCCACCGCCCTCGCGGCGTCCCGCCCTGCGTCCGCACCTCCACCCAGTGGCCCTTCATGTACGGCGCGATCCACTTCGTTTCGTTCAGCGTGATCGTATTCCCGCTGACCAGTCCGACCGTGCCACGTCCGAGCGCGGGCAACCGCGTCGACGAGCTCGTCGATACGTTCCCGTTGTCGATCGTCAGCTCCCCGAAGCTCGACCCGGCTCGCTTGAGCAGGATCGTTCCGGCCGCCGATGCGCGATTCGCATTCGTCGCGTATCCGCCAGGCGCACGACCCTTCGCATTGAGGTTCGTCAGCCAGCCGCCACTCGTGCACACGCGGCACTCGACCGCGACCGCTCCGCCGCCTCCGCCACTGAACTGCTCGCTGCCGCCGCTCGCTTCGATGCCTCCGTCGCCGCTGATCGTGTCGGCCACGATCCAGACCGAGCCGCCGGCACCTGCGCCGCCCCCGGCGGAGCCACCGCCGTTCGCGCGAACGGATCCGCCTAACTCCAGCGTCCCTGCCGTGAGCTTCACTGAGCCACCACCGCGAGCGCCTGCCGTGTACCCTCCGCCTCCGCCCAACTCGGCAGGTGCGGCAAGGCTGCCGTACGTCTGGCCCGGGACGCTGTAGTGCCCGGCACCTTCGTCATAGCCGCCTTCGCCGATGTGGCTGCCGCCCGATCCGCGCAGCGCGAACCCGTGTCCCGCGAGCGTCTGCTCGGCCGCGTAGCCCTTTCCGCTCACATCGATCGCGCCAGCCGGCTGCGTCGCGGTGGCCTCTTCCAGCGTCAGCGTCTGCGCGACATCGAGTACCAGGCCGCTCTCCGAACCCGCTGCGTGCGACAGTTTCGCGCCCGCCTCGACCGTGAGATTCGCTGCCGTCACCGACGGCGTCTGCACGTTCCCTTCCACGCTCACAGTGGTAGCCACGATCGGCCCCAGAGTCAGGTTCCCCTTCAGATTGACTCGATCCCCTTCAATCGTGTTGGTGTACGTCAGCTCGCCGCTCTCCGGCCCCTCGATCGTCATCGTGTCTCCCGATCCAATCCGGATCGGATCCTGGCTCACGAGCCTCGCCGCGCTTGGAGCATTCAACGCATCGAATCGATACACGCCTTGCCAGACGTCTCCAATCTCGACAGCCGGGATGCTGCCCGCGTCAGATCTCAACGTGATCTTCTCGGTAGCCCCGTCCGCGTGATCGATCGAATCGACGCGCCAGGTCCCGCGGAGCAAGCCCTGCGGAGTGCGAATCTCAACCCAATGACCGATGAAGTACGACGGAATGTTCGCGGTGCGGTTGGTGACGAACGTGACGGCGCCATTCGGAGCGTTGGTGCCGATACTCGCAGCGGTCCCCGAACCCATGGAGGGAAGTTCGGTCGCCTGGCCAACGGGGACTCCTCGATTGTCAATCGTCAGCACTCCGTTGACCGAATCGGGACCCTTCACCCACACAGTTCCTGCGCCCGACTTGCGCATCGCGCTCGGGGCGTAGTTGTCCTGGCCCTGCGCATTCAGCACGAGGCTGGATAGGCTGCCAGCGCTGTACTCGATCGCGATGGCGCCGCCGCCCCCGGCCGCCCAGCCACTGGCTGTACGCGCTTCCACGGTTCCCGCACCGCCCAGGATTCCGGCCGTCACCCAGACCGAGCCGCCCGAACCCGGTCCGCCACCTCCCTTGGGATCCGCACCGTTGGCCCGAATCGCACCGTCCAGGGCAATCGTGTCGGCGCGCAGCCGAACCCTTCCCCCTCCGGCGGTCGGCGTTCCACCGCAGCTGCAGCTACCTCCGCCAGAACCAAGCTCCTGGGGACTCGTGACGCTACCGAACGTCGCACCCGGCTCGCCGTACGAGTCGTGATCGCCCCCACGACCGATGTGGCTTCCACCGGAGCCTCCCGTCGATTTCGTGGCAGCTTCGGGGTGCGTAGCGTCGGAGCCATAGCCTCGTCCCGTAACGTCAATGGCACCATCACATGCGACGAAGATCCCGCCACTGGTCAGCGTTAGTTCATCGCCCTGGAAGTGCGTGATCGTTCCGCCAGGCAGTACGATCACATTCGCGAAGCGATGTGGCCCGACGATCGTGAGCGATCCCCCCACGACGTAGATCGAAGCGTTCTCGTAACTCGAATCGTTCGACTGGATGACTTTGCCCGTCACATTGGTTCCCGTGACAACGCCGATCCCGGATCGGATCGCGCCCTCCTTACCTCCCGCAGTAATCGCTCTGGCCACGACGACGAATGACTGGCCGGGCGTCACACCGTCGGGAATGCTGACCGTCGCCGCATAGAGGTTGCTGGCGTCATAAGGCTTCGTCGCGAATGGCACCGCCGCGGGATCGTCTCCCAGATAGAAACGGACCTCTGCGATGCGATTCGTGGGATTCGATCCGGCTCCGCTGCCGGGGACCGCGTAGACCTTCAGCGCGAGACTCTCTCCCACGGGCAGCATGGCGAGGTCGGTCCCGCACAGCCACGACACGACAGGCGCCGTTGGGTCGAAGTTCGGATGCACAAAGATCCCAACCTTTGCCGGAACCGACTTGTTACCGCCGAAGTCCTCGGCAATGAACGCGATTTCGAAGGCCGCGTCCTCGGTCGTCGCGATGTCTGGCATGAGCATCTGGCCACGGAACTCGTTCGTTCCCTCGACCTGAGCCATCACGACGCTGGTCGATCCCAACGTCGCGGTCACCGACTCGACGCCCACCTCCGCGTCGACTGCGACGACGGACAACTGCGCATACGTCACTTCGTTGATGATCTGTCCGGAAGTCGGGCTCGTGATCGTCGTGACCACCGGAGGCTCCGTATCCGCAAGGATCGTGAGATCCGTCGCGCCGGTCCCCTTCTGCGACCTCGAGTCCGTGACGTCGGCGCTGAAGGTCACGACCGTACCCGCGGGAAGCGTCTTCGGCAACGTGACCGAGTACGGCACAACTGGCCAGGCCTCTCCCGGCTGGCGCTGGAGCTGGCCCGACTTCGGAGCTGCGGTGAAGAGCGTCAGTCCGTCCTTCACCGCAACCGCTTTCATCGTGTAGGTCGCGATGAAGCCCTTCTCCTCGAACGACAGGCGCGCGTCGACCGTCGAGCCCGCCTGCGCGGCCGAGACGGTGGCCCCGCCGACGTTCGTCACGATGTTGACGTTCTGCGGCGCAACGTCGGCCTCGACGGTCCACGTGACATCGGACGGCTGCGGGCTCGCGTTGAACGACGTGTCGTATGCAATCGCGCGAAGCGAGAAAGTCGTCGCGCCCGACGGGACGGTAAAGGCGTAGGCGCACCCCGGGTTGGCCGCGTTCTTCTTCACGATCTGCACGATCTGCCACGTCTCGCCCGACTTCTGGAAGTACTCCACACGGTCGATGTCGGTGGCCGGGGTCGCGGTCGGCTGCCCGTTCTCGTCGGTGTTCAGCAGATCGAGCTGCGTCGTGTAGAGCAGTCCCTCGACCAGCGGCTCGAGCGTCGTCGGAGCCTTGATCGCAACATAGGGCTTGACCGCGTCGGCAGTCGCGAAGTCGATCGTCTGTTTCGCGAGGACGTTCCCCTGCAGATCGCGGATGCCGGTGATCTCGAGGCGATAGCGTGAGCCGGTCTGGAGCTGTGCCGACGGCGAGAAGCGGAGGATCCGCCCCCCCTCAATGTCGAGCCACACGGTTCCAGCCACAGGATCCGTTGGTGTCGCAGGCTCGCCGGAGAGCTTCGTCAGCGTCATGCGCCCTGCGCCGTCGGACTGCCAATCTTCTCCCTGCAGCCTCTCATTGAGCTCGACCTCAAAAAGACTGTTCACTGGTGCCGGCCGCAGTGGGTCGGGTGACACGCGGATGATCTGGGGCTCTGACTTGTCGGCCGTCGTGAAGTTGAAACCAAGCCTGGTGCCGAGCGTGAGTCCGCTCATGTCCGCGACGAACTCACTGACCTCCAGCCGATAGAGGGTGTGGCTGAGGAGATCGGGCGGGTTGAGCGTCATGACGTAGCCACGCGCGTCCGACTTCGTCGAGAACGTGAGCGCTACGGGGGTGGGGGATCCGACGGGCGCGAGCGAGAATCTCGCTGCGCTGAGCGACGACGGCGCGATCTGCTCGCTGAAGACGATCTCGATCGTCGCGTCGAGCGGAATCTCGGTCGCTCCACTAGCGGGCGCGATACCGAGAATGCGGGGAGGCGTCGCGTCGAGCTTCACAGGAGGCACTTCGTTGACGCCGGTACCGGTCGGCGTGAAGGACTGTCTTGCGCCGACCGTTAGTCCGTCGGGCCCGAAGTAGACGAGGCTCACCGAGTTGCCGGTAACGAATCCGGGAATGGTGAAGCGGCCCGCTCCGTCAGTCAGTATCTCGATGCTGCCCTGCGCGACGACGCGCGTCCCTGTCGAGGGCCCGCCGAGCTCGGCCTCGACGTAACCACTGATCGACACCTGGTTCTTGAGCTCGAGAACGACCTCGAGCGGCACGGAGCTTCGCTCGATCCGGCCGGTCGTTCCGCTCGAGAGTCCTGTCGTCACCGACGTCGCATGGATTCTGACGTCCTTGTTGAGCTCGAACCAGCCCGCGAGCACGCTCCCGGTCGCGTCGGTGTAGCCGGTGAAGTTCCCGCCCGGGCCGCTGACGCTCACCCGCACGCTCTCCATCGGCTCGCGCGTGGCCTGGTTGATCACGCGCACGCTGACGCGCCCGTACGCGGGAAGCACGAGGTCGAGTTGCCGGTGCTCGCCCGCGGCGAGCTGACCCGAGGGATTCGGAGAGATCCGCCGTCCTCCGCCGCCGAGCTCCTGGATCTCCGCGACGAATGCGGTGCCGGGAAGGACCTTGTCGAAGAGAATCGCGCTCCCCTGGTTGCTCCGCAGCTCCTCGCAGATCTGTACCGGACCGCCATAGCATAGCTGCTTGACGTCGACCGACGCTGTCGCTGAAGTCGATGACCTGGCCCCATAATCGTCCGGCAACCACGTGTTGATCTGGAGCGACGCCCAGCGCGGGAGCGCGAGATCCACGGTCGCCGTAGTGACGTCACTCGTGATCTCCCCTTGCCCCTCGGCGCGGCGATTCGACAGCGGGTCGCGCGTCTCGAGACGAAACAGTCCTTCGCGAACGCCGTCGAAGAGGAACGCGCCGCCGGCCGCCGAGGTCGTGCGCGTGTTGTAGCCCGAAGCGGCGAGATCGATGTGCGCTCCGACCACGCCGAGATCCTGCGCCGCGGCGTCGGTAAGCGTTCCGATCACCTTGCCGCTCCGCTGGAGGAAGATTTCTTCCGTGACGGAGGCATCGGCGACGACTTCGAACGCGTCGAGGGAGCTCCCCGAGTTGCCGAGAGCCTTCGAATACGCGCTGACGCTATACGCTCCCCTGGCCGGCACGTCGGTGAAGACGACCTCGCCGGCGGCATCGGTCGACGCGAAGTCGAACGCCTTACCGTCGCGGCGGAGCGTCACTTCGGCGCTCGCGACCGGGGTGAACGAGATCCCCTCGCCGTTCGGGTTGGGATTGATGACCCGCACCCTGACCGATCCTGCGCCGTCGGTCCCGACGGTGAGCACCACGGCGACCGGAACGCTGTCGAGCTCGACTCGCCCGCTCAACGAAGCGGTCTGCTCCAGATACTTCGCCGTGACGCGGAACGGTCCTTCGATGAGATTCGCGATGACGAACCTGCCTGCGAGATCGGCGCGCAGCGGGCTCGACGGAGACCCGAACGAGCGATTCGGGAAGTCGAGCTCGTGCAGCCAGAACTCTGCTCGCGCGATCGGCGCGCCGGCCGCGTCGACGATCTCTCCTTCGACGTTCGCCTGGCGCCGAAGCGTGACGACCATCCCCTCGATCACGCCGCCGTACTGCGGCGTGTTTCCAGTGGTGAAGCCGGTGCGATAGGCCCCGTTGTCGTACCAGTCGGCGGTCAGGCGGAAGCCAGTGGCCGGAGGCGCATCGGCAAACTCGAAGCTGCCGTCCGCGGCGCTGTACTGCGGACCGGGATCCTGTCCGATCCCCGAGATGCGCACCGCCGCTCCCGCGATCGGCGTGATGCCGTCGAAATGCAACACCCGGCCCCGCACACGCGCGCGCGTCCCGAGCTGGAGGTCAACCTGCAGCAACTGCCCCTCCCAGTTGAGGCGCTGCGACGCAGACGCGTTGCCCTGCGCTCCGAGCGTGGCCGACACCGTCACGTTCTGCTGCGCGGGAACTTTCAGGAATTTTGCAAAGCCCGGAGTGCCCGACGCGGCGTCGAGCGTGGAGAGCCTTCGAGTCTTCGTGACCACATCCTGCTCGACATCGTCCCACGCGCTGTACGCGAGCTCGACGTCGCCGAGCTGCTTCAGGCCCGAGGAGACGAGGCTCACGTGGAGCTGCCCCTGGCCCGGCAGCCGGACAGTGCGGCTCACGACCTGCTGGTCGACGTCGACGCGCGCGGATCCGAACGCGTACTGCTCGCCGTACCTCCCTGTCGGATTGCCGTTGCCGTCCCGCGCAACGGTCACCGGCACGGCGACGAATTCGACGCTCGTTCCCACGGGGACGTCGCGCACGACGAAGACACCCGTCTCCGTCGGGTCCGGATCGATCTCATCGATCGGATAGCCGGTCTGAAGCACCCTGTAGTCCGCGCTGCTTACCGGCGCGCCCGCGACATCGACGAGAAGCACACGAACCGTTCCGCGGCCGCCGCCACTGGTCCCGAGCGGGATGTGGATCGGCGCGCCGTTGGTGCCGCCCTGCAGCGTGCCTAGAAAACTCTCACCGAATCGCTTCGTCTCGGGGTCGTACGCGCGAATTCTGCGGCCCGAGAACGACTGCGGGACCGACTCGTAGACGTACTTCCCCGTTGCATCGGCCGTCACGACCGGATAGCCGTCGATCTGGACGAGCGCGCCGGGCACCGGCACAGGGCCTGCCACGCCCGCGTCGCTCCGCGTCACTCTGTCCTCGATCCGCACGTACTCGATGCTGCCCTGCCCGCGCACGGGAAGGATCAGCGTCACGTCTTTCGTCTCGTCGCCCCTCAGGTCGAAGTCGATCGCCTTGCTTTCGTACGCGACCGTCCACTCCTCGGCGAGCACGGTGACGAATCCCGCAGGAACGTCGCTGAACTCGAATCGCCCAGTGGCGTCGGTGTAGCCGTCGATGAGGCCGAAGCCCTGGCTGAAGACGCCGACGTGCGCGCCCGGAATCGGATCGTTCCCCGCATCGGAGCGGCGGACGATGCCGCGCACCGTGCCGAGCCCCGGGAACGGCTGCCGGTGAATCAGGAGGTTCTGAACGGCGACCTCGCCCGGCTGCGCGATCTCGCTCGCGGCATAGACGACGTTGCCGTCGGCGTCCATCGCGCTGAAGGTCAGCGGACCGACCGGCACGTCGTTCACGCGGTAGAAGCCGTCCGCATCCGTTTGCGTCGCACGGAACTGGCCGAACATCCTGCTGCCGACGACCACGCGCGCTCCCGCGACAGGTGCGTTCGTGTCGACGTACCGAACGTATCCCTCGGCCGAACCGCGCCCGAGGAATTGCAGATCGATCGGATACACGACGTTCGCCTTCGCAATCGTCCCGCTCGTCGACGTCGACTTGCCTTCGGAGGTCACCGCCTGCAGCCTGAACGCGCCGCTGTACCCGTTCTCCGGATCGCGCGGCATGTACTCGAAGAAGAAGGCGCCGACCGGCGCATCGACGCCCTCGCTGTTCGTGGTGTCGTACTGCGGCGGTCCCGCATGGAGCGTCACCTCGGCGGCCTTGATCGGCGTCCCGTCGCCCGCGATGACCCTGCCATAGAAGATCGCGGCAGGACGGTCGTTGTCGATTCGTGGCGGCGGAATCGTGTAGCTAGCGAGCGCCGCGCCGCTGATCGGATCGCGCAGCGCGCCGGTGGCGCGGATCGCGTACGAACAGCCGGGCCTCGAGGCGACATTCGTGTGCAGCGCGTGATCGAACGTCAGATGGATGATCCGCCCGTCTTCCTGCAGCGCCGCGGCCGGAATCGGGCGCGGCCCCTTGTAGCTGTAGGCCCCGTCGACGAAGACCACGTCTCCCGCGAACTTGCTGAAGAGATCTCCGTCGCCCGGAAGCACCGGACGATTGAACAGCAGGGAGATCTTGTGCCCCTCGGCGTCGAGGTAGAGATCCTGCCGCGCCGCGAACACGGAGAGCGATGGCACAGCCAGCGCAGCCGGCGTCGCGATCGGAATCACGACGCCCGATTCGTTGCGCGCGAGAATCTCCGAAGAGCCGTTGACGAGGCGAAGCGTGTACGTGTGCGGGCCCGGATCGAAGAAGTAATGCGACAGCCGCAACGGAGCGCCTTCAGCGCCCCCCGGATAGACGAGTTGGAGCTCGAACGGCCCGTCGGCCGAGACCACCAGGTCGACGTTCGAGGTCGCGTGCCCGACGAGACCGAGCTCCGCGACGAACGTCGACGAGAAGCGAAGTCGATGAATGTCGGCGAAGGGAACCCCTCGCGCGTAGACGTGACTGCCCGCGTCATTCGCCCCGACGGTCCGCCCGGCGGGCGAGGCGAAACTGATTCGGGCGCCGTTTCCGACGAGCGCCGCGACGAAGTCGGAACGATGCGCGTTCGCGGCCGCGAAGCGACCGAATGCCTCCGCGCCGTTGTCCCCCGGCTCGATCGTAGCCTCGAGCTGGCGTGCGAGCGCCGCGCCGGCGTTGCGGCCGCTCCGGTTGTTCTGGCTCTCCATTCGCCGAAGCGCGTCCCACTCGTGGAGTGCGTTGCGGTGCTCCAGCGGCTCCCCCTGCACTCGGCGGCCGTCGCGCGCGCCGAGCAGGTCGAGCGCGAGATTCGCGAACGCGAAGCGTTTGCCCACGCGCGTCTGCGCCTCGTCCGTGAGGCTCTCGGTGATGAAGCAGCGCTGGCCCGCGCGCGCGATGTCGATGGCGCGTGCGAAGACGTCGGTCGTGATGACACGCGGGTACTCCGCGATCTTGCTCGTGAGCGGCGCGGTCGCGATGCCGTAGCCGCGGCCGAGCAGCTCGAGGTTCGCATTAACGTAGCCCTGGTCGAGATAGCGTGCGTACCAGGGCATCACGAGAGTCGCGGGCGAGTAGCCCTCGCCCGAGGTGAGCTGAAACGAGATCGCGATCGCGCCGCCCGATGCAGAGCTCGACGATGCAAAGATGCTCCCGCTCTCGCTCGACTTCAGCCGGTACTCGATGGCGTCCATCTGCCCCGGACCAATCGTCAGCGTCCTCGATCGCGCCGCCGGATCGACGAGACAGATGTTCTGCGGATGCGAGCAGTCCTGCAGGGCGTCGCCGACGCTCAGCACCACGGTCTGCTCCGTCGACGACATGTTGGTCACGAACGCGTACGCGGAGTAGGCGTTCGCGTCGGAGCTCCAGTCTGTGGCGGCGAAGACCGAAGACGGATGCGAGAAGGTGATGTTGAAGCGCGGATCGTGAATGACGACCGCCGCCGACTTCGTCCCCTTGAGCGCGAGGTCGGGCTGGCCCGGTTGCGTCATCGTCGCGCGTACGTCGACGTTGACCGTGTACGTGCCCGCCGACAGACCTTCGACCGTCCACTCAGCGTCACCCTGCTGCTGCGCAGTCAGTACGTTCGCGTCGGGACCGGGTCCGAGAATCGGGACGGCCTGGCCGGAGGCGACCGAAGGCTCCGACTTCTCGACACGAAGCTGGCTCGGCGCGTGAATCGTCGCACTCACGTTCTCGAGCTCGACCGGGCTGCCGGTGTCGGCCCCGTTCGCGACGTTGAGCGACACCGCGAAGAACTGATGGAGCACCGCGAGGTTCCCCGGGATGACGAGCGCCGCCGGGATCGACGGGCGCGACGGCTTCGCGGGATCGCGCGGATCAGGCGGCGCTGGCGGGAGCGAGCCCGCCTCCGGCTGGTCGAGACTGAACGTCAGCATCGCCGGAGGCGTCCAGCGCGGCGGCGTGACGCTTCCGACCGGAGGGAGCTTGTAAGGCGTCTCCCGCGTGATCGGCAGCATCTGATGCGTTCGCGGGTCGACGACGACCGTGTAGGGAACGACGACGGGCGTCCCGTCGTCGAGGATGAACGTGAAGGTGTACTCGTAGACGTCGAAATTCCTGGCGTCCACGACGATGCCGCGCTCGCGAAGCTCGTCGGCCGTGAGCTGCCGCACCGTCACACTCGTCTTCAGCTTGTTGCTGACGTTGATCGCGCAGGCCGATGGAATCGCGGTCGCGACGAACTCGCCGTCGCGCACGAGCCGGATGTTCTGGAGGTAGTACTGCCCCTCCGCCATGAGGCCGGGGATCTCGAACCGGTGCCCGGGCGCCGTGCGCAGCGTGATCGGGCTCCCGAAATCGGGCCCAACGAGATCCCCTTCAGCCACGAGCCCCTCGACTACTGGCGCGTCGTCCTGCTTCCCGCCGAACTCCGTCAGGACGTACGACGGCGATCCCAGTTGCGCATCGAGCGAGGTCGTCAGCACGACGAGTGCCATCCCTCGGATCTCGAGCGAGTCGGTCGCGAGCGGCTCTGCGTGCAACGACTGGACCGTCGTCGCAGCAAGGATTGCGGACAGAAGAAGCGTGCGGGCGGCGGTAAGGCGCGTCATGGCTCTCTCGGGGTTCGGGTGAGGGATCTAAGGCGTTGAGGTGGGGCTGGCCGACGGCAAGCGGTCGAGATCGTCGAGCATCTTCCTGCGAAGGACGATGTCGGACTCGACAAGTTGCGCGCCCGGTGGGATGGCGATGAGATCGTGGGGTGGAAGCTCATTGCCGACGCGAACGATGCGGTTCTCGACGCGGAGCGACTCTCCGTCGATCTCCCAGGTCACCGTCTGCTCGAGCGGAAGCGCGTGGTCGTTTGCGAGACCTGAGCCCGTCT
>JBPPMG010000392.1:0-3335 GCA_051305935.1 Thermoanaerobaculia bacterium
CACGAGAGAGCCTCGTCATCCCGATCGAAGCGCTCGACGAGAGCGGCTCCGCGCCGACCGTGATCCGCGTGCGGAACGGGCTCACCGAGCGCGTGACCGTGCAGCTCGGGATCCGCAACGAGACGGACGGGTTCGTCGAGGTCATCAACGGCCTCGCTGAGGGAGACGTCGTCCTGACCGGACCCGCCCGGACGATCACGCCCGGCACGAAGGTGAGCGTCGGCTGAGCCATGTGGATCTCCAACTTCGCCATCGATCGCCCGGTCGTGACGGTCGTCCTGATGCTGGCGCTGGTCGTCTTCGGGATCTTCGCCGTCTTCCAGCTCGAGACGGACGAGTTTCCGGAGATCGACGCGCCGGTGGTCGCGGTCGCGATTCCCTATCCCGGCGCCTCGCCTGAAGTGGTCGAGCAGGAAGCGATCACGCCGATCGAGGATGCGATTGCGTCGATCTCCGGGGTCGACCGGATCACCTCGACCTCGCTCGACGGGTTCGGACAGATCATCGTCGAGTTCCTCTTCTCGAAGGATACGAACGAGGCGGCGCAGGATGTACGCGACGCGATCTCGCGGATCCGCGGCGAGCTGCCGCTCGAGCTGGAGGAGCCGATCCTGACGCGGTTCGATCCGGCGGACCTGCCGATCGTCTCGCTCACGCTCGCGTCGGAGAGCCGCAGCGTCCCGCAGCTGACGCGGCTGGTCGACGACATCGTCGAGCCCGAGCTGCGCGGTCTTCCGGGCGTAGCCGACATCGTCATTCAGGGTGGGCTCGAGCGGCAGGTGGTCATCGAGCTCGAGCCGCGCGCGCTGCAGGCGGCGGGAGTATCGATCGGGCAGGTCGTCCAGCTCGTGCAGAGCCAGAATCTCGCGGCGCCCGTCGGGCGGATCGAGCGCGGCCACACGGAGCAATCGATCCGCCTGCACGGCCGGATGGCGCAGCCGGAGGATTTCGCGCAGATGGTCGTCACGGCGCGGGACGGGCAGATCCTGCGGCTCGGCGAGGTCGCGACGATCCGCGACGGGGCCGAGGAGCAGCGGACGCTCGCGATCTACAACGATCAGGAGGCGGTGGGCGTCGACATCAAGAAGGCGCGCGGCTTTTCGACGACGACGGTCGCCGACGCGGTGCTTGCGCGCGTGGAGAGGCTCAACGAGCGGCTCCCGGCCGACGCGAAGCTGAGGATCGTGCAGAACGGGGGCGAGCGGGTGCAGGCGTCGGTGAACAGCGTCACCAGCTCGCTCCTCGAAGGGCTGGCCCTGACCGTCCTCACGGTCTTCATTTTCCTCAACTCGTGGCGCTCGACCGTCATCACGGGGCTCGCGCTCCCGGTGTCGCTCCTCGCCGCGATCATCTCCATATGGGCGTTCGGATTCACGCTGAACACGATGTCGCTCCTCGGGCTCGCGCTCGCGGTAGGCGTTCTGATCGACGACGCGATCGTCGTGCGCGAGAACATCGTTCGCCACGTCGAGATGGGGAAGGACCACTACACCGCGGCGAAGGAAGGGACTGCGGAGATCGGCCTCGCGGTCGCGGCAACGACGTTCTCGATCGTGGTCGTCTTCGTTCCGATCGGGATGATCAGCGGCATCGCGGGGCAGTGGTTCCGCCCGTTCGCGCTGACGGTCGCCTGCGCGGTGCTCGTCTCGCTGCTCGTGTCGTTCTCGCTCGACCCGATGCTCTCGGCGTACTGGCCGGATCCGAAGGGTGGAAAGAAATCGTGGATCACGCGCCTGCTCGACCGGTTCAACGCGTGGTTCGACCGCCAGAGCGTGCGGTATCAGCGCGTCATCGGCTGGTCGCTCGACCGCCCGTGGACGACGATCGGGGTGGTCACGCTGATCCTCGGCGGGGCCCTCGCGCTTCCGGCGATGGGACTGATCGGATCGGCGTTTTTTCCCGTCGAGGATCGCTCGGAGTTCAATCTCGCGATCGAGACGCCCCCCGGCTCGAGCCTCTCGTACACGAAGATGAAAGCGCTCGAGACCTCGGCCATCCTGCGCGGGCTCGAGGGAGTCGCCTACACGTACACGACCATCGGAGGGCAGAGCGGGTCGGTGGACGAGGCGGCGATGTACGTCCGGCTCCTGCCGCGAAGCGAGCGGGGGCTTCATCAGACGGAGATCGAGGGGAACGCGCGGCGCGCGCTCGAGGCGGTCGGCGGCGCGGAGGTCGCCGTGACCGCGAGCGGCATGGGGGACACCAAGCAGGTGCAGTTGCAGCTGCAGGGCCCCGACTACGACACGCTCGTCGAGCTGGCCGAGAAGGTCGCCGCGGAGATGCGCCAGGTTCCAGGAGCGGCGGACGTGGGTCTGGAGACGCGGGGCCGCCGTCCGGAAGTCGAGATCGAGATCGACCGGTCTCTCGCCGGCACGCTCGGCGTCGACGTGATGCAGGTCGCGATGGCTCTGCGCCCGGCGTTCGCGGGCGTCGATGCCGGTGACTGGCTCACCCCGTCGGGCGAGGCGTACGACGTCTATGTGCGTCTCGCGCCGGAAGCGCGCGAGACGGTCGCCGATCTCGCTGCGCTGCCGCTCGCCGCGGCGCCGTCGATGGGAGCGCCCGGTGCGCCGCCCTCCTCGGGCGTTGCCACGCCGCCGGCGATGATCCCCCTCGGGCAGGTCGCGCGGATCCGCCAGGGGATCGGTCCCGGCGAGATCCAGCATCTCGACCGCGCGCGCGTCGTCACGGTCGGAGCGAACGCCGAGGGGCGGCCGCTCTCGGCCGTTGTGGGCGAGATCGACCAGAGGGTCGAGGGGATCACGATGCCTCCCGGCTACGGCTTCACCCAGGGCGGCGAGGCGGAGGCGCAGGGTGAGGTCTTCGGCGACATGCTCGCGGCGATGGGGACGGCGATCCTGCTGATGTACTTCGTCCTCGTGCTGCAGTTCGAGAGCTTCCTCGACCCGCTCGCGATCATGGTCAGCCTTCCGCTTTCGCTGATCGGCGTGATGCTCGCGCTCCTCATCACCGGCGACACGTTGAACCTGATGAGCATGATCGGCGTGCTGCTGCTGATGGGGATCGTGGCGAAGAACGCGATCCTGCTGATCGACTTCGCGAAGTGGCGCCACGAGGAAGGAATGCCGCTGCGCGAGGCGCTGGTCGAGGCGGGGAGGATTCGCCTCCGGCCGATCCTGATGACCTCCTTCGCGCTGATCGCCGGGATGGTGCCGGTGGCCTTCGGCGCCGGCGAGGGAGCGGAGTTCCGCGCGCCGATGGGACGCGCGATCATCGGCGGGGTGATCACCTCGACGCTCCTCACGCTCCTGGTGATCCCGACGATCTACGAGCTGATGGATCGCTTCCGCGACCGCGCCTTAGGGGTTGTCCGC
>JBPPMG010000412.1:0-13963 GCA_051305935.1 Thermoanaerobaculia bacterium
CACGGCATGCTCGAGGTAGCGTCCGTTCATGCCGCCCCCTTCGCCGCGAAGCGGAGGTGCGCGGTGAGAATCGCGAGCACGGCGATGAGCGCGGCCCAGGTGAGATCGCGCGGAGCGCGCGACGGGTCGGAGTCGCGTTGCCAGTCGCCCCAGGAGCCGGTTGCAGCCTGAGAGAGGTCCGACTCCGCCGGGGCGATCGGGTTGGCGGCGACGCGCCACGCGCCGGCGCTCGTGGTGGCCGCCCACACGCCCGGCTGCGAGAGACGAATCGTCGCGCTGCCGCCGGCCGTGTCGATCTCGCGCTTCCTACCGTCCGGCGACTCGATCGTTGCCTTGTCGATCGCGGGAGGCAACGCGAGCTGCGCGATCGCGCCGACGCGCGCATTCGCCTCGAGGAATCCGGGCAGCTCCGACGCGCGCCACTCGACCAGATTCCAGAGCAGCACGGGCCACGCAGGGGTGAGATGCAGAGTCGAGAGGGCGGGATCGAATCGGATCGTGATCGTCTTCGCGCCGCGCGCGCTTTCGGACTCGGTGACGAGCGGCGTGTTTCCCGCCGTGACGATCGCGTCGCCGGGCATCGGGCCGCGCGGGGCGCCCCACACCACGCCGGCGAGCGCGAGCCCGCGCGTGAGCGGATGGGCGCCGTCGACGAGAAACGGTCCGGCGAGCGAGACCGCGCCCGGAGTGCGATCGAACCGGACGATCCAGCGCCCAGGACGGGGCGCGACATCGCTGTCGGTGACGACGAGTACCGGCTCGCCGCCGCCTAACGAAACCTGCCCGGTCGCCTCGAGCCCGCGCTCGACGAGCTCGCGGAGCCGGACGTCGGCGATGTCGACGCGCGCTCGGATCTCGCCGCGCCCCGGGTCGAGCAGCGTCACCGCGTTGTCGAACGCGAGCGCATCGCCGGAAAGGGTCGCCGTCACGGCGGCCTGTGAGCGGGCGAGGGTGAGCGAAACGCGACGCGCCTCGCCCGCGCCGAGCTCGAGCGGGATGTCGCGCGACTGGGTGCTCGAACCGATGCGGAGTGAAGGCGACGCGGCGCGGGATGAGAAGTTCTTCACCTCGAACAGCAGTTTCTCTCCGCCCTCCGAGCTCGAGCGCGCAGCCGCGATGAACGCGGCGTTGGCGCGCGCGTCGCCGAACGACTTCCAGACGACACGCCCCGACGCCGGAGGCGTTGCCGGCGCGTGATCGGTGATGACGAGGACCCGCGCGCGCGCGCCGCCGGTCTCGAGCGCGAACGCGATCGCCTTCTCGAGGTCGCCCGAAGGCGAGCCGCAGCTCCAGGTGTCGAGCGCGGGGCGCGCCGCGGCGAGGCTCCCGGCCTCGGCGCCCGCAAGCGTGGGCGTCTCGCCGGCGAGGACGACGCGAACGGACGAGACCGCGTCGCCTTCGAGCCCCGTGCGCAGCCAATCGATCGCGCGGGCCCGCGGGCTTGCGTCCTCGCCCGCCTGCATCGAGAACGAATCGTCGACCACGAGAACGAGAGGGCGCGCGTCGCCGGCGCGCGGGCCGAACGGGCGCGCCGCGGCGATCGTCAGCAGGATGAGCGCGAGCAGTTCGAGGAAGAAGAGCAGCGGCGTGGTGAGCCTGCGCAGCCGGCGTCCCCCTTCCTTCGTTCGCGGCGCATCGGTCCACAGGAATAGCCCGGCGACTTCGATCGTCTTCAGCCTGCTTCGAAGGAAGTAGATGGCGAAAATTGCAGGAATCGCGACCGCGGCGGCGGCGAGCGCGACGGGCCAGGCGAAGAGCGAGGTCACGCCGATCTCCTCCGCTCGAGCAGCCCGCGCTCGGCGAGGGGCGCGACCCTCCAGCCGTCGAGGACCTCCTCGGCCGTCATCGTCAGCATGATCGCCTCGCCGCGCCGGGCTTCGTCGCTCCAGTTCTCCTGGTGGCGACGGAGCGCGGCGTCGTACCGCTCGATCGCCGCCGCGTCGACGAGCGCGTCGTGTGTGGCGCCGCTTTCGCAGTCGACGAGCCTCGCATTGCCGACCCGCTCGGGGGTCAGGTCTCGCAGCGCAAGGAGCTGGACGATCACGACGGCCGCCGCACGGTGTGCGAGCTGGCGCACGAGCTGACCCGGGTCGCCGAGCCAGAGCAGATCGCTGACAAAGATCCGCATGCCGAACGGTTTCCACGGCGGCGCGGCCTTCGCGATCGATTCCGCGGGCGAGCCGCGCCCTTCGAAGTCGAGGCCCGCCCACGTCGCCGCGGGTCCGTTCGTCTCGATCCGCGTCACCTCGTCCCCCGCGGCCCACACGGCGCGCGAGAAGCCGCCGTTCCGCGCGGCCTCCGCGAGCATCGCAACGAGGCCGAGCGAGGCTTCCGCCTTCTTCGTGCCGCCGAGCGCCATCGAGCGCGACATGTCGAGGACGATGTCGGCGTGCGGGGACATCTCCTCGTGGTGCATCCGCACCATCAGGTTGTCGCTGCGCGCGAAGACGTTCCAGTCGATCCGGCGCACGTCGTCGCCCGGGTGATACTCGCGATGCTCGCGGAAATCGATCGAGTTGCCCGACGCGCGCGTGAGCAGAAGCCCCGCGGTGCCGCCCGGCGCTCGGCGCGGCGGAAGGAGAACGCATCCGCCGCCGGCGCGCTCGCCGGCCGCGAGTGCCTCGACGTGGCGTTTCTCCATCCGGCTATGCCGCGGGCGCGGCCCTCCGGAAGTTCGCGAATCTCTCCGCGAACCAGTTCCGCCGCAGGAGCAGAACGATCGCGAGCCAGATCCCTCCGAAGATATAGCGAGCGACCTGCGGCTCCTGGGGGTTCGGAATCGGCGAGGCGAGCATCCAGATCGTCATGTCCTTTCCGAATGGCGTCTTGCCTCCGAAGAGAATCCAGCCGGCGACCGGAATGAACGCCGCCATGAGCATCAGCAGGACGACGAGGATCCAGCTGCGCGACCGAGGGATCTTCGTGAAGGGGCCGACGTCGCGAATCGCCATGGCCGTCAGGGCGAAGCCGAAGAGGTAGATCGCGTAGTCGCCGACCCAGAGCATCGCGTCGCGGTACTCGCCGCTCGCCATCGGCGGCAGGAGAGCCTTGACGATCGGGGGGAGCACGGCGACGGACGCGGCGATCATCAGCGCGCTCCAGACGAGCCCGCTCGCCGAGCCGCTGAAGAAGGGAAAAACGGCGACGCGGCCTAACGCATTCGCGGGAATCTCGTTCGTGACGCGCGGGCCGACCGTGTGGCGCTCCGACGTCGCCGCGATCGTGGTGATCGTGAAAAGCAGCGTCTGCGCGACGAGCCATACGACGAGCGGGGTCTGATCCGAGGAGCGCGCCACGAGGAACGTGGTCCCCGCGAGCGTGACGCACCACTGCAGGAAGAGCGCGAGCCGCACCGGCTTCGCGCGGTTCGCAGCCGGCGGCGTGACCTGCGCGATCGAGATCGCGAGCATCACGGCGCAACCCGCCGCCGTGATGACGATCATGGTCACCGCCCCGATCCAGAAGTTGACCGTGGTGATCCGGCTGCCTCCCCCTCCCTGGAGAAAAGAGAACGCGAACGCCATCAGCACGGGGAGCGCCGGGAGACCGCCGAACGCGAAGTTCAGGCCGATGATGACCTTGAACGGCTTCGATACGGGCAGCGTCGCCAGCATGATCGCGAGGCAGACCATCACCATGATCGCGAGGAAGCCCATCGCAAGGAGGACGAAGATCGACGGCATGTCGATGCCGCGCAGGAAGTAGGTGAAGATCATGAACGGCAGGCTCGACGAGAAGATCAGGAGCGTGAGCAGCATCGACGAGGTCAGCTTACCGAAGATGATCGAGCGCGGCCGGATCGTGGTGATGAAGAGCAGGTCGACGTCGGAATCGCTTCGCTCGACGCCTAACCGGATTCCGGTGTAGAGCGGGATGCAGAGCAGGCAGGTTCCGAGGAGGATCCCGAGGAGCCAGAGGAAGGTCGTGCGACCCATCGCCATCGTGTCGGCCATGGCGGCCTTGTCGGCGCCGACGAGGAGCGCGATTCCCATCGTGATGACCTGCGTCGCGAGAAAGCCCATCAGCAGCATGACGATGAAGCGGCCGCGCACCGCCTGCCGCAGCTCCTTCACGACGACCGGGCTCATCGCGTCGTCGAGTCGACCTACAACCGCGGCGAGGCCGCTCATTGCACGCCGCCCTTCGTGACCGACATGAACAGATCCTCCAGGTTCGACTTCGGCTGCCGGAACTCCGCGAGCCGGTGACCGCGACGGATCAGTTCGGCGAGGAGCTCGCAGACCTCGTCCTCGTTGCCGGCGAACTCGAGCGACACCTCGTTCCCCGCGAACGCGACCGCGCTGACGTGAGGCAGTTGCAGCAGCTCCCGATGAAGGGCCTCGGGCGCGCCGAGCGGGCGGATGACGATTCGGCGTGCCGGTTGTGACTCGGCGATGATGTTCTCGAGCGTGCCGGCCCGCAGGATCCGTCCCTGCTCGATGATCACCGCCCCCGTGCAGATCTCGGCGAGCTCGGTGAGGATGTGGGAGCTGATGAGAATCGCCTTTCCCTGCGCGGCGAGAGCGCGCAGCAGCTCGCGCAGCTCCACGCGAGCGCGCGGATCGAGCCCCGCGGCGGGCTCGTCGAGGATCAGCACCGGTGGATCGTGAAGGAGCGCGCGTGCAAGGCAGACGCGCTGCTTCATTCCCTTGGAGAGCGCTTTGAGCAGCTTTTCGCGGATGCCGGTCAGGTTCGTGAACTCCTGGACCTCGGCGACGATCTCGTGGCGCCTTGCGCTCTTGAGACCGTACGCGCGCGCGAAGAAGTCGAGATACTCCTCCACCGTGATGTCGGAGTGCGTCGGCAGCGTGTCGGGGACGAAGCCGATGCGGTGGCGCGCCTTCTCCGGCTCCTGCACGACCGAGATCCCGTCGAGCAGCGCGTCGCCCGCGGTCGGCTCGTCGAGCGTCGCGAGGATGCGCATCGTCGTCGTTTTGCCTGCGCCGTTAGGCCCGACGAAGCCGAAGACCTCGCCCGCGCCGAACGAGAACGAGATGTCGTCGACGGCGATCGTCTTGTCGAAGGTGCGCGTGAGATTGCGGATGTCGACTCTCATCGCCCCACCTCGCGATGTGGCGCAGGCACTCCTGCCTGTTGATGTGGCGCAGGCACTCCTGCCTGCGCGCCGCCGAAGGCGGCCGGTATCCGTTCCCGATGAAGGGAAATCTTCGGCGCTTCGCGCCGCGCGCAGACAGGAGTGTCTGCGCCATACGGAATCTCCACCGCCACGCGCCGCGTCATCATCGCTCCACCTCGAGGTCACCGAGGACGAGCGATCGCTGTTTGCGCGTCTGCAGACCGTCGAGCGCATCCTCGACGAAGGGGGCGCCGTTGACGGTGGCCATCCAGCGGCCTGGACCGAGGTAACCGTGCGGGGCGGCCGTCGCGCTCTTCCCAGCTCCGAGCCAGTCGCCGTTCCAGATCGCGCGCGCCGGCTCACCTGGCTTCGCGAACGTGCCGGGAGCGCTCGGGCGAAGAAGGGCCGATGCTCCCGGCGCGATCGGACCAACGGTAAGTAACTCACCTGTCGGCGTCGCGACCCAGAGATTTTCGATCGGCGCGCCGAGGCCGTTGAGTGCCTCGATGCCGCCGTCGCGCTCGCGGAACTCGATCCGCTCGCGCCTGGTCTCGCTCTTCCGGAGCTTGAACGACGACGAGACGCGGCTCGTGAGCCAGCCCTGGCGGAGCTGCTGCCCGCGCGTCCAGTCCATCGTGAGCTCGTTCTGCCGCGCGCCGCCGAACGGCGTCAGCTCCGTCTCGGGCCCGAAGCGAAGCCCGTCGCTCGGCGCGACGGTCGCGTAGTAGCCAGTCCATCCGATCGTCGTCGCTTCGCGCGTCTTCGAATCGAGCAGGGTCACCGCCTCGGTCTTCACCACGCGCATCCAGCCCTCGGAAAACGACGCGTAGACGATGACGACGATGCAGGTAAGGATCGAGAGGAGCGGCAGCGTCCAGAGGACCCAGATGCGCCGGTTCTTCTTCGAGAGGACGATCAGGTTCACGGGGCCCGCGGCGATCGCGAAGAGCGTGATCGCGACGAAGAGGCCGCGCACCGGGACGGTGAGCTCATCGACGACGCGGAACGTGGAGGAGGGGACGGCGCCGCCGCGAAACGGGCCACCGCCGTAGGTCATCGTGGGATCGCCGTAGGGCTTGAGCGAGTTGCGCATCTCGGTCACCCACGCGTCGATCTCCGACGGCGCGAAGACCGCCGGCTCCGGGGCGGTCGTGACCAGGCGCGCGCCGAAGCCTTCGCGACAGACGTAGAGCGTGTCAGGGCGGATCTCCAGCGCGGAGCAGCCCTCCGGGACCGCGGCCGCGTCGAAGACGACGAGAGTGCCGCCAGCGCGTGCGAATCGCTCGACCGCGAGGCGTACCGGCGCGGGGGCGTCGCGCAACTCGGCGTCACGAAGCACGACCGCGTCGTGGCGTGTCAGCGCGAGCCAGTTCGAGCTCCACTCGGCGAGCGTCCGCGCGCTCGTTTCGATCGCGATCTCCTCCTTGCGCATCACTGTCTCGAGCGACGCGCGAAGATTCGGCTCGGAGATCGATCGGCTGGCGAGGATCTGCACCTGCCCGTAGGAAGCGGAGTAGCCGATGTTGATCGGGAGCTTGTCGGTCTGAACCTTGCCGTCGATCGTCACCTCGGCGTTGGCGCCGGTCATGTTGATCGGCGGCTGCAGCATGGTGACGATCGCCTCCGACTGCGGGGGGAGCGTCACCGAGCGGCTCATGCGGCGCAGCGTGCCCGGCTGGCCCGAATAGATGATGGCCGGAGCCGCGATCTCGACCACATGCTGCTGCGTGCCGCGGTTGGCGACGCGGAAGCGGAACTCCCGATAGCCGTGCGCGGACGGAGTGAAGTCGCCCGACTCGTCGGCGACCGAGATCGGCCCGAAGTCGGCGCCCGACAGCCCGGGCGCGACCACGACGAACGCTGCGATCAGCAGCGCGAGGAGCGCCGCACGCGTCATCGTCCGCCTCGGGTCGCGACCTCGACGTCGTCCGGCAGGCTCACGCCGCTCTCTTCGAGCGACGCGAGGAGCGATGCGACGATTTTCGAAGACGTGACCCCGTCGAGCCGTGCGCGATAATTCGTGAGCACGCGATGGTTGAGCACGGCGTCGGCGACGCGCTTGACGTCGTCGAATCCGGCCGCGGGACGCGAGTCGAACAGCGCGATCGCTCGCGCGGCCTCGGCGAGCGCGATTGCGGCGCGCGGGCTCGCGCCGAATGCGACGTACTCGGAGACTTCCTTCGTCGCCTCTGCCGCACCAGCGTGCGTCGCCGCAACGAGCCGCGCGATGTAGCGTCCCACGGCCTTCGGCAGGAAGATCCGGTCGACCGCCGCGAAGAGAGCGCCGAGCTCATCGTGAGTCACGACCTTCCCCGGCGCGGGCGGCTCGCCCCGGCGCCGCGTCGAGATGATCTCCTCGAGCACGGCGACGTCCGCCGGCAGGACGTTCAGCTTGAACAGGAAGCGGTCGAGCTGCGCCTCGGGGAGCGGATAGGTCCCCTCGAGCTCGATCGGGTTCTGCGACGCGAGCACGAAGAAGGGATCGGGAAGCGTGCGCGTCGTGCCGAGCAGCGTGACGCAGCGCTCCTGCATCGCTTCGAGCAGCGCCGACTGTGTCTTCGGCGAGGCGCGGTTGATCTCGTCGGCGAGGAGGATGTTCGTGAAGACGGGGCCGGGCTGGAAGAGGAGCTCGCGATGCCCGGGCGTGACTTCCTGGAGGATGTTCGCGCCAAGGATGTCGCTCGGCATCAGGTCGGGGGTGAACTGGACGCGGCTGAAGCGAAGCTCGAGGAGCGCGCCTAACGCCTTGACGAGCGCGGTCTTGCCGACGCCGGGAACGCCTTCGAGCAGGATGTGCCCGCGGCTGAAGATGCCCGCCAGGACGAGCCGGTGCAGATCCGTGCGCCCGAGCAGGATGCGGTCGAGCTCGGCGAGGATCGCGTTCGCGCGCGAGCCCGCGTCGCGCGCTTCGTCCGGGGTGAGGAGCGTCTCGGTCATGGTTTGTCCCTTTCGGACGAGCGCGGGGCCGATGCCGCGATGCGCGCGAGCAATCCCGCTCGCGCGACGCGTTCGTGCCCCGAAACGCTCGATCCGTTGTCGTCGTTCATGGGAGTCGCTTGGATTATACGGTTGCGAATGTGGCGAAGTTATGACTCTTCGACGATCGGACCTTTCCGCGATCCTGAAACATGGGACACCGAGGGAAGGGGCGGGGAAACCGAGCCGTGACGGGGATACGGGGGATCCGAGCCCTCGAACCCGCCCACTCAGCGAGGCGATAAGAAAGCGGGCCCACCAGTCGGGATGCCCGGTGTCGATATCCGACGCACGGGCCTCCGCCGATTTGGTGCCTCGATGCGTGTCGTGCCGGTGGCCACGTCGTTCGAGGAGTCGATGTCGGTGAGGCGGGGAATCGATGCCGTCACCCTGAGCTCGCCTCCGACGGGAACGGTGGTGCGCGTGTGGACGCGGACGCCGAGCTGGCTGCCGGGAGCGATTCCGGGCAGCACGCACATCTGCAGGCCGTTGTAGCAGTATGCCCCGACCCCGTCGAACGAAAACGATTCGATCAGACCGCCTTCGAGGTCGAGTTGAAGGACGTGGCCCCATGGAATCGGAGCCAGGCCGTGGTTCCTCACGGTCACGAGAAATGACACGAGCGGCGACGTCGATGAGCTGGGCATCTGCAGCTCGACCGCGCCGTCGACCGTGACTTCGGCTGACGCCACGATTCCGACCGGAGCGGCGAGCTCCGAGAATCCCTCGCCAGTCATCGCGACCGCGGTCAGGGACGCAGCCGGCTCGCTATACGAAAACGAAGGCAACACGAGCTCGAACTCCGCCCTTCCGTCGATTCCTGAATCGAGAAAAGGAGTGAATCCACTGTCGTAGAAGAGCGGCGCGAGTCGTTCGGAACCGAGGCGGTAGAAGCCGAGCATCACGCGAGTGGAGGGGGACGCGTCCAGCATGCCTCGAATGACGATCGTCGAGCCGAAGCTCGTGGCGCTCGTCAGGAGCGGCACGTTGAGCAGCCCGTTAGGCCCGTCATCGACGTCGCCGGGATCGTTAGGCGTCGGGCCATCGCCGCCGAGGTCCACAGCGATGCCTGCGACCGGCGATACAGTGATGTCTCGGAGCTCATGGTTCCCCTCCATCACGACGACCGCGCGGCCCGGTACACCGGTGAAGCTCACGGAGTCGACGCGATTCCCGTCGCCTCGCAGGACGATTCCGTCACCCGCGATTCCCGGCGTCGAGAGCTCACCCCACCATCCGACCGATTCGTAGCTGATGGCGTTCCAGGCTCCGCCGATCTGCATCCCGTCACCCTGGGAGGTGATGGCGTTGGGAGCGAGCGGCGGGGGACACGAGCTGACGGTGCAGGGCCCGCTCCCTCCGAAGTGAACGAACGCGCCGCCGTCGAGCCGGATCCCGACGTCGCGCGGACCGAGGATCGCACCGGTCGCCGGATCCGCGCCGATCGAATTGCCGTGCACGCTGCCGCCGAGCGCCTGCACGATGGCAATCCCAGCGTTGCCGCCGAGGATCACGTTGTTCGAGAGCTCGAAGTAGTGGGAGGCGTCTACGAAGATTCCTCCGTCCCGGTTGGGGATCGGAAGCCGCGCAATCGGATCGAGCCCCAGGGTACAGCCGTCGACGGCCGAGGAGGTGGTCGTTTCCCCGTCGAGGTGCATCTCGATTCCCCAGCCCGAGAACCCGAGCAGTGTTAGGCCGGTCAGTCGGCTCGACGGAGCCCTGACGACGATGCCGCTCGCATTTCCGATCAGGCGGCCGTCGATGACGAGCCCACTGCCGGGCCCGAGAATCGTCACGGGCTGCGTGATCTCCGGAAGTGGCGTGGCGAGAGCGAGCCACGACGGCTGCGCGATCGCAAACTGAATCTCATCGGACTCGACCGTCGAGTTCGCGTCGAGGATCGCCTGCCGGAGCGTTCCAGGGCCCGAGTCGGCAGGGGAGGTGACGGTGAGGATTCCGGCGTCGGACCGAAGTGCCAGCATCAGCAGCAGCGAGCTGACGAGGGCTCGAATGACGGCGGGAGACGGTCTCATCGCGGCATTGTAGTGCCGCGGAACGTGGAGTGTCCGGTTCGTTCGGCGACTCGCGGCCATAAAGTCAATGCTGAAGCAGGGTTGCGGGAAGAAGCCGGGGGCAGAGCTTCTGATTTCTCCCGTTTCCCGTTCCTGCGGGCGCCTTTTCGTTACCGAGGGGTTTCCGAAGGGTAACCGGGTGCGGAAGGGCGATCCCTATGATGGGGTGCATGGCGAAACGAACCGTCTCGTTGCTCCTTGTCCTCGTGCTGTTCCTCCCCGGCTGCGCTCATCAGCGACCGGCAGACGGGTATGACGATGAATCGGCGCTGCTCGCCGCGCACGAACGGGTTCTCGAGGCGCATCGCCGCGGCGACGTCGAGATGCTGCTCGGCGACGCGCGCGAAGGCTTCGTGGTGGCGAACCGCGGCGCGATCACGTATCCGACCATCGAAGAGCAGCGGCGACGTCTCGGTGGCTATCTCGGGCGCACGCGGTTCTCGGTCTATCGCGACCAGGTGCCTCCCGTCGTGAAGGTCTCCGCCGACGGAACGCTCGGCTGGGTGATCGCGCAGGTCGAGGCGAAGGGCGAACAGACGGCGGACGACGGCACGACCGTGCCGCTCGAGTTCGTGAGCGCGTGGATCGAGCTTTACGAGAAGCGCGACGGAACGTGGGTCTCGATCGGCAATCTCTCGAACTTCAAGCCGTGAGCGGTGGCCGTCACCGACTCACCGCGCGCTCGAGCAGGTCGAGCGCGCCCGGCGAGGTGTCGTCGAAGGCGAGCGCGGGCCAGCCGGGGAGCAGCCGGTCGATGACGAGGAAGAGCGCGAGCCCTTCGTCCTGCGTCCACCAGCGCCGCCGGCCCAGCATCTTCGTGATTGCCGACTGGCGGTCGAGACCGCCGTCTTCGGGATGCGACAGCCAGGCGTAAGCCGTCCACTGCCCCACTCCCTCCATCGAGAGAAAGACGTTGTCGAGCGTCGCGTAGACGGCGTCGTCGCCGGTGAGCCACCGCGCATGGCGGCTCCGCATCATCGCGAGCGCCTCGGCTGCCAGCGCGCGAGCCTCGGTGTCGGTTGCGGCGTCGGCGGCGCGGTACAGGAGGTCGCGCTCCGCGGTATAAGCCGCGACGTACTCCGGGTCCTCCGCGAACCGTTTCTGCACCGCGTCGTCGTCGAGCTCGTCGGGTCCCTGCCAGGTCGCGTCGATCGGCCCGATGATCGCTCCGACCGCGGCCACCTGCCTCGTGTGCGCGAACTCGTGCAGGAAGACTCCAGTGTATTCCGACGGATCGGGCGGGACCTTCGTCTTCCAGTACACAGGAGCGGCCATCACGAAGAACGGCCCCGAGTCTTTCGCGACGTTGGTGAACGACATGAGCTGGATCGGAGTCTCCGAGCCGTCGGGGAGCTTCAGCGAGCCGCCGTGCGGCAGCGCGCGCCACGGGAGCTTTGCGCCGTGCAGCGAAGGGCCGTCGACGATCGGCGCGCCACCGGCGGTGACGGCGGACGTCGTCCAGGCGCACGTGCCGTCGTAGAGGACGAGCTCGGGCGCCGGCGCTTCGGGCAACTTCAACAGCCGTTCCGATGCGAGCTCCCACGCACCGAGCCAGCGTTCGATCCACGGGCGCGCGCTTTTCATGTCGCATGGCGCGGCCGCAACGGAGGCGGGAGAGCTCGCGGGCGCCGCGGCGCGGTGCGTGGCACAGCCCGATCCGGGCAACACGGCAAGCGTCACCAGGACGAACAGAGATCGACGCATCATCACTGAGGTTGTACGGCGCGATCGGCTGCGTGTTTACTCGGCAGGGCTGCGCGCTTCTCGCGCCGCTCGAGCTTTGCCACCGATTCGCCCTGACTCAGGGCTTCTCGCGCTCGAAATACCTGCTGACGGCCGCGCGGTGTCGCGGAAGAACGGGCTGGCGCACCGCGGAGCCGCCGCCTGCGGTGGCGCCGCCGATGACGCCGCCGCCAGCGGTCGTCGCGTTCGGGTCGTTGGGATCTCCCGGGCTCGTCGCGATCGGGATCGACTGCGCAAGCTCGCCGAGCTCCGACGGGGGAAGCACGATCTCCTTGAACTTCTTCGCGTCCTCTTCCGTCTGTCCGTCGAACGCGAGCGGCGCGTGGCCCGGGCCGCGATTCACGCCGCCCTTGCCCGGCTCGTTGCCAGGCCTGTCGCAGAATCCATCGACGGTCTTGCCCATCCCGCTTCCCGGATTCTCCTTCAGTTGCTTCGCCAGTTCCTTCTGGTCGGCCTTGTTGCCGAGTGCGGCGTTCTTGCGAAGAGTCTTCTGATCGGTGAGCCCCGCCTTGTTGAGATTCTCGAGCGTCTTCTGCAGCTGCTCCTTCGTCATTCCCGCGGCCTGCGCGAGCTGTTCCATCTGCTCTTTCGTCAGGGAGCCCGCCGCGGCCGCTTTCGCCAGCTCGGGAGATAAGTTTGCAGCCAGTTGCCTGCTTTCCGCGGCGGCTTTCGTCGCAGCCTCGCTGAGCTCCTGCATCCCTGAGGCGAGCTCCTCGGGGGAGAGCGACGACGACGCTTCCGCGAGCGCGCCGGCGAACGCCTCGAGCCGCGTCATCGCGTCGGTCGTCTGGAGCGCTTCCTCGACCGCGGAGTCGGCCGTCTTCTGCACGCCCTCCTCGAGGTTGTCCATCGCCTCCCACGCCTTCGCCGGATCGTCTCCCTCCGCGCTCTTCGCGATCTCTTCGACCTGCTGCTCGAGAACGTTTGCCTCTTCGACGGCGAGGATCTCCTCCTGCTTCAGCGTCGCGATCTGCTCCTCGATGCGCTCGCGATCGGCGGAGAGATCGAGCGCGGGACGCGGGCGGACGAAGCGCGCGGGAACCAGGAGCGTCGACCAGGCGAAGATGCCTGCGACGCAGAGAAGCGTCACCGGACGTCCGGCACGCCAGCGGATCGAATGCTGAGGCGGCGCGAAGGCGACGTCGCGCCACGCGCGCGCGTCGGCCTCGGCCGATGCCATGAGGAGCCCGCCGGCTCCCGAGTCGCGGTCGAGCATCGCGCGAAGCGCCGCATCGCCGGGAACGCTTCTGCGCGTCAGGAAAACGCCCGCGACGATCGCGGCGATCGCGCCGATGATCCCTGCGATCAGCGCGATGCGTTCGTGTCCAGGGGCGGCGAAGCGGAGCGCGAGGAGCGCCGTGCCCCAGGCAAAGCCCCAGACCGTCAGGAGGCCCACTGTCCTGCGAAGGGCCAGCAGTCGCGCGATCCGTCCGCGCAGCCTGGCTATCGAATCGTCAGCGTGCATGGCTCGGTCATCGAATTATACGGTCCCGAATGTGGCGAAGTTATGACCTTCCGGTGAGGGGTGAGGTTTTCACCGCTCTGCAGATGGGGTCACAGCTTCTGCAGATGGGGTCACAGCTTCGGACTTCGGTCAAGCCGCCAAGCTCATGACTTGCTCTACCCCTCGTAGACTGCAGATGGGGTCACAGCTTCGGACTTCGGTCAAGCCGCCAAGCTCATGACTTGCTCTACCCCTCGTAGACTGGACGGGCCCGATTTTCCATTCCGAGGAGGTTTCGGGCCGATTTCGGGTCGATTTCGGCCGAATCCTCGGAAATCGTGACAAACCGAGGGATCCTCGGTGCATGGCACGAGCGATGAGAATCGAGTTTCCCGGGGCCGTTTACCACATCACTTCGCGCGGCAACGCGCGTTGCGACATCTTTCTCGACGATGACGATCGCCGGCAGTTCCTCGAACTTCTCGGCGAGGTCGTCCGGCGCTTCGAGTGGATCGTCACGGCGTACACGCTGATGACGACGCATTTCCACCTGGTGATCGAGACACCGACGCCGACGCTCTCACGCGGGATGCAGTGGCTCAACGGGAGCTACGCGGCCTGGTTCAACCGGCGGCACAAGCGATGGGGACA
>JBPPMG010000450.1:0-4112 GCA_051305935.1 Thermoanaerobaculia bacterium
CGGCGCCCCTGCGGGGCGCGATGTCGTTCGGGCCGAACGACCGGTGGCTGCGCTTCGCTTGCCACCGGCTACTTTCCGACGCCCCTGCGGGGCGTGCGATGCGCATGTCTGTTGTCTGTGCCAATCCAATCTTTTCCCGACGTGAATCGATGGTTCCGACTGTTCTCTCCTCCCGGATCGCGATGCTCTCCACGCTCCGGATTGCCATTGCCACGACCCGCCCTTCCCTGACGTCAGGATGTTGACCTTTGGCGCGAACGAGGGTGATGCGTGCGGCGATGCCGGTGATGAGGCGCGGCGCGCCCCCGTCGCCGCGCCACGCGAGGCGACGGTCGGGAATCGAGAGCGACACCGCGGCCGCGGTGCCGCACAGGGGCCAGGGGGAGGAGACGAGCAGCGCGGCGCCGTGCGTCTCCGCCAGGCGTGCGAGGCGGATCCATGACGCGTCGGCGACTTTCGCCCCGTGCGGCCGCAACCCGAGGTCGATGACGACGAGAGGAAATCCGGTCGCGACGAGGAGCTCGGCCGACATCACTGCCTCCTTCGTCGTCTTCGGACGGATCCAGAGAACGCGGGAGAGCTCGGCGCCTGCGTCGTCGAGTTCCTGCGGGTCGAGATGATCACCGAGGTCGATGAGAGCGGCGGCTTCACCGGCGGACGTCGCCGCGGCCAGCGTCGAGAGAACGATCGAGAAGCGCCCCGCCGAACGGCGCGCCGAGAGCTCGACGAGCGATCCCTTCGGCAACCCGCCGCCAAGAAGCTCGTCGATCGCGGCAACCGTCGTCGGCATCGTCGCGCGGCGATGCCGGCGGGTGAGCTGCATCAGCTCGAGACCACTCGACATCGTCGCCGCGAGCTGCGCCGGAAGCGATGCGCGCAACCGCGCGGGCGCCGGGGTGGGTTGGTGTGGGGGGAGAGCGATGTCCCCGGCGCCCGCGGGTGCGTCCCCGTAACGGGGAATGCGAAGAAGTGGATCTGCCGCCATGTCGGTTCCTGCGAAGAGCCTTGGCAGGGAGAAATATAAGGCGGTAATGAGGCGTAAGTCAAGAGCGAATGTTGTTACAAGTTGCTGATCTACAAGGAGTAGAGCGAGAGGCAGGCCAGAGGTCAAAGGTCATAGGTCATAGCAGGCGAAAGGCGAAAGGCGAAAGGCAAGCCAAAGGCCAGCGGCCCGACCAGTCGGAGGCAGCGGAAGCACTTCTGCCGATGCGCGGGTGCGGAGTGCCGCGCCGGAAGAGAGCGCGAGCCGTCTGCACGCTCATCGATGGATTCAGGTCGCCTTCGGCGACGCGCAGACAGGAGTGTCTGCGCCACATCGAGGCCTACTCTGGCCTTTGGCCTTTGGCCTTTGGCCTCTGGCCTTGTTTGCTTTGACCTATGACCTTTGACCTACGACCTGCTACTTCACGAGCGTCACCGGTGAATCGGCGAGGACGATGTCGTAGAAGAGATGGGGCGTCGTGTCGACGCGGCCGCCGCAGAGGATGGCGCTGCCCGCCGATTCGGCGCAGCCCGACGCCGGAACGACCAGGAGATGGTCGACCGAGGCGCCGATCTTGAACGTGCATGCGCGCTCGCCGGTCGCGAAGCAGGGAAGCGTCGCCCCGTTCAGGCCCTCGATCGTCAGCTTCCATCGCATCGGCATCGCGTCGGCGCGAAGCCGCTCGAGAGGTGAGTTGCGGTAGCGAAATTCCTCCGGCGCCTCGAGCTTGAGCTCCAGCGAGACTTCGGCCTTGCGTGCTCCAGCCGTCGTGGGGAGCATCTGCGTCACCGGCCCCTTGAAGAACGTGTCGTGAATCGAGAATCCCTTCCGTGCCATCGGCAGGAAAAGCACGATGACGGCGGCGACCAGACCGACGACGATCAACGGCGCATACGCACGGAGGAACGATTCTTTCTCGGACACTCGCAGCTCACCTCGTGTGATTCGGTGGCGGAAGGATAAACGATCAGAGCGCGCGCACGCGAGACGGTGCCGCCACTCACAGCGCGCGTCGGATGACGACGATCGTCTTGTCGTCGACCGGCTTCGCGCCGTCCTCGAAGCGCGTGATCTCCGCGCTGAGGCGCGCCGGCATCTCGGCCACGGGGCAGCCTTCCATCGCCGTGACCGTCTCGATCCAGCGCTCCATGCCGTATTGCTCCTCGGCAGGATCTTCGGCCTCGGTGAATCCGTCGGTGTAGAGCACCAAAGTCGATCCGGGCTCGAGCGTCGTCGTCGCCTCGTCGAATTCTCCGATCGGAAGGATGCCGATCGGCCTCCCGGTCGACTCGAGCCCGCGCGAGACGCCTCCGTGAATGATCAGTGGCGGGAGGTGCCCCGCATTGGAGTAGCGAAGATGCCCGGTCTGCGGGTCGTAGATTCCGCAAAAGAAAGTGACGTACTTTCGCCCTCGCGCCGTGCGGTAGAGAAGCGTGTTGAGGCGCCCGACGAGGTTCGGAAGATCGCGCACGACCGGCGCACCGAGGCGGAACGCCGCCTGGACGCTCGACATGATCATCGCCGCCGCGACTCCCTTGCCGGAGACGTCACCGAGAGCGAAGGCGAGCTCGCCGGAGTCGAGACGGATGAAGTCGAAGTAGTCGCCGCCGACCTCGTAACAGGGGGTGCACGCCGCGGAGATCTCGATGCCCGGAACATCCGCGGGAGGTGGAGGCAGCAGCTGCGACTGGATGTCGCGGCCGAGCTGGAGCTCGCGCTGCATCCGCTCGCTTTCCACGACGCTGAGGTGGAGCATCGCGTTCTCCATCGCGATCGCCATGTGATCGGAGAGCGCTTCGAGGAAGTCGAGGTCGCGCCGGCCGAACTCACCGGAGCGCTTGTTCAGGAGTTGCAGCACGCCGGCGATTGTCCCTTTCCGATTGTGGATCGGCACGCAGAGCATCGAGCGGGTCTTGAACCCCGAGCGCAGGTCGCTCGACGGGTCGAAGCGCGGGTCAGCATAGGCGTCGTTTAGAACGATTGCCTCACCGGTGGCGGCGACGGTGCCGGCGAGGCCGCGGCCAACCGGCAAACGGATCTCACTCGACTCGAGCCCCGACGCGATCTTCGACCAGATCTCGCCACGCGCGCGGTCGAGGAAGTAGAGCGTTCCGCGCTCGACGTCGAGCCCGTGCCGCGCGACCTCGAGAATCGAGTCGAACAGGTGATCGCTCTCGATCGAGGAGTTGATGAGCTTCGAGGCCTCGACGAGCGTGCGAAGGCGCTCGATCTCGACGATGGCCGCCTTGAGCGTCCCCGGTTGTGTCTTCGACGACATGTCCGATGATTCTACGCGGGAGTGCGTCGCGCGGCCAAAAGTCGTTGAAGGCCAGAGGCCAAAGGCCAAAGGCCAGAGCAGGCAGGCAACGATTCCTGCAGCCGGATGCTTTGTTCTGTCTACTGAGGGCGACGAGTATCGAACCTCAAGCGAACAACATCTCTTCGCTTGCTCTGGCCTTTGGCCTTTGGCCTCTGGCCCCTGGCCCGCCTCTTCACTTTGCCGTCATCAGCAGCTTGAGTGCCTCGACCGGCCTTCGATCGGGAGCCATCATCTTGCACGCCTTGCGCAGGAGCGGCTCGCTCTCGGCCTTGTTGCCCGTGATCCGGTGAATCTCGCCGGCGTAGAAGACCGCGAGGCCGTTCTGCGGATCGATGCGCATCGCTTCCTTGAGGTCGGCGCTCGACTGCCGCGCGTTCGACGACGAGTCGAGGAACCTGCACCACGCGAGCTCGGCGCGGTACTCGACGTTCTGGGCATCGCAGTCGGCGGCGAACTCGAGGAGCTGAATCGCCTCGCGATGCATCCCCGCCTCCATGAGCGCCTTCCCCTTGCGGAACTGCACCGACGGGTCGAGGAGGTCGGTCTTGATCGCGAAGCGCCCCGCGGCGAGGCCGCGGCGATGCTCTTCCCGCTTCTGCATCCGCCGCTCGACGACCGCGTCACGCTGCATCGGATCGGCGAGCTCGCCATAGGCGCGGCCCACGGCCAGACAGATCTCCCGCGCCTTGTCGGCGATGTTCTCGAGTGCTCCGCCTTCGAGCGCCAGCGGGTTGAACCGTCCGGACAACTTGAGGAAAGCGTCCTCGATCTCGCGCTCCGAGGCTTTTTCGTCGACCTTCAGCAGATCGA
>JBPPMG010000507.1:0-26833 GCA_051305935.1 Thermoanaerobaculia bacterium
ACGTGCTCAACATGCCACGGCGACGAAATGCCCAGGATCTGCTCGTACAGCTTCCGGTCGTTCATCCCTCGATCTTAAACGCCTCTCGTCGCTCGCCGCAGGGCCTGTGGGAAAGTGGGAAAGGCGGTGGCTGGGTGGGCGCCTTTTCCACTTTTCCATAGGCCAAATCGTGCTGCTACAATCCACTCGATTCCCGGATGCCCCGAATCATCAAAGGATGAGTGTCCTGTCGAATCTGGTTGGCGGCCAGCACTCCAGAAGAAGGCGGACGGCCTGACGGAATGGGAATATGTTCGATCGCGTGCGTAAGCAAGTGGCGCGAATCATTCCGAGGTTCGCGGTGCCAAATCAGCTGGTATCGTGCCGCGTGTCTTGCTCGGGCCTCTCGCTCCGTGACCTGGGACGTTCGAGAAGGGAAGCCCGAAACGCTCCTGTGACGGACCGAGTGGCCTTGAAATGACTGACAAGCTGAGCGTCACCGTCGTGGTGCCGGTTCGAAACGAGGCGAAGCGAATCGGGGAATGCCTTCAAACGGTCGTGAACGAAGCACACGAGGTGCTCGTCGTAGACTCGGGCAGCAACGACGGCACGTCCGAGCTCGCGCGCGCAAAGGGTGCGGCAGTTCTTCAGTTTGCATGGGTCGGGGGAACCGAAAGGAAGAGAAACTGGGTACTGCGAACGTATCCCTTCGCGACCGAGTGGGTTCTCTTTCTCGATGCGGACGAACGGATGTGCTCAGCTGCGTGGGCCGCGGTCGCCGAAGCGATGAGCTCTGGAGCGCAGGGCTTGGAGTTCCGATACATCAATCACTTCGCGGGCACGTGTCTCAGATGGGGGGATCCCCAGAGGAAGGTGGCGATGGTCCGGATCGGTCGAGGTCGGTACGAGACGCTCCCGGATCTGGGCCGATCGTCACTGGACATGGAGGTACACGAGCACCTCGTCGTTGACGGGTCTGTCGTTCGAATTCCGACGCCGTTGCTGCATCTCGACGATAGAGGCGTCGATCACTGGTTCAGAAAACACCTCGAGTACGCCGAGTGGGAAGCCCGACGGGTTGAATCGGGCGGGACGTTATCGCGCGCGCTCAGGCAGACAGTCAAGTACCGGGGGATGAAGTCGCTCTGGTTCCCCTTCGCGTACTTTGTCTACAGCTACATTCTTCGAATGGGGTTCCTCGACGGGCGCGCGGGATTGCTGTATGGACTCGCAAAGCTCAGCTATTTTTTGCAAGTAGCAGTGAGGGTGAGGGTGGGCGGCCAGAAGCTGGGGGCAAGATCCCCCATGCGAGAATGACCGAGTCGTTTGGCTGGAAGTTCGAGGAACCCAGCGGGATAGTCCACCCTAGTCCTCATGGCACACAGGTCTGAAATGGAGATCTTTACGCTTTGAGTGAATGTGACGAATTCCGTTACGCCAGCGCAGGGCCCAGTCACACCAATGCCTACGTGAACGGGCCGGTGTTCGAGTTGATCGCGAAGGATCAGCGGTCGCGCGCAGTACGACGCGTTTTTGAACTCGGTTGCGGCAGTGGCGCATTCGCTTCTGAACTGGCGCGACGAGGCTTCGAGGTGACGGCCGTGGACGTATCCATGAGTGGCATTGAGCAGGCGCGTGCCGCTTATCTGGGACCCAGCTTCGAAGTCGCTTCAGCGTACGATGAGCTATCGGCCAAGTATGGGCAGTTTGATCTGGTCATCAGCCTCGAAGTTGTCGAGCATCTGTACTCGCCGAGGAAGTGGGCAGCAAATCTTCGAGAGCTGCTGACTCCCGGAGGCCTCGCTATCGTTTCGACTCCGTACCACGATTACTTCAAGAACCTTGCAATCTCCCTGGCTGGACGATGGGATTCGCACATGAATCCGCTTTGGGATCACGGGCACATCAAGCTCTGGTCGGCAAGATCGCTGACGCGGCTACTCGAGGAAGTGGGCCTAACGGTCGAGCGTATCGAACGGGTGGGGCGAGTTCCCATCTTTGCAAAGTCGATGGTGATAGCTGCGCGTAGACCTTGAGACTCACTTGCGAAGGACGAGAAGCGTTGTTTGTCAGCTGCGGCGGAATGCAGCTTGGCGTGAACACCAATTCGAGTTCAGTCAGACGGTCGCAGCTGAGATTGAAACTCACAGACGTCCTCGATTGCAGCTCCCGGGACGAAGTATATGGCCAAGCCTGCCGACAGCGATCCGTATGCGCCAAGACGGGCAATCCGCACGCGTCCCCAAGGCTCCGTTTCGCCCGACTTCGCTTCGGCTACGTGTACCTGTTCGGTAGCGGGTTTCTCGAAGGTCGGCGGACGCGCGAAGAGCAGAAGGGTTCACCGGCCTGATGGCTTCGTGCGGCGGTAATGCCGTGGGAGGGAGTTAGCGATGGGTGATGAGAGACTTCTCGATGATTCCAAACCGGCCCAGCGAGCACCGCTGCGGAAAGGAAGCCGACTGGCGAGAGCTCTGGCGACACTGGTCATCGCGGCACCCACGACTCTATTTCTCTTCAGTTTCGACGCAAGCACGATTGCCTGGTCGCCCGACACGCCGTCGTACGTCGAGTTCCACAGTGGTCGACAGCCACTCTACGGGTACTTCTTCAACTCTCTTCGGGGGGTGGGCTTGGGCGATCCATCGATCGCGCTCCTCCAGATTGTGGTCACGATAGCCTCCCTTTCTTTTCTGCTCTACGAAGTGAACAAGATGTGCGTGTCGGGGCTGCCATACGTCGTGCTGGCGGCGGCCCTTTTGTTCCCTCTGAACACGTTCTTGCTTCCCTTCTCTCTCGCCTTCATTTCGGAGAGTCTCTTTTATCCGATGCTGATGTTCATGGGCGCGGCCACCCTTCGGTGGACCCGTACCGAGAGGGAAGGCTGGTTGATCTCAGTCTCAGGCTGTGTCGTTCTTGTGGTGTTCGTTCGAGGTGCGGCAATCGCTATCCTGGGAAGCACCGTGATTGTGATGCTTCTGGGATTCCTCCTGGGCGACGAATCGGTTCGAAGGACGGCGATCAAGAGCCTAAGCGTGATTCTGCTCGGTTGCTCGTTGATTCCGGTTCTCCTCGGAAGGTATCCGTTTCAATTGAGTCCGCCGCTTTCTCCGACGGGATTCGTGTTCCTTCCGCGAGTTGTGATGCTTCCGGCGAACCTCCCCATAGCGGAACCGAATCGAACGCAATGGCGCCGCATGAATGCTTCCTTCGTGTCTGCGGGTAGCTCCCTCTCGTGCGCAGAACGGTCGCTCTTCGAGAGCCAATTGCAGGAAGCGGTTCGGTACTACATAGGTCCGACACTCCTGCTCGGCGCTTCGGACGCGTTTGCCGACGGATGGAGTGGGGACTCGGCACGCAGTCAACGCTACGATTCCAAGGCCGTGGCACTTTTTCGGGCCGCGGTGAGGGCTGAGCCATGGGCCTACGCGCGGTCGACGACTTGCCACCTCTGGGCGCTCCTCAGCAGCGGATTGCAGGTCGGAAACTCTTCAAGGCTCGCTGTCCAGAAGGCATTGAGAGGAGTCGACGCGGAAACGTGGAAACTGGCCAGGTTCCGCACCGATTATCCGCTCCAGGATTTTGATCGTCCTCTGAAGGCTCGGACAGCGCTGGTGTACCTCTGTCTTCGGGTGTTCTCCGTCGTCTCGACGGCGGCGGGCGTTTTGATGAGTTTATGGATCCTCGCTCGAACTGTCATGAGCGGGGAGAAGCTTAACGGCACGAAGCTCGTCTGGCTTCTGGTCACCGGTTGGCTCCTGTCGCATAGTCTACTGATCGCAATCTCGGTGTATCCCGATCAGAGATACGTTCTCGCCAACTACCTCCTTCAGGGAATGCTCTCGTCCCTGCTGGTCGCGGGCTTCGTCGGGTTGGTAGCTACGAGAGCCGCACGCGCCGCGTGAACGGCGACCCAATAGCGCGGCGCTCCCGGAACCGGCGATGGCTTTCGGGAGGTGCCGCCGCCTCGGTCGGCTCAGCGATTCTCGTGCTGCCCGATTCAGGACCCTTGCAGATCCGGCTCCGCGTCTTCGGGGCCGGACCCTTATGGGTCCGGTTCACCGCGGTTCGCTACTGTGGCGCTTTACGGTCTCTGCGGCGCACAAGGACATCGATGGTGACCTGGACTCTCTCGTGCATGACCACGAATCGTGACGCGGACGCGTGCCAGAGTGTCTGAAGCGCAATCCAGTGAGCGCCTCTCTCGCGCTCTGCCGCTCGCGCTCGCGGTTCTGATCGTCGCAGTCGCCGTCCTCAACGGCGGAGAGGTCTATCTCAAGCGCGTCGGGCTCTTCGACCGCGATTCCTATTCGCACTACCTCGAGACGCATCGCATGGGAGCACCCTACGCCCGCGACCTTCTCCCCGACGAACAGAGCGCGATCGAGCGTCCCTTTCGCGAGCAGATGTTTCGGTCCGAGGGGTGGATGCTCTCGCTCAAGCTTGCGAAGGACGTCTTCCTCGCAGCGCTGTTCGGGCTCGCGTTGTGCTGCCTCGCCCGTGATCGCCCTGGCCTGCCGGGGAGAAGCGCCTTGCTCGGCTACCTTCTTGTTGCGATCGTCGCGGTGGCGTTCTCCATCAGTGCATTTCGTCACGGTATCCTGCTGCCCGTCGCCGGGCTCCGCGCGTTTTCGTTCCTTCCGCTCGCCATTCTGCTCGCAGCCTTGCGTCCGCTGAGACGTGCGCTCGCGGAAGCGCTCGCAATCGCCGCCGGTGGGCTGCTGGCCGTGGAGTCGTTCGCAGTTCTCGTGGAGGCAATCCGTGGTTTGCCGATCTACGGCTATTTCTGGACGTCACCAGACATTCCCGGGCGGCTCGTCGGCACGTTTGTCCTGCCTAACACGCTGGGGGTCTTCGCGGTGCTGGCCTTCGCCTTCGCGTTGTCGTCCCGGCCGGATCGCCCATACGTGCCGGCGCTGCTGCTCGCGCTCTTTCTGATCGTCGCCGGGAGTTCGGGCAGCGGGATCGTCGTCCTCGCAGTGCTCGCTTTCGGCGCGCTCCTCCAGCGCCTGGGACGCCGCTGGATCGTGGCGATCGCAGCGGTGTTCGTCTTCCTCATGGCGCTTCTTCCGCTGCTCCTCGGGCGGACACAGCTGATCCTCTCGCCTCACGGCAGGCTCGTCGAGTTGCGGAGCGTGGCCGCTCATCTGGAAGCGGAGGAACTGCTGCTGGGTAAGGCGTTCGGGGCAGGAACTACGGCCGGATTCCACGTGCTCAGCGGAACCGGACCCTGGGCCGACATCGACACCGAGCGAGCGGCCGACTCGATGCCGGCGATGCTGCTGATGGGAACAGGCCTGCTGGGGCTCGCTTCGTTCTACGCACTGCTCGTATGGGCCGCGATTCGCGACGTCGCGTTCCGTCCTTTCTGGATCGCGGTTCTTCTCTGCACGCTGACGATGAAGCTGCCGGAGATCTTTCCGCTCTCGCTCTTTCTCGCGTCGGCGCTCGCGAGGGTGTTTGCCGGTGATGATCGCGAAGGGGCCGAGCGTGACGCAGGGATCTACGCTGCGCCGACGATTTCGTCGTCCTGAGCGAAGCTGATATGTGGCGCAGGCACTCCTGCCTGCGCGTCGCCCCGCAATGCGGGGCGACCGGTATTCTTTTCGACACCCCGGATCAAGACGGCGCTTCGCGCCGTGCGCAGGCAGGAGTGCCTGCGCCACATTGAACCCTCGGGGAGCGTTGCGCAGTAACTGAACTACTCGGTAATCCATGCGAAAACTCTTCGACGAGATGGCGGTGATGGTGGCGTGCCGGGTCGCGAGCCTTGCGACCGGGCTGCTGATGATCCCCATCCTCCTGCACTTTCTCGGAGGCGATCAGTTCGCCGCATGGGCTCTCTACCTCGCGGTCGGTCTCGCGTTTTCTTCATTCGAGTCGGCATCGACGAACACTCTGGTGCGCTTCGCGGCGGCTTCGGCGCACGATGCGTCGGGCGCGGGAGTCGGCCGGTTTCTGACGAACCTCGTGGCGCTCACATTCGTCGTCTATGCGGCGTTCCTCCCCGTCGTCCTGGCGGTCGCTGCCCAGGTCGCGCGCCTCATTCGTCTTCCGGAAGGGGAGCTCGGCTCGCCCGCGCAGGTCATCGTGGTGCTCTACGGGGCCGCGATGTTGCGTGCGCTGCTGATGCCGGCCCAGGGAGCGATGCTCGCCGGAGGGAATCTTCGGTGGTTCTCCCTCTCCTCGTTCGTGATTTCGCTCGCGGGCAACGTAGTCGCCGTCGTCGCCGGGGCGGTGTACCGACATGCCGATGCTGTCGTCTTTGCTACCTGGGCCGTACAGTTGCTGTTGCTCGCCGCGTACGCTGTCGTGTCGTGGCGACGCTACGGGTGGGGCATGAGCGCGCGCGAGCTCGACCGAGGAGTGATGCGCGCGATTCTCGGGCACGCGTCGCGGCTGCAGGTGAAGGAGTGGGCACAGTTCTTCAACTATCAGTTCGGCAAGTTCCTGATCTCCGCGCTCACCGGTCTGTGGGCCGTCGGTCCGTACGAAGTGGCGAACCGCGCCGTGCTCGCGCTGCGTAGCGTCCCATTCAGCGGGCTCGGCCTCTCCCTGCCCGCCGCTTCGGCCGAGTTCGAGCGAGGGAGGGTCTCAATCGAGCTCTATCGCGAGACGACGCGGTACGCCGCGTTCGGCGCACTGCTCTTTCTCGGCGTGCCGCTCGCCGCGGGCTGGTACTTCATGTTCGCCTGGGCAGGACAGTTCGGTTACTACGCACGCTGGGCGTTTCCCGCGCTGGGCCTCGGCGCGCTCGCGGCACTCGTCGCGGTGCCGGCTGCGCTGCTCCTGCAGGCGGAAGGGCGTCCGGATGTCGAGGCACGAGCCGCGGTCATCTCGGTGCTGATCAATCTTCCGGTGAGCCTGCTCCTCATCCCGAAGTTCGGCGCGGCCGGCGCGTCGCTCGGGATCGGACTCGGAACCGCGGCCGGCGCGGTGTGGCTTCTCTCGAGGTTCCACCGGCTTCATTCGCTGTCGATGACGGAGACGTTGTCCGACGTGTGGCGAGTCGTCCGCGAGCCGGCGCTCGTCGTCGCGACGGCCGGCGTGTTGGCGACGGCGTCGTTCAAGCTCTGGCTGACACCGCAGCTTCCGGTGACCGGCTTCTCGGGAGAGGCCCGCATGTGGCCAGCCGTGATCGCGTGTGGCATCGGCCTGCTGTGTGGCTCCTTCGTCGCGCTGGTGGGGAGAAAGCGACTCGCGATCGGTGGTGCCGGGCTCGCGGAGCTTGCGGCTGGAGTGAGTGAGCAGAGTACGACTCCTGCAGCAGATCAGGCCGGACCTCCGGTCGCGACTTCGACGAGCGATCCGTAGAACCGCGCGCATCCCGGTTCCGCGGATCGGGATAACAAAGTAAGTTCCTCGCGCAGTTTCCGGGACGCACGGCAGTTCTTCGAGCCCCGGTGAGTCGGATGCGGTCGTCCGGCTTGCCGGGGTTCTTCGTTTGCTGGGGCAGCGCGACCCGGCGACGTGCCGGCCAGAGGCCAGCGGTCCAGCCGGCGAGACGCCAGCGCTCCGTCGCCTGCTGCGCGAGTGTAGGATCGGAGCGATGGTCTCCTTTCGGCACGTCGATCACGACACCCCCGACCAGAGTCCCGTCTAGACCCACAACGAGGACGTCATTCCGAGCGGGGGAACGGCGTGTGGCGTCGTTGGTGTGAGGGATGAACCGTAGTGCCGCTGGGCGGCACTGCAACGGCCAGCGGACGTTGCCACTATGGTCGCGACGCTCTTGCCCTGGCAGGTTCCCTGGAGGGCGAGCGCGGCTCGCGAGGAATCTGCAAGAACGTGTCGCGATGACTGCGCCGGGCCTAACGCCGCTCCAGAAACTCGAAGTAGCCGGGCGGGTAGCGTTCGAGCCGGTAGATGACACTTCGGAGCTCGAGATCGCGTTCCGGGTAGAGGACGCGCTGGCGATCGGGGTTGGCGAAGCTCCACACGATCTGTCCCGCAGAGGTCACTTCGAAGGCACGTCCGGATTCCGAGTCGGTAATCAGCGTGTTGCCATTCGGAAGCCGCTGGCAACTCCCCATCGTCCGAGAGAAGAAACCAGCCTCGGGCGCGTACTCCCATGAAACCTGGTTCGTTCGCGGGTCGACCTCGACGATCGACGACCGTTCGACGCCGTTGTTGAAGACCAGAATGTTGCCGCTCTCGAGAAGAGTCGAGTGGTGCTGGGAGAAGAGATAGCCGGGGCCCCAGAACCAGAGTACCTCGTGCGAGGCGCCATCCAGGATCGCGATCGCGTGCATGTTCCGCAGCGACACCAGCAGATTGCCCTTCGCGTAGAGCGGAGACGCATTTTGCAGCGAGCCGTCGAAAACCTCGACGTGATTCGGGTGGATCAGGTCGAGGAACTCGGCGTCGCCCCGCGGAGCAGGGTCCTCGCTCCCCGCCAGAAACGTAGGAACCAGCCCGGCGTACGGTGAGCGTGCGAGTGTCTCGAGTAGTGAGATGCGCTGCACGGCCTCCCCGTCGGGCGTCAACTCCACAAGGAAGTCTTCGATGATGCCTCGCTTCGAAGCGGCATCGACGGGCGCCTGGTGCCGACGGGTGATCGTCCAGATGTGTCCTCGATCGTCGACTTCGATCGAGTGGTGCACGGGTTCCGGGAAGCGCCAGAGCTCCATACCTTCGCGGTCGAGTTTGAAGAGCGCTACGTTGTCCTGGAGCGCAAGCAGCTCGCCGGTGGGCAGCGCGACGGCGAGTCCGATCGAAAGGTCCTTCGGATACCGCCAGCGATGAAGCGTTCGGCCGGACAGGTCGATGAGCTGCACTTCCTTCTGGCCCGTCGAGTTGAAGAGGCTCGTCCCGGGAGAGGCACGCTCCCGCTCCCAGCGCAGTACTCCCGCTTTCTCGATGTTAGGGTCGTGCGCGCCCTGAATGTAGGGGAGCGAGAGGACGCTCACGCGTGGCCGGGCGAGAGGGAAGCGCTCTCTCACGTCGTCTCCCGGCTTTGCGAACTGGAATGCACGCCTGAGCTGCCAGTAGGGAAACCAGTGCTTCCGGTGGGTCTGAAAGCCCCAGTAGAACGGCCCCGCCAGCGCGAGGGCGAGGAGCGCCAGCGCCGCGAACCGCTTCGTCCATCCAGGCGATTGCATCGACCGCATCATACGCGAGCGCACGCGGCGCGGGAATGATGGCCTGCGCCGTCATTCGATCGCCGTTCATGGTCCCGCGGTCACGGGCCTAACGGCGCCGGCCCGACCTCGCGCACGATCAGGTGGCCGCGTCGGGCCTGCTTCCAGGGCGTGCGATAGCAGTCGATCACCGCGTCGCGGTTCTCGTAGACGCTCGCGCCTGGCAGGTGGCTCGGGCCTGCGATGCGATTCGCGATCGAACGTTCCCTGGCGACGTCCTGGATGCCGACGAAGGTGTAGGCCGGCCGGCCCGCCGGGAGGTCGAACGCGCTGACGACTAGCCGCGGCGCGTAGACGGCGGCGATCTGCTTGTCGGGGACGAGCACGGCGTCGGCCGGCAGCAGCCGATCCAGTTGCACGAAGTCGTCGTAAAAGGCGACGTAGCGACGGAGGTAGCTCTCGCGGCTCTCGAGACCGGCGACGACGCGAAGATGCGGCCACCAGTACCAGCCGATCGCCGCAACGTAGAGAACGAGAACGGCGGTGACCGCCCACACGACGCTTCGTTGCGTTAGGCGCCGGGCGAGCGATCGCGAATCGACGCTCAGGAGCAGGGCGGCCGCGAGCACGTACTGGAGCCCGCCGAGGAAGCGCGTGTCGTGCGGCAGCGTCAGCCAGATCGCTGCGAGCTGGATTCCCACGATGCCGGCCGGCACGAGCAGCCAGCGCACGCGCACGGCCCGCACGACGCACGCACCGGCGAGAGCCCATAGAAAGATGTTGTGGTGCTGCAGCGCTGTCTTCGCGAAACTGACGAGCCCCGTGGCGTACGCGGCGTGCGGGCCCTGTATCGTCTCCAGGATCGCGGCGGGAATCCGGTGCCCCGGAAACGCGTGCGCAAATGCCGGTCCGAACGGGGATCCGCTCTGCAGCCACGTCCAGCCGACCCACGGGCCGAGGAAGAGAAGCCAGGGGAGCGCGATCGCGAGAAGGCCTCGCGCCGGTGCGCGACGCAGGGCGCCCCGGCCGATCCAGATCGCCGCCGCGACGGCGAGCAGCAACGCCGGCGCCATCGAGATCTTCGCGGCGACCCCTGCCTGCGCCGCGACCGCGATCGCGGCGAAGAGGAGCGGCTTCGGAGCGTCGTCGTTCGCGAGCACGTAGAGCAGCCCGAAGGTCGTCACCGTCGCGAGGTCCATCAGCGCGTGGCTTCCCGCGGTGGTGTGCCAGATGAGCGGATAGAGGCCGACGCCGACGATCGCGCAAGCCATAGCGGTCAGCGTGGGAGAGGAGGTTGTCCGTGCCACCGCGCCGGCGAGGATGAGCCAGAGGGTGAAGCCGAGCAGAACGCTGACGACGGCGCCTGCGTCGGGGAGCCCCAGCGCGAAGAGCGCCACATGACTGATCTGATAGGTCATCTGCGGGACGATCGCGGCGGGGAAGGGGACGTTGTAGAAGTGGAGCGCCCCGTCCTGCCAGACGCGGAGCGGCGCGAGCAGCGCGTAGTAGACCTCGTCGATCTTGGTCGCCGGCGCGAGCGCGTAGAGCAGCATCATCAGCGCCATCGCCCCGACAGGTATCCACGCAATCGACGGCCTGAGGCTCGCTCTCGCGAGCTCGGCCGTCTCCCGCAACGTGCCTCGTTGACGGATGAGCAGTGACACGCCGATCGACGTGTAGGCGATGAAGAAGATGACGAGCGCGGGATGCGTGACGAGTTGCGTGACCGCGAGCACGAAGGTCAGGAGACTGTAGATCGACTGCCCCGCGAGGATCGAGACCGCGAGGCGGAGCGGGGCCAAGTGCCGGACCTCGAGGCTGCCGAAGACGCGCAGCCCCCATCCGAGGTGCGCCGCGACGAGGACGACCCCGAGGAGCAGGGAGAGGAGAGGCGAGTAGCTGGCGTGGAGCATCGGATTCGTTCCGGCATGGATGTTAGCGGAAACCGGCGGGGCGCCAGGCGGAATGCGGAATGCGGAACGCGGAATGAAAGGCGGAGGGGGGGTAGTCATCCCGAGCGGAGCGAGGGATCTGCTAAAGGCCTGCGCCGCTGGAGCAGCTTGTCATCCCCAGTGGAGCGAGGGAGGAACCGGAGTGCCGCTGCGCGGCACTGCAACGGCCAGAGGCCGTTGCCACTATGGTCGATTCGCTTCCAGGAAACTGGCGCGCGTCTCGCCGGTTGTGGGGGCACGGCATGCCGTGTCCCTACCTCCGACTCACTTCAGCGTTCCCGTGTCACCCGAAGACCCCGCCGCCTTCCGCAATCCGCATTCCGAAGTCCCCATCCTTCGATCCGGCGCCGCCATTTGTGCCGGTGTTACAATCCTTGTGGTTACGGGAGCAGCAGCATGAGTGTTGGGTGCGTGGGTGGAGCGCGGAGCCTTGGGTTTGCGGGTTCCCGGACTCTGGAGGGCTTCAACGAGCGGCGTACTGACACTCGCGGTGTCTCCGCTCGCCGGCGCGCAGGCTCGCGCCCCCGGTTGACCCGAAAATTCGCCACATGAACGTCCTCGCTCTCATTCTCCCCGCCCTCGCCGCCGCGCTCATCGCGTTCGGCCTCACGCCGCTCGCCATGCGGCTTGCCGGCGTGCTCGGCGCGGTCGATCATCCCGGGCCGCGCAAGGTCCACTCGACCGACATCCCGCGTCTTGGCGGACTCGCCGTCATCTCTTCGGTCGCCATCGTCACCGGCGTGCTCTGGGCTGCGCGATTCCCGAAGGTCGACTTCATCACGGGAGACCTAGCCCTCGGAATCACGCTCGGTCTGATCCCCATCCTCGCCATCTCGATCTACGACGATCTCCGGCCGCTGCCGGCGCTCCCGAAGGCTCTCGTGCAGCTGGCCGGCGCCATCGTCGCGGTCTACTTCGGCATCCGCCTTAATCCAGACATCCACATCTTCTCCGAGACGCTCACTCTCGGCTGGGTCGCGATCCCGCTCTCGATCCTCTGGATCGTCGGCGTCACCAACGCCTTCAACCTCGTCGACGGGCTCGACGGCCTCTCCGCCGGCCTCGCCCTCATCTCCACAATCAGCCTCGCCGGCGTCTCCGTTCTCGTCGGCCGCTTCGATATCGCCCTCATCGCCCTCATCCTCGGCGGCGCGTTGCTCGGCTTCCTGCCGTATAACCTCCATCCCGCGCGCACGTTCCTGGGTGATTCGGGCGCGACCGCCATCGGCTTCTGCCTCGCGTGCCTCGCGCTTCGCGGCGGCTCCACGCTCACGACCGGGATGGCGATCCTTGCGCCCCTCGTCGTTCTCGGTCTTCCCGTCGCCGAGACGCTCGTGTCGATGGCGCGACGCATTGCGCGCCGCCTCTTCCACCTCGCAGGAGGAGGCATTTTCGAGGCCGACGGCGAGCACATCCACCACCGCCTCCTCAAGCTCGGCCTCAATCACCGCCGCGCGGTGATGCTGCTCCATGGCATCGGCCTCTTGCTCGCGTCGATCGGCGTTGGCTCGATGTTCCTCTCGCACCGCCAGGCCGCCGTGCTTCTCCTGACGATCATCGTCGCCGGCTTCGTCGGCCTCGCGCGCCTCGGCTACGAAGAGTTCGCCGTCATCCGCCGCGGCGACATGCTGCGCCTCTACGAGGTGCCGGTCCTCCGCAGCGGCCTCTTCATCGTCTTCGTCGACATCGTGCTCTCGGTCGCCGCCCTCTACATCGCCTGGGTCCTCAAGTACGACGACTGGGGACTTCGCGTCGACCGCTACAAGCTCGAGCGCCTTCTCGCGATCCTGCCGGTCACGACGCTCGCGACGTTCTACCTTCTCGGTCTCTACAAGCGCTCGTGGAAGATCGCCACGATCGCCGACGTCACACGGACCGTGAGCGGGGTGGCGATCTCCGCCGCATTCCTCCTCGGTTTCTCGCGCTTCGTCTGGAACCGCGCGCTCCCGGTGACCTTCTACCTGATCTGGTTCCTCGTCGCCGCGGCTCTGCTCGCGGGCATCCGCGCGTCGTACCGCGTCTTCAGCGAATGGTCGCGGCGCGCACAACGCGAAACCGCCGGGGAGCCGATCCTGATCTACGGCGCCGGCTTCGCGGGCTCGCTCGCCATTCGCGAGATTCTCGAAAACCAGGATCTTACGTTGCGCCCCATCGGCTTTCTCGACGACGACCACGCGAAGTTCGGCCGAATCGTCGCCGGCTATCCTGTCTTCGGATCGATCGACCGACTCGAGGAACTGCTCCACGTCCAAGCCGTGCGCGGCGTGGTCATCGCCTCGGACAAGATCCCGCAGGAGAACGTCGAGCGCCTCGCGCAGATCTGCGAGCGGAGCGGGGTGTTTTTGAAGATGTTTCGCGTGGGGTTCGAGGAACGTCGAGTTGGGTAGGGCGGCCACCCGCCCATTGCGCGATTCTTCGATTGCGCGATTGCGCGATTTAAAACGAAGCAAGAGTGGCGCTTTTGAGGTTCATTCGAGCAATCGAAGAATCGCGCAATCGCGCAATGGGCGGGCGGGGATGCTCACGTTCGGCGAAGCCAGTAGAATGGATGGCGGCGCTGGTGTGCGAGTGCCAGAATCCGGATGTGCGTTGGATTCGCCCGATAGAGAATCGCGTACGGGAAGCCAGGTACGAGCATTCGGCGGATCTCCCGGCGTATCGCCGGAGCGAGCTTCGGGTATTCACAGACCTCGGCGATCGCGTGCTCAACGGCGTCCAGGAACCGGAGTCCGAGGCCCCTCGACTGCGACTCGTATTCGCGGGCTGCCTAGTCGAGCTCGATGAGTGCCAGGCGGTTGAATCGGAATCCGAGCGACAGTTCAGACCTCGGAAAGCCGCTGTCTGATTCGGCGGAGTGCCGCGGCCCCATCGAGTCCCGCGTCGCCGGCCTGGTCCATGTCCCGATCGCGCCGTTCGGCCTCGTCGAGCCAGATGGCCTCGATCTCCATCGCCGAGGCGCTGTCCAGGCTGTGAACGAGCTCATGCAGCAACCGAGCTTTCTCGTTCGGCGGGAGCTCGAGAAGCTGCCGTTCAATGTCTTCGATTCGCATCCGGATGCCGTGACCTCATTCTAGCAGGTGCAGGAGGAGGCGGAGCCAGCCGATTGCGCGATCTAGAACGAAGCAAGAGCGTCGCTTGGACTTTGTTTCGCGCAATCGAAGATTCGCGCAATCGCGCAATGGGCGGGCGGGGGGCGTCGCAATCGAAGAATCGCGCAATCGTCTTTTCCGCTATTCTCTTCCCATGATTTCTCCTTCTGATCGCATCCTCGTCGCCGGCGCAAGCGGGCTTGTGGGGTCGAATCTCGTGCGGGCGCTCGAGGCGCGCGGGTATTCGCGCCTGCTGACGCCCGGGCGCGCGCAGCTCGATCTCGTCGAGCAGGCGGACGTGCGGCGCTGGTTCGCAGCCGAGAAGCCGGACGTCGTGGTCATCGCGGCGGGAATGGTCGGCGGCATCGTCGCGAATTCGACCGAGATGACGGCGTTCCTGTATCGGAACCTGATGATCGCGGCGAACACGATCCACGCCGCCGCGGAAGCGAGCGTCTCGAAGCTGCTCTTTCTCGGCAGCTCCTGCATCTATCCGCGCCTCGCGCCGCAGCCGATTCACGAGGACGCGCTGCTCACCGGCGAGCTCGAGAAGACGAACGAAGGCTACGCTCTCGCCAAGATCGCCGGCCTCAAGCTCTGCGAGTACTACAACCGCGACCTCGGCCGCCACTTCATCTCGGCGATGCCGACGAATCTTTACGGGCCTAACGACAACTTCGACCCGACGCACTCACACGTGATCCCCGGGATGATGCGCCGCTTTCACGTGGCGAAGCTCTCGGGCGCACCTGAGGTCGTCGTGTGGGGGACGGGAACGCCGCGGCGCGAGTTCCTGCACGTGACGGATCTCGCCGAGGCGCTGGTCGTGCTTCTGGAGCGCTACGAGGAGGCGACGACGATCAACGTCGGCACCGGACTAGACGTCACGATCGCGGAGCTCGCCGAGACGATGAAGCGCGTGGTCGGCTACGAAGGACGCATCGTGTTCGACACGACGAAGCCGGATGGAACGCCGCGGAAGCTGCTGGATGTGTCGCGCATTCGCGCGTTAGGCTGGACGCCGCGCATCGGTCTCGAGGAAGGACTTCGGGAGACGTATGAGTGGGCGGTTCGGGAAGGAAAGCTTTAGCCACCGCCACCGCCCGGCCATTGCGCGATTCTTCGAATGCGCGAATGAGAGTCAAGAGCGACGCCGCGCATACCCATTGCGAGATTGCTCGGATTGACTACAGGTCGGAACGCGTGATGTCGCTGCGCTCGCACGCGGGTTACGCGGAAGGTACGGATGTCAGAAGTTGGGCCAGGCGGAGTGATCAGACGGCGATGCGTTCCACGGTGGTGTGTGGGGCAGGCACCGTCTCGTTGTGATCTCGCAGACTCTCGATGTGGAATTGGATCGCCTCACGGACCAACTCGAGGGTCTCCTCTCGGGTCTCACCAACCGCCACACAACCTGGCAGGTCGGGTACGTACGCCCCAAAACCGTTGGCACTTGGTTCGACGATCACGATGTACTCGGTCATCTTCAGCCCTTCTTGAGGCCGGCCTGCTTCAGGATGCTGCTCAACGTTCCGGGCGGCAGTTCGAGGCTCTCTTTCCCAGCTACGGTAACCGTTCCTGGCTTCTCCGAATGCCGGAACTGGCGATGGCTGCCTCAGGTGCGGTCAAGTTGCCAGCCGTCGTCGACGAGCATTCGGATCGCATCACGAACTCTCAAGGGAAAGAGGATACCACTCGGAGCGGAGAAGCTGCTGATCTTCAATCGCGCAATAGTCTTTCAAACTCCGCGATCCCCCGCGCGCGCGTAAAGCTCTTCTCGAACATGGCACGAGCGTTTTGGCCGTGCGCTTCGCGTAGCGCGACATCGCTGCGGTAGCGTTCGACGGCAGCGGCGAAGGCGTTCGCGTCGCCGATGGAGACCTGGATGCCGCATTCTCCTTCGACGAGTATCTCGTAGATCTCTCCCTCGGCAGGGCCGACGTAGATCGTCGGCCGCCCCGCGGCGAGGATGCCGTAGATCTTCGACGGCACGAGCAGTCCCGGCATCCGCTCGCGCATCGTCACGAGGTGTACGTCGGGCGCGGTGAGGCTGTCGCCGAGGCGCTCGCGATCGACGTAAGGGCGGAACTCTGCCGAATGCGGAATGCCGAATGCGGAATGCGGAATGCGTAATGCGGAATGCGGAATGGGGGACGCGGAATGCTCCGTCAGGCCCAGCTCAGTGGCTCGCATCTCGACCTCGGTGCGGCGCGGGCCGCCGCCGACGAAGGCGAGGAGGGCGGGGAAGGCGGATTGCGGACTGCGGAATGCGGAATGGGGATCGACTTCCGGGAGTGTCGCCTTGGCGGTCGCCGGCGCCGCGCTCTGGTCGGATTCCGCATTCCGCAATCCGCATTCCGCAATACCAAGGAGCGCGGTCTCGAACTCGTGCGCGAGTCCCATGTTGCCGGAGTACATCACTACGAAGCGGTCGCTCCAGCTCCATTCGGAGCGCAGCGCGCTTTCGTGCGGGGGGCGCGCGGTGATGGCGTTCTCATCGGCCCAGTTGTGGATGACGGTGACTTTGCGCGCGCCGGCGTCCGTTAGGCGGGCGGCCATGGTGGATCCGAGGGCGACGATGTGGTCGGGGAGGCGATGGGTGAGATGCGCGAGGGCGGCGACGACGCGGCCCGCGACGCTGTGCTCGCGGATCGCGCCGAGCTCGTAGGCGACGTCGGGGTAGACGTCCATGCTCCAGAAGACCGTCCGTGCGCCGCGAAGGCGGCCGAGCAGTGTGCCGACGAGCGCGATCATCGGGGGGGTGGAGAGGGAGACGACGACGTCGGGCCGCGGGCCGAAGAGGATCGCCGCCGAGGCCCCGAGGAGGAAGGTCGCGTAGTCGGTTAGGCGGCCGAGCTTCGAGCCGCGGCCGAAGCCGGTGCTGCGGGCGCGCCTGATGGCGACGCCGCGGATGGTCTCGCGCGCGGGGTAGCGGCGCGACGGGTCGGCATACGATCGGTCGCAGCAGATCGCGCGAACCTCGAATCCGGACGCCGCGAGCCCTTCGCCCAGGTCCGCGAGCATCTGCGCCGTGGCCGCCTCGTCGGGCGCGTAGTACTGGTTCAGGAGCAGGACGGATGGCACGGGAGAAGTTTAACCGGGCGGGGGTGTATTTATCGATTGCGCGATTGCACGAGCAGCAGGAGCCGTCATTCCGAGCGCAGCGAGGAATCTGCCAGACAACGAACCTGAACGATTCCGCAGCAATGACCCGTGACAATGCGCGCCAGATTCGCTGCTGCGGACGCATTCAGGGATCGTTTTGCAGATTCCTCGCTGCGCTCGGAATGACACCCCGTCGGCGGTCACGTCCTCCGGGGATGTGTATAATTGTGAAAGCGTGTACACACGAAGGGAGGCCGGGCGATGCGCACGAACATTGTTCTCGATGACGAGCTGGTCGACGAGGCGTTGGAGGTGACCGGTGCCACAACGAAGAAGGAAGTCGTGCACCTGGCGCTGAGGGAGTTGGTTCAGCGGAGGAAGAGACGAGACATGGTCGAGCTCGCCGGGAAGCTCAAGCTTCGCGACGACTTCGATCACAAGAAGGCGAGGACGCTGCGATCGTGACTAGCCGAGGGCTCGTTCTCGTCGATACCTCGGTCTGGGTCGACCTGTTTCGCGACAAGGACGGCTCACGACGAAAGGTGCTCCGCTCGGCGCTTCGCCGGCGCGAAGTGGTGCTCGCGCGCTTCCATGCCATCGAGCTGTTGCAGGGGGCCCGCGACGAAGACGAGTGGCAGCTTCTCGAGGATTATCTGGGGAACCAGCATTACCTGGAGATGTCGACCGATTCGTGGGTTTCCGCTGCCCGGATCTACTTCGACCTGCGCAGGCTCGGACGGACGGTGCGGAGCACGATCGACTGCTGCATCGCCGCGCTGGCGATCGAAAGCGGCGCCGAGCTTCTTCACCGCGACCGGGACTTTTCGACGATCGCCGAGGTGCGCGAGCTCCGGCACCGCTGGCTTTCATGGTAGGGCCGCCGCGCGCCGGCCCCTTGCGCGATTCTTCGATTGCGCGATTGCGGGATTGCGCGAATGAAAGGCGCGAGCATCGAGTCGCCTGCGATCGCGCAGAACGAAGCAGCGCTCCCCAATCGTACTACGAGCTCGTTGGAGTCGCGCAACACCCCTGGCGGGGATTGCGCGATTGCTCGATTGCGCGATTGCGCGATTGAAAGGCGAAGTTCCGGGGTCACCGCGAGTTCTTGTGTTCGCGATTGCTCGATGGAGAGGCGCACGGTGGCCGTGGGTCCCCAAATCGCGCAATCGAGCAATGGCAGGGCGGAGGAAAGTCATCTCGCCAGCCGTGCCACCTCGGCTTTCCACTCCGCGACCGCCGACCCTCGTGCGCGGTCGGCCTGCTTTGCGGCGCGGTACTTTCGGATCAGCTCGAACGGACGCGTCACGTAGCGCGCGGCTACGGTGAGGCGCGTGTCGTCGGGCGAGTGGCGCATCTCGCTTACTCGCGGGACGAGGCGGCGCGCGAGCAGCGCCGCTTTCCCGAGCGCCCCCGGCTTCTGCTCGAGCCACTCCCGGCTCTCCTCGGCGAACGACCGTCCGGTCGTTTCGTCGAGGATGCTCGTTAGGCCGCCGAGGAATGCGGCAGCCTCGGGATCGTCGTCGCGGCCGTCGCGGATCGCGAGAGCGATCGAGCGCAGGCGCGTGGTGGCGCGGGCAACGGCGGGGTTGTCCCACGAGAGCCCGTCTCCTTCGCCCCTGTCCTCGAGGAGCGAGAGGTCCTGGAGTGTCCGCAGGGCGTGGCCTGCCTCGCCGCCGTGGTGAAACAGGAAGTGCTGCACTGCGATCTCGCGTGCCACAGGGGCCTCGGGCATGAGCCACGGCTGCCCCGCGATGGCGACGGCACGGGGGCACAGCGCGTCCCAGCCGGGCCCCGCGTCGTTCCCCGCGAAGCCCGGCAGGGCGAGGTGGAGCTCGATCATGCCGCGGTCGCGTGTGAAATGCGCGGCTTCGTAGCCCGCGGTTTCCTCGACGTGCGCGCCAATGCGTGTCGCGGCCTCGAGCCAGGCGGCGACGTCGACAGTCGGCACGACGACGTCGGCGTCGCAGACGGCGCGGTTGGCAGTCGAGGGGAAGGCGAGCGCGAGCGCTCCGCCCTTGATGACGATCGCCCGTTCGGCAGGAACGCCGGCGTCACGAAGTTCGTCGAGCAGCCGGAGGGAGGCGTCGCGCGCCAGAGCGACGAGCATCGAGGAGGCGACGAGGCGCTGCCGAACGGCAGTCGGGAAGTCGAGCGCCTCGGCCGCCGCGTCGAGCGCGATCGTCATTCCCAGCTTCCCTGCGATCTCCAGAAGGCGAGCGTCGTCGGTGACCGACCTGCGTCGATCGCGCAGAATCGCGTCGTCCGCGCGAGTCGCGACGGCGGCGAGAAGGCGAACGGCTGGGAGGTCAGGGTGCATCGAGAGGAATGATATGCGGAGGCAGGCCGAGCCGGTGCCCGTAGGCAAGGCGTCCCGCCTTGCCCGCTTCGCGCGGATCGTTCGATTTGCGTAGTTCGGCAAAGGCCAGAGGCCTTCGCTACGCCCGTAGGCAAGGCGTTCCGCCTTGCCCGCTTCGCGCGGATCGTTTGATCTGCGTGGCTCGGCAAAGGCCAGAGGCCTTCGCTACGCCCGTAGGCAAGGCGTCCCGCCTTGCCCGCGTCGCGTGGATCGTTTGATCTGCGTAGCTCTGCAAAGGCCAGAGGCCTTCGCTACGCACGTACGCAAGGCGTCCCGCCTTGCCAGAGCTTGCGCTGAGTAAACGACTCCTGGCCTTTGCGAGGCCGGATCGCGAACTCACGAGCTCGTCAGCCCTCTACGGAATGATTGCCACGCTCGCTGCAGTTGCTCGGGAAGCTCGGCGATGCGCTCGTCGATATCGCGACTTGCAGCGGCGCCGTGAATCTCCAGCAGTTGGGCGGCATCGCGCTGATCGAGGAAGCTCCCCGCTTCGAGTTTGAGGAGAACGAGGTCGCCGACGGACGGTACGCGGACCACGAAGGCTCCGACGTCACAGGCCTCGCTTCGCTCGAGGACCGACTGCTGCCATTTCCACCTGGCGACGACGAGGTCGACTTCCTCGGCATCGGAACGGACAAACCGCACGACGCCGGCGAGCGGATCGTCAGAGTCTCCTCGCTTCACGTCGATCCGCGCATCGGGAGGCAGGAGAGCTGACCAATCCAGACCGAGCACAGTCCGATCGGTCGTCATGAAGTCGAGGTCGCGAGTTCCCCGCGTGAGGCCCCGCGCGGCCAGCGCGGCGGCACCGACCAGCATGAACTCGATCTCCAGCCGGTCGAGCGCCCGCGCGACGAGTGCGGCTAGTGAGCCTTCGTCGACGCGCACGACGGGCGCCTTCCTTTGTGCCTGTTCGCTTCGAGTGCTCTGTGCGCTGCTTCGCGTGAGAGCCCGTTCGCGGTCATGAAGATCTGTAACTCCTGCTCACCGATCTCGAGGGCGCGACGCAGGCGTTCGCCCGGCGTTCGGGCGAGCTCGACTCTCATCCGTTCGAGGCGCAACTCTTCGGCGACGTTCGACTTCATCGATCACGATTATAGGGGGAATGACGAAGAGAGGCGTGCGCGAGATGAGAGGCGGGTTGTGACGACCATGGTGCTCGCTCGATGCGGGCCACGAGGCGACAGGAAGCCAGCAATACGTAGGCAAGGCGTCCCGCCTTGCCCGGGTCGGCGCTGGAGGAACTCGTCGCCTGCGCTACCCGAGAACCGGGACCTTCACGGCGCGGCATGCAGCGCGCAGGTCCTTGTCGAGGGTCGCGAGCGGCAACTTCATCCGCACGGCAAGCTCCAGATAGACGGCATCGTAGGCCGACAACTTGTGGGTGTACGCCAGGGGAAGCGAGGCCGGCCAGGCGCGGGCGGAGGTCTCCGGGTCGATCTCGATCGGCAACGCGGCGAGGCTCTTTCGGATTTTCGTCCAATCACTCTTGTGGATCCGGCCGCGCCGCGTCGCGACGTGCAGCACGTTCGCGACCTCGACGGGCCAGAGACCGGGAACGATCGCGAGATCCGAGACGAGGGAGTCACGCAGCGCATCGGTCGCCGGCGTGGCTTCGTCCGCGAAGACCCAGGCCATGGTCATCGAGCAATCGACCACGAAGGGCATCAGCGCTTCCGCCCCTTCGCGACCATTTCCCGGGCCGGCATCCCGCCGAGAGTGTGCGTCTTCTGAAACGCCTCGAGCTCCTTGATCGCCTTTCGGATTCTGGCCGGGTCGCGCCCGCTCGCGGGGACGAGCTCGGCAACCGCGCGCCCATGCCTCGTGATCACGAACCGCTCACCCTGCTCGACGCGCTCGAGAAGGCTCGAGAGGTGTGTCTTCGCTTCGTACGCTCCGATCTCACGCATCTGTCTACCTCGCTGTTTTCGACTACATCAGACCAGTTCCGACCAGTCGGAACCGAGGCGCGGAGGGTGACAATTCCGTGAAGGGTAGGTTGTGTGGCGCGGTGGCTTGTGTGGCGCAGACACTCCTGTCTGCGCGCGGCGCGAAGCGCCGGTGGGGTGGTGGAGGGGAAAGGCCCGAGATCCGGGTCGCCTTCGGCGACGCGCAGGCAGGAGTGCCTGCGCCACATTGCGTCGCGCGCTAATCGGGGGGACTGTTGATCTCGGCGAGCAGCGCGCCGAGGGCGGCGGCGAGGCGGTCGATCGTCTCGCGACGCGGCATCGGCATCTTCAGGTACGTCTCGCCGCTCGCTTCGTCGCGAATCGCTTCGACACGCGGGCGCGCTCCCGCGGCGCCCGTCGCCCCTGCAATGCCGAGGCCTTGCAGGACGGCGAGGCCTGTTTCGAAAAGCTTCGCGAGCGGAGCGGCTACTTCCGCGGCGCCTATCGACGGCGCGGAGCCGCGAGCTTCCTCTGCGACCTCGGTGGTCGGAGTCGCGGCTTCTTCGGCGGGCGTCTCCGGCGCCCCGAGCTCCTTCGTCACGCTCTCGACGCTCTCCATGAACTTGTTGAGGCGGCTGCCACCGAGGAAGATCTCGGACTCGCCGCCGTCGAGGACGCCGGCGAAGAGCGAGGCCTTGAAGGCGAGGACGTCGAGCATCTGCTGCTCGATCGAATTCTCCGCGACGAGATTCACAACCTGCACGGGACGCCGCTGACCGATCCTGTGGACGCGGCCGATGCGCTGCTCGAGCACCGCCGGGTTCCACGGCAGGTCGACGTTCACGACGACGTTCGCGTGCTGGAGGTTGAGGCCGACGCCGCCCGCGTCGGTGGAGAGAAAGACGCGGCACGCGGGATCGCTGCGGAACGAGTCGACGAGCGCCTTGCGCTTGCCGCTCTCGACGCCACCGTGGAAGAGGACGTGGCCCCAGCCGCGCTTCTCGATGCGCCGCACGAGCAGCTCGTGCATGCGAAGCCACTGGCTGAAGACGACGACTTTCGTCTCGGGGTCCTCGAGCATCTCCTCGAGCAGCGTGACGACTTCGGCAGCCTTCGCGCCGTGGTCGCTCTCGTGATCGACGAGCCAGGTGCTGTCGCACACCATCCTCATCGTCTGGAGCGCCACCATCAGCTTCCTCTGATCGGCGTCGGAGAGGAATTTGTAGCGACGCCAGCGCCCGACGATGCGCGCGACGGCCTCACGGTTGGCCTCGTGGATCTCGCTCTGCTCGGGCGTGAGCGGGAGGAAGAAGTTCTTCGCGAGCCGCCCCGGGAGCTGCGAGAGGACTTCCTTCTTGCGGCGGCGGATCGCGATCGGAGCGAGCGTCTTCGCGATGGCGTCGAGCTCGCGGTAGCCGACGACGCGCCCGTGGTCGTCGCGCATCTGGTGGCGATCGAGGAAGCGGAAGGTGGCACCGAGGCGGTGCGCGTCGACGAACTGGACGATCGAGACGAGCTCCTCGAGCCGGTTCTCGAGCGGCGTGCCGGTGAGGACGATGGCGTAGGGCGAGTCGATCGACTTCACGGTGCGCGCCGCGCGCGTCGACCAGTTCTTGATGCGCTGCGCCTCGTCGAGGATGACGAGGTCGGGTGACCAGGCGCGGACGAGGTCGAGATCGCGGTGGAGCGTGTCGTAGTTCGTGATCTTGTAGAACGACTCCGCCTGGAAGCCCGCCGCGCGATTCGCCGCGGGGCCGCCGATGACGACGGTTAGGCGTGGCGCGAGCCGCTCGATCTCGCGTTCCCACTGGTGCTTGAGCGAGGTGGGGGCGACGACGAGGACGCGCTCGACGCCGAAGCAGCGGGCCATGACCTCGACCGCGCCGATAGCCTGCACCGTCTTGCCGAGCCCCATCTCGTCGCCTATGAGCGAGCGGCCCGCGCGCGCGGCGAACAGGACGCCTTCTTTCTGGTAGTCGTAGAGCGGAACGCTGAGGAGCTTGCGGAACGCGGCGGAGCCTGTGCCGGCCGGGAACGCGCGGTCGACGGCTTTGTGGCGGAGGGCGATGTCGCGGACGTCGGCGACGAAGCGGAGGGCGTCGTCGTAGACGCGCAGCTCGGGATCGATGGCGCGCGCCTGGCGGAGGAAGCGGTCGAATGTAGATGCCCGCTCGCGCGGGAGGATCGAGTCCTTGAACCAGCGGGAGGCGAGGCGCAGCAGCTCGGGCGATGCGTCGGCGGCCGCGCGGAAGCGAAGGTGGCGCTCGCTGCCGTAGTCGAGGCTGACGCTGCTGTAGGGCGGGTTCCACCCTTCGCGCAGCGCGCGCTTTCCGCCGCGCTTCTTCGCGAGACGGGCGAGCGCGAACTCCACGTGCTTGCAGGTGCCGAGGGCGTTCGTGGCGAAGTCGCGGCGGGAGCAGAAGTTCCGTCCCGGCTCCGCGGAGCGGATCGCGACGCGGTACGACGTGCCGCTCGCGGGATTCGTGACGCGGAAGTCGGAGTAGACGGGCTGGTCACCGAGATTCTCGAGCCGGAATGGCTGCTCGCTCCCGAACTGCCGGCGCAGGGCGCGCTGCCACTCGTCGAGGGTCAGGTCATCGGGTTTCTGCGAACGCGAGAGGCGGCGATCGGGTTTATCGGCAGGTTTCTTCGGCTTCCGCGCTGGCATGGCGCGATTGTAGCGGAAGGGCAAGGGGCGCCTGTAGGCAAGGCGTCCCGCCTTGCCCGGGTTGGGCGAAGTCGAGGCGTTGCGCGGAGCGGCGAAGGCGGGACGCCTTCGCTACAAGGCGACAGTCTGGCGAAGCGCGTAGGCAAGGCATCCCGCCTTGCCCGGGTCAGCACAGCGTTGGATGCTCTCGCGCTGGACCGCGAAGGCGGGACGCCTTCGCTACGAGAGCGAGCGATAGACATCCCTTCGATGCCCGAGCTTCACCACCACGATGAGCAGCACATCGTCCTGGATCTCGTAAAGGATGCGGTAGTTCCCCTGGCGGACTCGGTACCTCTCGCGGGTGCCCGAGAGTTTCTCGGAACCGGGAGGACGGGGATCGTCGGCAAGAGCGCGAATGCGGCTGATGATCCGCTGGCGATCCTTCTTCGATCCCAGCGCTTCGAGCTCTTTGGCCGCTGACGCGGAGATGCGAACGCTATAGCTTGCCACGGCGCTTGAGATCCCGAACCACGTCCTCGAAGTCGAGGGAGGGTTCCTTGCGCCTTGCGTCGAACGCGGCGAGGTCGGAGGCGTCCTCCTCGAGACTTCGCTTGACGGCGTCGCTGACGATCTCGGAGATCGAGCTGTCCATTGCGACGGCCTTGAGGCGCAGCGCGCGGTGGAGGTCCGCGTCGAGGTAGATCGTTGCGCGCCTGGTGCTCATGCGGACGCTATAACGTCATGACGTTATAGCGACATTCCGCGCAAGGGCTTGTAGGCAAGGCGTCCCGCCTTGCCCGATTTGTGCAGAGTCGAGGCGTTGCGCGGAGTGGCGAAGGCGGGACGCCTTCGCTACAAGGCACGCCTTCACGCGTCCCCCGTCACCGCTCGTCGAGCACGCGCGCGATGATGGGAAGCTCGACGGAGCGCTCGAGGTACTCCCAGACGGCGAGCACGTCGTCGCGCTCGTGGATCTGGCCGCCGACCTCGTTGAGCGAGAACTTCGCGCGGTTGAACCAGCGGACCATCTCGGCGGGGTTTCCCTGGAGCCGCTGGCGCGCCTGCTTCACCAGCAGGATCACGTCGTCCGGGATTCGCTGGGCTCCGATCTGCCGGAGTCTCGGCGCATGGCGCGACCGCGCCCGCTCCTCGAGCGACTTCCTCTTGCGCTCCATCGACCGCTCGTCGAGCCGGACCGCACGCGACGAGTGGAGGCGCTCGACCACGCGCATCAGGATCTGTTCCGGATCGTCCACCCTAACGCCAGAGTGGTAGGGCCGCGTGTCACCCGGGCTCGCGAAGCGACTCCAGACGACGAAGCCCGTCAGCAGGACCGAGAGCTGTGCTTCGGGCACGGAGAAGCGGACCGGCGCCTCGGTGCCGAGCCGGATCGGCACCGTGTGCTGCACGTGCATGCCGTGGTCGCCGATATCGCAGAGCACGAACTCGACCTTGCCGAGGTTGCCTTCGATCCGGCGCAGGATCTCGAATCGTTGTTCCGATCGATCTTCGTCGATGGACATGGCAAGCCCCTCCCGGGACGGCACTCCGTAGTCGGAGAACTTTCGTGGAGTGTATGCGAGATGTGTGCCCGGCAGCCGGCCACGTGCGCCGCTCACTATTGACGACAGCGCGCAGCAGGTTGGCGAAGTGGAGCAGCGCATTGGCCACAGGATGCGCAGTCGATGCGCGAGAGGGGCGGATACGAGCGGGCGCGGCAGGATTGGCGCTGTGGAATTGGGCAAGCGATGTCTTGGAGATTCCTCGCGGCGCTTCGGAGGGTCGCATTGCGATATTTACAGCCAACAGCAGGACTGGTTCCTCGGTCCCCAAAAAACACCGAATGGTCGGTCCGCAACAAGCGCTGCCGAGTCAGAGGGTTGACTATCCAGATTCCGATTTCGGGTGCTGCGGGGTGTCTCTAAGCAACGTGATACCAGAGACTTGAACTTTTGTCATGAGATTGTAACAATGCCCCGTCCCGTTATCGGGCCTCGTCGCATCGCGGAGTGGGTATCCAGATGTAGTTGGGTGGGAGCGGAAGCCTTCAGGGCGGCGTTGACCGATTTCCTGTATCGATTCGGGCGCTGTCTTCCGGGGAGGGTCGTGGACGTCACGGCCTGCCGATCCGGTCGTTGGTGAGCCGCTGCGCGCGACATCCCGGTCACGTCAACGATAACGTCTTAGGGAGTGTTCGATGCGCCCACCGATGCCCCGGAGCGGCGGTCTGCTCATTTGTCTGGGATTCCTTGCGATTTCACTGCCGGCGGCGGCCGAGGGGTTGGCGCGCGTGCTTTTTGACGCACCGCTGCACCTGACGCGGCAGGTTTCCGACCCGATCTCGCGGACGACCTCGACGCTCGAGGAGTACTGCTCCGGGAACCGGGTGATCTCGATCCGCGACGCGCGCACGTCGATCGCGGACTATGACGCGGGAACGCTGACGGAGATCGATCGCGCGCGAGGGACGTACAGCGTGACGAGGTTCGATGCGATCGCGCGCGCGCTGTCGGAGACGGAGGCGTCCTCCGCGCAGACCCCGAACCTGAAGCAGCTTCCCGACCTGATCGACTCGGGCGTCCGCTCGGTTGGCTCGCGCGGGGGGCGTGCGTTCGAGGTGCGGATCGCCGACCGTGCCGCTCCCCGAAAGGTCGAGGTGGTCGTCGACCAACAACTGCTTCTCAGCCGCGAGGCGGTCGAAGTGCTCGTCGGGGTCGCATTTCCGCTCCGCCGTTC
>JBPPMG010000519.1:0-14588 GCA_051305935.1 Thermoanaerobaculia bacterium
CCTCTTCGCGGCGGCGCTTGTCGGCGTCGGAGTTGAGCTCCGCGTCCTTCACGAGGTTCTCGATCTCGTTCTGGTTGAGCCCCGAGGAGCTCGTGATCGTGATCTTCTGCTCCTTGCCGGTGCCAAGGTCCTTGGCTCCGACGTTGAGGATGCCGTTGGCGTCGATGTCGAAGGTGACCTCGATCTGCGGCACTCCGCGCTGGGCCGGCGGCAGGCCGACCAGGTTGAAGTTGCCGAGCAGCTTGTTGTCGCGCGCCATCTGGCGCTCGCCCTGGTAGATCTTGATCTCGACCGACGTCTGGTTGTCGGCCGCGGTCGAGAAGGTCTCCGACTTGCGCGTCGGGATCGTCGTGTTGCGCTCGATCATCGGCGTCATGACGTTGCCGAGCGTCTCGATTCCGAGCGTGAGCGGCGTTACGTCGAGAAGGAGTACGTCCTTAACTTCACCTGCGAGGACGCCGCCCTGGATCGCCGCGCCGACCGCGACGACTTCGTCGGGGTTCACGCCCTTGTGCGGCTCCTTGCCGAAGTAATCGCCGACGGCCTTCTGGACCATCGGGATTCGCGTCGATCCGCCGACGAGCACGACCTCGGCGATCTCCTTCGGCGACATGCCGGCATCCTTGAGCGCCTGGCGCACCGGGGCCATCGTCCGCTCGACGATGTCGCCGATGAGTTGCTCGAACTTCGCGCGCGTCATCGTCATCGTGAGGTGCTTCGGTCCCGAGGCATCCGCGGTGATGAACGGGAGGTTGATGTCGGTGCTGTTCGTCGAGGAGAGCTCGATCTTGGCCTTCTCCGCGGCCTCCTTGAGGCGCTGGAGAGCCATCTTGTCCTTCGAGAGATCGATCCCCTGGTCCTTGACGAACTCGTCGATGATCCAGTCGATGACGCGCTGATCGATGTTGTCGCCGCCGAGGTGACCGTCACCATTGGTCGACTTGACCTCGACGACGCCGTCGCCCACCTCGAGGATCGAGATGTCGAACGTTCCGCCGCCGAAGTCGTAGACGGCGATGATCTCGTCCTTTTTGCGGTCGAGACCGTAGGCGAGCGCAGCCGCGGTCGGCTCGTTGACGAGGCGCTCAACCTTGAGGCCGGCGATCTCGCCAGCGTCCTTGGTCGCCTGGCGCTGCGCGTCGTTGAAGTAGGCCGGAACGGTGATGACCGCGCGGTCGACCTTCTCGCCAAGGTAGTCTTCGGCTGCCTGCTTCAGCTTCTGCAGGATCATCGCCGAGATCTCCGGCGGGGCGAACATCTTGCCCCCGATGTCGACGCGGGCATCGCCGTTCGACGCGCGCTCGACTTTGTAGGGCACCATCTTCATCTCTTCATTGACCTCTTCGAACTTGCGGCCCATGAAGCGCTTGATCGAGTAGACGGTATTCTCGGGGTTGGTGACCGCCTGGCGCTTGGCCACCTGGCCGACCAGCCGCTCCCCGTTCTTCGCGAAGCCGACGACCGAAGGCGTGATTCTGCTACCCTCGGCGTTAACGATGACTTTGGCTTCGCTGCCTTCCATGATTGCGACGACGGAGTTCGTGGTTCCGAGGTCGATTCCGATGATCTTTCCCATTTTGTACGCTCCTAAACCTTGAGTGAGTGACTATCAACTCTGTGAAACCTGAGTGTGGTGCTATTAATTTCATGGCTCCGCCGCGTGAATAAGACCTGCCTCGCCCGCGTTCCATACCGCGAGTCGAAGTTCCAAGGAGGAACCTCTTATGAATGAATGGCAGTCGGAGCAGCCCGCTTACATTTCGGCGAGCGCGGAAACCACCTTCACCCGGGAGCAGTCGTTCATCCGCACGACCTACTCGTGGATGTTCGGCGGCCTCCTGCTGACGGCCCTGGCGTCGTTCTTCGTTTACAAGACGCCCGCGCTCCACTCCGTCATTTTCCAGCCGTTCGCTGCGATCGCGCTGATGCTCACGACCCTCGGCCTGGTCGCGTTCCTGTCGTTCCGGATCACGAAGATCCAGCCGGGGACGGCGGCCGCGCTCTTTCTGATCTACGCGGCGCTCAACGGGCTGATGTTGAGCTCGATCTTCATGGTCTATTCGGGCGGGACGATCCTCTCGGCGTTCGTCGTCGCGGGCGGCATGTTCGGCTCGATGGCCGTCTACGGCACGGTTACGAAGAAGGATCTCACCTCGTGGGGCTCGTTCTTCTTCATGGGCCTGATCGGAATCATCCTCGCGCAGGTCGTGAACTTTTTCGTCAAGTCGTCGGCGCTCGACGGCACGATCGCGCTCGTCGGCGTCTTCGTCTTCGTCGGCCTCACCGCCTACGACGCGCAGAAGCTGAAGGCGTACGCGGCGGTCGCCGGCCCTAACGTCACGAACTACGCCGTGATCGGCGCCCTCGCCCTCTACCTCGACTTCATCAACATGTTCCTGATGCTGCTCCGTCTCTTCGGCCGAAGGGACTGAGGCCGGCGACAACGCTCCAAACGAAACGGGCCCGCGACGAGCGGGCCCGTTTCATTTGATCCGCCTGGCAGTGAGCGCCTGTTGCGGAGCTGCGGTGCGGTAAGATCGAAGCGAACAAATGAACTACGACGTGATACGACAGGTGCTCCGGGAGTTCGAAAGCGAAGGCGTCCGCTACGTGGTTTGTGGTGGCGCGGCGATGAACCTCCATGGCATCGCCCGCTTCACGGAGGACCTCGATGTCTTCATTGCGCCAGAAGCCGGTAATATCGAGAAGGTGAAGGCAGCCTTGAACCGCGTCTTCCACGATCCGGAGATCGACTCGATTCGATCGGACGAGCTACTGGGCGACTACCCGGCCGTGCAGTATGTTCCACCGGACGGCGAGTTCCACATCGATCTGCTGACACGCCTCGGAGACGCATTCCGATTCGATGACCTTGAGACCGTTCGCCTGCCGATCGGCGACCTCACGGTCACGGTGGCGAGCCCGCGAATGCTGTACCGCATGAAGCGCGACACGGTGAGGCTCAGGGATAAGGCCGACGCAGAAATGCTGCGCCTGCGCTTCGGACTCGGCGAGGAGTAGAGGAGCGATGCCAATACGAAAGTTCCGCTCCGTCGAAGAGATGAGCCAGCCAAACTGGAGGGAACCGGGGGATCCCAGACTCTACCGGGTAATGCGAGCGCTCTGGGATTTTGCGACTCGTACGTCGAGGCTGCGGTTCCGGCCAGGAGTCTACAAGTACCGATGTGTGGCCGATTTCGACCCGGAACGCATTCGCAAGCAGCCAGAGTCCTAGATCGACTCGCCGATCCTTCGCCCGATGATCCGGTAGCCTTCCGCTCCCGGATGAAACCGGTCGGCGCTCAAACGGTCGCGATGCGAGAAGACGTCGAACGTCTGCACGATCGTCACGCCTGCATCCCCCGAATACCGCCTCACCAGCCTCGACGACCACTCGGAGACCGCCGGGTTCACCATCGCACCGAACTGCGACGCGACGAACGGGTTGTAGAGGCCCACGTAGAAGATCCGTGCATTCGCGTTCACTTCGCGGATCGACGCGATCACCTTCGCCACCTGCTCCTCGGTCTTGTTCATCGCGGCAACCGGATCGGGAGGGCGCTCCCCTCCTCGTCCCGCAACGCCGCCGAACAGATCGTTGCCGCCGATCGACACCACGATGACATTCGCCTCGGCGACGAAACGCCTCACGCTCGGCGATTCGAGCTGCACGAGCAGATCGGCGGTCTTCGCGCCGTTTACCCCGAGGTTCACGTGCTTCTCGTGCTTCACCTCGCGGCGCTGAAGCTCTTTGTCGATCGCGCCGCCGATCCCTTCGCCAGTTTCGTCGCCGGTTCCCCGGGCGACCGAATCGCCGAGGATCACCGTGCGGACCGGGCCGGCGATCGCCGCCGGCGCCGAAACTTCGAGCGGATCGGTGATGACCGTCCCGACGTCGTCGCGGAAGGTCAGGTGGAAGCCGTAGCCGAATACGCCTGCGGCCACGAGCGCGAGGCCGACGGGAAGGTACCAGTAGAGAAACTTTCGCATCGTCAGATGGAACGCGAGACACGCCGCCCTGCATTGCAGCAGCGACCGAGCTTACCGCGGTTGAGCGAATCGTTCAGCGACACCGCCACCGCTTCGAAACAAGACAGCGAGAATTGTGCGGATCTCCGACGACGTTCTGATCGTGCGCATGGCTGCCCCAGTCCTCGTCGCCCGCGGTCTGACCAAGAAGATCGGTGAGAAGACGATCGTTGCAGGCGTCTCCTTCGAGATCGCGCCGGGCGAGGTCTTCGGCTTTCTCGGCCCGAACGGCGCGGGCAAGACGACGACGATCCGGATGCTGGTCGGGCTCATCCGCCCGACGACCGGGCAGGTCACGATCTGCGGCCACGACGTGCAGCGCGAATTCGAGTTGGCGCTCCGGAACGTCGGCTGCATCGTCGAGACCCCCGACCTCTACCGCTTCATGTCGGGCCGCGAGAACCTCGAGCATTTCGCCCGCATGCGCCCCGGCGTCGGCAAGGCCGACATCGCGCGCGTCGCAGAGCTGGCGATGCTCTCCCATCGCCTCGAGGACAAGGTGCGCACCTACTCGCTCGGTATGCGACAACGCCTCGGCATCGCCGTGGCGCTGCTCTCGAGACCGAGGCTGCTCATCCTCGACGAGCCGGCCAACGGGCTCGATCCCGCCGGCATCCGCGAGATGCGTAACCTCCTTCGCAAGCTCTCCTCCGAGGATGGTCTCGCCGTCTTCGTGTCGAGCCACCTGCTCGCCGAAGTCGAGCTGATGTGCGATCGCGTGGCGATCATCCATCGAGGAACGATCCTCGAGACCGCGCTTGTTCACGGCCTTCACGCGCACGCGCCCGAGATGGAGTTCCGCGTCGACGACCCTGCGCGTGCCCTGACGCTCGTCTCGGCGATGGGCCTCCCCGTCGCGAGCGACGGCATCACCCTGTCGATCGAGATCACCGAGGAGCAGGCACCCGACGTGGTCACACGCCTCGCTGCCGACGGCATCAGGATCTTCCACGCGCAGAGACGCGTCCGCACGCTCGAGGAGCGCTTCCTCGAGGCGACGGGGGGGGAGACGGTATGAGGAAGGCGATAGGCGAAGGGCGAGAGGCGATGAGCAGGCTCACGACCACGTTGGCCTCCGAACGCAGCCTCGCCTGCGTATCGCCCTTCGCCTCTCGCCTCTCGCCTGGTCCATAATCATGATCGACCTCATCCGCAACGAAGTCCTCAAGCTGCTCCGCCGGCGGCGGTTCACGATCGTGGTCGTGCTCCTCACGATCATCATGGCGGCAGTCACGTACGGGCAGTACCGCCAGCTCCAGTCGGTGAAGGACACGAACTGGCGCGCGAGGACGCAGCAGACGATCGTCCGTTACCAGAACGCGCTCCGCCGCGCGCAGGTGAATCCGACCTGGGCCAAGTCGCTCCGGCTCGAGATCGCGCGAATGCAGTACTACCTCGATCGCGACATCCAGCCCGACAAGCCTAACGCCCCGTACTTCGTCCGCGCCTTCGCGAACGTCGCGGGCTTCCTCCTCCTCCCCCTCCTCGTGGCGGTGCTCGCGAGCGACGTGGTCTCCGCGGAGCACGCGGAGGGGACCGACAAGCTGCTACTGACCCACCCGGTGCGACGATGGCGCATCCTCACGTCGAAGCTGGCTGCCGTCATGGTGTTCACGACGCTGCTCCTGTTGTGCGGAGCCGTGCTCGGCTACGGGATTGCCTCGATCGCGCTCGACTCGCGCGGCTGGGACGCCCCCACCTTCAGCGGTTTCCGGATGAGCGGAGAGACGGTCGACCTCGGCGCGGTCAGGCAGCTTCCGCTCTGGCAGGACGCGCTCATCGCCTACGGGCTCGAGTGGTATGCGCTGCTGATGGTTGCCGCTATCGCGATCATGCTGTCGACCATCTTCCGCTCGAGCGCTGCATCGATCGGAACGATGATGGCCTGCCTCATCGGCGGAACGATCCTCACGCGGCTGACTCCCGATTGGACCGCGGGCAAGTACTTTTTCGTCTCCGCGCTTCCTCTTGCCGACTACTACACGGGACAGCCCCCTCCCTACGACGGCATGTCGCTGCTCTTCTGCATCGGACTTCTCGGAGCCTGGGCAGCCGGCGCGCTCCTGGTCGCCTATACTCTCTTCACACGCAGAGATGTCTTTGGCTGACGCACGCACCCGGGCACTCGCGCTGCTCATCGCCCTCGCGATCGGCGCGGCGCTCGGCGCACGCGCAGCGCCGGAACCGAAATTCCGCCGCCTGTCGACCGACGACGGGCTGAGCCACGACGTCGTCTACGCGACGGTGCAGGACCATCGAGGCTTCCTCTGGGTCGGCACGGAAGGCGGCGTCGATCGATACGACGGAACCGGCTTCCGCCATTACGGAGCCTCGTCGGGGCTTCCGGACGAGGATGTCTCGTGCATCGCCGTTGGCCCCGACGGAACGATCTGGGTCGGGACCTGGGGATCCGGCGCAGCTCGGTACGACGAGCAGACGAATCGCTTCATCCCGCTCCCTTCTCTCTCCGATGCGAGAGTCGGCGCGATCCAGCCCGGCAGCGACGGCACAGTCTGGATCGGCACCTATGCCGGATTGAACCGCTTCGACCCGTCGAGTGGCGCGATCACGCGTTACTTCCACGAGCCCGCGTCAAAAGCATCTCTTCAGAACGATCGTATCTGGGCCCTGGCGGAAGACGCGGAGCGGAATCTCTGGATCGGAACCGACGCGGGCGTCGACCGGCTCGATCGAAAGTCGGGCCGATTCCATCATCTCCAGGACGAGGTCGCGATTCCCGCGAGCATCGTCCCTAACCCCAGGGCGCGCGTGCTCTACATCGATCGCACCGGAGCGCTCTGGATCGGAACCGATCGCGGCGTGCTGCTGCTCGATCCCGCGCGCGCGACGACGCGGCACATCGCCGCCGATCCGGACGACCCGCGCGCGCTGAGCAATCCGATCGTCACCACGATTCTCGAGGACAGCCTGGGACACGTCTGGATCGGGACAATGGAGGGAGGCCTGAACGCACTCGACCGGGCGACGGGCGAGATCACTCGCTATATGCCCGACGCGCTCGATCCCGACAGCCTGAGCCACCGCAACGTCCGCTCGTTGTTCGAGGACCGCGCCCGCCTGCTCTGGGTCGGGACACGCGGCGGCGGGCTGGCTGTCCTCGACCTGAAGCCGCGGAAATTCCGAGAGCTGCGCGCGGACGGAGCACGTCCCGCGCTGCCGAGCGGCGACGTCTCGTCGGTCTTCGTCGACCGCGACGGAGGGCTCTGGGTCGGAATGATCGGCAGCGGAGCCGCATGGTTTCCGAACGGATCGACGGTGCCCGTCCACTACGAGGCTCGGCCCGACGACCCTCTCTCGTTCCTCCAGAATACGATCACGGCGTTCGCGCAGGACAGGGCCGGCACGATCTGGGTGGGAACGCTCGGAGGCCTTCACAGCACGACGCCCGGCTCCGGTCAATTCCAGCGCTACGTCTACGACGCCGACGACCGCGCAACGATGAGCGACAACGAGATCGAGACGGTCATCGCTGCGAGGGACGGCGCGATCTGGGTCGGGACACGAGGGGGATTGAACCGTCTCGACCCCGCCACCGGACGCATGACGCGCGTCCCGCTGCTCCCATCAGGAAGTCGATCGCAGGCCTGGATCCGCGCAATCCACGAGGACGCCGATGGCTCACTCTGGATCGGCACGGAGGCGGACGGGCTGGTCCATTACGTGCCGTCCACCGGCGCCATCTCACAAATGCTCTCGCAACCAGGCGACGCGAGGACGCCGAGCGGCAATCGCATCTTCGCGATCACTCGCGACCCCGCCGGCCGCCTCTGGATCGGAACGAGACAGGGCATCGACCGGCTGGACGAGCGATCGGGACAGTTCGTGCGCTTCTCTCCCTCGGAGGATCGATCGAACGTCGCCGTCCACTCGATCGAAAGCGACCGTCGCGGCAACCTGTGGCTCGGAACGACTCGCGGGCTCCTCCGCTTCGACCCGGTGACGATGAAGACACAGACCTACGACGAGAGCGACGGTCTCCGCTGTCGCTTCTTCTCGCGAGGGGCAAGCTTCGCGACGCCTGAAGGCGAACTGCTGTTCGGATCGAGAACGGGCCTCGTGCGTTTCACTCCCGAGAGCATCGAAGACTATCGGAATCCTCCTCGCATCGCGCTGACCGCATTCCGGGTCGACGACCAGGAGAACATCCTGCCCTCGTCGGATCGTACGCTCGAGCTGCCTCACGACCGGAACACGATCGCGTTCGAGTTCGCGGCGCTCGATTTCACCAGCCCATCGGCCATTCGCTACGCGTGGACTCTCGACGGGCACGACACGACCTGGATCGAAGGACGCGACCGCGGCGTAGCGGACTACCGCGGGCTTCCGCCGGGCGAGTACGTGCTCCGGGTGCGCGCGAGCAACGCCGACGGCGTCTGGAGCTCCGACACCGAGCTTGCCCGCATCTCCATCCGTCCCGCCTTCTGGGCGACCGGGCTCTTTCGTTCGCTGCTGGCACTCGTGATCCTGTCGCTTGCATGGCTCGTCTACTCGATGCGGATCCGAGCAATTCGCGCGCACGCCCGGGAGCTCGAGGCGCTGGTCGGCGTGCGCACGGGCCAGTTGCAGAGCGCGAACGAGGAGCTGGCGCGGCTCGCGCGGACCGACGCGCTCACCGGGCTGCACAATCGGAGGGCGTTCAACGAAAGCCTCGAGAGCGAGTGGCGGCGCGCCGCGCGGGGAGGCTCGTCTCTGGCCCTGCTCATGCTGGACGTCGATCAGTTCAAGGAATTCAACGACGTCCGCGGCCACCAGGAAGGCGACGAGTGCCTGCGCGAGGTCGCGAGCGTGATCCAGCAGATCGCGCGTCGCGCGGGGGACGTCAACGCGCGCTACGGCGGAGAAGAGTTCGCCGTACTCCTCGGCGACACCGAGCTCGAGGCGGCAATCTTCATCGCCGAGTCGCTCCGCGCTGCCATCGCCGAGCTCGGAATCCCGCATTCAGCATCGTCCGTCTCCACGAAAGTCACGGTAAGCATCGGCGTCGCGGCGGGCGTGCCCGGACAGATCGAATCGCCCGACGATCTGGTTCGGGCGGCCGACAAAGCGCTCTACGCCGCGAAGCGCGGCGGAAGGAACCGCGTCGAGATCGCGCCGCGCCGTCCTCGCGATCCGGGCGGCGATCCGCTAACCTCGTCGATCGGAGGGACCGAAGCATGAGAACGAGGTCGATACTCGCGCTGCTTGTCGTCGCGCTAGCCGCGGCATGCGGACAGAAGGAAGCGCCCGCCGATCCACCGGCGAGAGAGACGATCGCGATCAAGTACGCGGCGACCGACCTCGAGATCCGCGAAGCGCCGCGAGACGACGCCACGCTGATCACCACCTACAAGACCGGCGAGGCAGTCTCGATCCTCGCGGAGCAGGGCGAGTGGTCGGAGATCAAGATCAGCTACGAGAAATCGGGCTGGGCCCGGTCGACCGGACTCGCCGCGAACAAGGCCGACGTCGGCTCGAGTCCGGGGCTCGTCCGATTCCGCATTCCGCCTTCACCCGTCACCCAGCCCGGCGTGCGCGGCGTGATCGTCCTCGAGGCAACGGTGAGCGTCCACGGCGACGTCACCGGCGTGCGCACACTCCAGAACACGACCGGCCGGAAGGAGTTGGAGCTTCGCACCGCCGACTCGCTCCGCGCCGCGAAGTTCTTCCCACTCCTCGAAGATGGCAAGGCCCAGCAGTTCGTCTACGAGTACACGGCGACGTTCTGAAGGCAGGCCAAAGGCCAGAGGTCAAAGGCCAAAGCAGGCGAAGGGCGAGAGGCGGTCGCGAACCTGCGCCGAGGAATGTGGCGCAGGCACTCCTGCCTGCGCGTCGCCGAAGGCGACCGGTCCGCGGTCTCGCCTCCCCAACAAGGCCTGCGGCGCTCCGCGCCGCGCGCAGACAGGAGTGTCTGCGCCACACCAACTCCATTCGGCAGCTTGCTCAAATCCGTACGCCTCACGCTATCCTCTGCTCATGCACATCACCGATTTGAACGAACGCTTCGGCGTGGAGGGGCGCAGCTCGTTCTTCGAGCGAGCTCCCGGAATCGTCGCCATGCTTCTCACCAGCCCCGGTTCCGAATGCGAGATCGTGCTACAGGGCGGGCATGTCGCCCGCTTCGGGCGCACTGGCGAGCCTCCGCTTCTCTTCCTCAGCGAGAGGAGCCTCTTCACGAAGGGCAAGGCGATTCGCGGCGGCGTGCCGTTGATCTTCCCCTGGTTCGGCGCGTTCCAGTCCGATGCGTCGAAGCCGCAGCACGGATTCGCACGCACGGCCCTCTGGTCGGTCGATTCCGTCGATACGTCGGCCTCCGAGTCGATCTCGTGCACGCTCAGCCTCGAATCGTCCGAGGAAACGCTTCGACACTGGCCGCACGCCTTCAATTGCCGCTACACGATCGTGGCGGGACCAGACCTTCGGATGTCGCTCGAGGTGCGCAATCTGTCGGATGCCCCTCTCTCGTTCGAAGCAGCGCTTCACACCTACATCTCCGTGGGCGACATCCATCGCGTTCGGGTGTCAGGTCTCGAAACTACGGCCTACATCGACAAGACCGACGGCATGGCACGGAAATCGACGGGCTCAGGGCCGCTCCGCATCGAGCGCGAGACCGACAGCGTTTTCCTCGGGACGACATCTACATGTGTCGTGCACGACGAAGCGCTCGCACGTCGCGTGATCGTCGAGAAGACAGGTTCGTCATCGACCGTCGTATGGAATCCATGGAGCGAGAAAGCGCGAGGGTTGAGCGATCTAGGCGACGACGAGTGGCAGCGGTTCGTCTGCATCGAGAGTGCGAACGCCTCGGAAAACGCGGTTGCCCTCGAACCCGGCGAAAGTCACACGATGTCGGCGACAGTCAGCGCGGAGCGGCTCTAGCTCACTCCCCGATCCTGCGTCGCTACGCGACGCGTGCATTTTTCACGTTCGATTCCCCCGGTCTTCGACCGGGGGCTAAGTTCGGCCGTCGCTACGCGACGCATGTGGAGTGCGCATGCGCCAGCTTGCGCTCTTCCTCGGCGGAAGCCGCTGCTTCCGCTCCTGGAACGAATCGAAGCCTGCTCATCGCCTCATCGCCTCTCGCCTCATCGCCTCTCGCCTCTCGCCTGCTTCAGACGACCGCGATCTCGAACTCCGGTGGCTCGAGGACGTGGCGCTTCACGGCGCAATGGTCGACGGCGCGAAGGATCGCGCCTCGGTACTTCTCGGGGAAACCCTGGGGAATGCGCAACTCCACGACGACCTTCGCGACGCGCTTCTTCTCCTCGTCGCGTTGCGTGGACAAAGTCACGCCGAGACCCTCGGTGTCGATTCCGCGCTCCTGGCAGAAACGAAGCGCGTAGAAACCCATGCACGTCGCCAGCGACGCGAGGAAAAGGTCGAACGGCGACATCGCGCTGTTGTCCCCCTGAGGAACAGGCTGATCCGTTCGAACAGTGTGGCCACGGAATGTCGCCTCGACAGCCACGCCACCGGGAAAGGTCACTTCCATCATCTCGTATCTACCTCGGGGTCTGCTTTCTTGTCTTGGTTCTTCTCGCTTCCTTCCGGCACGCGGCAGGAGGGGCCCTGTCACGTCGGCACGCCGAGTCGCGGAAGGATCACGCGAACCAGCACGAACCAGCCGATCAGGATCAAGGCAAAGAGGAGAGCGTCGTTCATCGGGTCGCCGCCTCGGCAGGGGAAGACGCCGGCCGAGACGACTTACCTTATAGCAGCCTCCTTGGCAAATGGCGGTGACGACACGCACCTCGCTCACACGGGCCGGTTCAGCTCTCACTGGCACTCGGTTCCCTGCGTCACACCTGTCGTTGACCGCGAAGACAGAAGAGAAACAGGAGCCTGCCGTAACCTTCGCCGCAGGAGGCAAATCGTGAAACGATTCTCCATCGTCCTGTTTCTCCTGATCGCGGCCGGCGTCGCCTACTACTACTCGACTCGCCCTCCGGCGGTCGTCGTTCCCCCGACGCGCGAAACGATCGCCATCAAGTTCGCCGCCGCGGACATCGAGATCCGGGAGGCCCCGGACGATGCTGCGCCCGTCGCCACGAAGCGCCGGATCACCGAGCCGGTCTCGATCGTCAGCGAAAAGGAAGGTTGGAGCGAGGTGAAGATCTCGTTCGATCACTTCGGCTGGGTTCGGAGCGCCGAGCTCGTCGCCGACAAGCACGAAGCGGGCAGCACGAAGGACAACATCCGTTTCCGCATCCCGCCGCCCGAGGTCGCGCAACGCGGCCGCCGCGGCAGCACGATCCTGCTGAAGGTCGGCGTCAACCAGTATGGCGACGTGACCGACGTCCGGATGTGGCAGAACACGACCGGAAAGACCGAATTCACCGACCTGCATACCGAGGCCATCCGCAAGGCAAAGTTCTACCCGATGATGGAAGAGGGAGGGACGACGAAGCCCTTTATCTACGACTACAAGGTTCAGTACTGAGGGGTAGGCGGAAGGCGAGAGGCGAAAGGCCACAGGCCAAAGGCCAGAGGCCAGAGCAGGCGGCAGCGCGTGCGATGCCGCGGAGATGGTCGGTCTCTGGTTCACGATACCGAGAACGCCTGGGTTGCGAGAAGCGCGAGTGAAGGACGCGAGTCGCACCGCCCCGCGGTAACTGCGGCCGTCCTGTGTCAACGATCACAGCAGCCTTCGCGTACTTCCTTCGTTTGCTTTGGCCTGTGGCCTCTGGCCTCTGGCCTCCCGGGCCCTTCGCCTGTCGCCTCTCGCCTGCCTCCCGGGAATCTATTGATTCCGCGCGCGTTAGACAGCCCGCATGCAGTTCAGACACGACATTCGCAACGTTGCCATCATCGCCCACGTCGACCATGGGAAAACGACCCTCGTCGACGCGCTGCTCATGCAGTCGGGCGCCATCCGCCAGAACCAGAACCTCGACGAGCGCGTCATGGACTCGAACGACCTCGAGCGCGAGCGCGGGATCACGATTCTGGCGAAGAACACCTCGATCCGCTATTTCGTCGATCAGCCCGACGCCCTGGGGCACAAAGTGCACCACGAGGCGACCCCGACGGCCAGCGGTCACGCTCTCCCCGCCGTCTTCGTTCACCCTCCCGAGGTGAAGATCAACGTCGTCGACACCCCCGGCCACGCCGACTTCGGCGGCGAGGTCGAGCGCATCCTCTCGATGGTCGACGGCGTCATCCTGCTGGTCGATGCCGCCGAAGGCCCGATGCCGCAGACACGCTTCGTACTCCGCAAGGCTCTGAGCCTCGCGCTACTTCCGATCGTAGTCATCAACAAGATCGACCGTCCCGACGCGCGCTGCACCGAAGTGCTCAACGAGGTCTTCGACCTGATGATCGAGCTCGGCGCCTCGGACGACCAGATGGATTTTCCGACCCTCTACGCCTCGGGGCGCGACGGTTACGTCCGCAACGATCCGAACGACGGTAACGACGACGTCCGCCCACTGCTCGACGCGATCCTCAAGCGCATTCCACCGCCGAAAGGCAACGCCGAAGGCCCGTTCCAGCTCCTCGTCAGCTCGATCGACTACAACGAGTATGTCGGTCGCCTCGGGATCGGCCGCATCGAGCGCGGGACCGTGAAGCAGGGCGAAGAGATCACGCTCATGCTCCACGACGGGACGCACAAGAAGGCGCGCATCCAGCGGCTGACCGTGTTCGAGGGGCTGCGCAAGGCCGACGTCGAATCCGCTGCGGCGGGTGAGATCGTCGCAATCGCCGGCTTCGCCGACGTCGAGATCGGCGAGACCTTCGCCTCCTCGAAAGATCCCGAGCGGATGGTTCCGGTCGCCGTCGACGAGCCGACCGTGTCGATCCAGTTCTGCGTCAACGACTCTCCGTTTGCGGGGCTCGAGGGCAAGTACGTCACCTCGCGCAACCTCAAGGACCGCCTCGAGAAGGAGCTGCGCAAAGACGTCGCGCTTCGCGTCAAGGAAACCGGCTCCGCCGACCGCTTCGACGTCGCCGGACGCGGTGAGCTCCATCTCTCGATCCTCGCCGAGAACATGCGCCGCGAAGGCTACGAGTTCGCGCTCTCGCGCCCGCAGGTCATCACGAAGGAAATCGACGGCCAGAAGCTCGAGCCGTACGAAGGTCTCGTCGTCGACGTCGAGGAACAGCACCTCGGCAAAGTCATGGAAATGATCCAGACGCGCCGCGGCGAGATGAGCGACATGGAGAACCCGGGCACCGGGCGCGTCCGCGTCGAGTTCAAGATCCCGACCCGAGGCCTCTTCGGCATCCGAACCGTGTTCCTCACCGAGACGCGCGGCACGGGTCTCATGTACCACACCTTCCTCGAGTACGGCCCGTGGCGCGGCGAGATCGCCTCGCGCGGCCGCGGCGCGCTCGTCGCGAAGGAAGGCGGAGACACGACCGCCTACGCGATCACGTCGATCCAGGAGCGCACGATCCTCTTCGTCGAGCCCGGCATGAAGGTCTACGGCGGCCAGGTCGTCGGTGAGAACACGCGCGAAGCGGAAATGGTCGTCCAGATCTGCCGCGCCAAGCACCTGACCAACATGCGCGCGTCGAGCTCCGACATCGTCATTCCCCTCGAGCCGGCGAAGATCATG